>CAZXOC010000029.1:2853-39515 GCA_964642165.1 uncultured Planctomycetaceae bacterium | reverse complement strand
CGTCGTCTTGCCCAGCCCCGGCGGGCCGTGCAGCAGGACGTGCTCCATCGGCTCGGCGCGCTGGCGCGCCGCGGTGATCGAGATCCGCAGCTTCTCGAGCAGGTCGCCCGTGCCGATGCACTCGTCCAGCCGCCGCGGGCGCAAGGCCAGGTTGAACTTCTCATCCTCCGGCCCGATCGACTGCGAGCTGATGATCTTGTCTCTTGCCATGGTTTCCCAGACGCGCTGGCCGGCCTCCCCGCCGTTGAACGCCGTCCGACGCGCCTTCCGCGCAGGACGTTCCCATTCTCGTTTAGCGGGCCCGCTTGCGGGCCGCGCCGGGTGCTTCCGCTCACACGCCCGTTGCCTTCAGTCGGTACACATGCTGGAGGATCGTCTCGGGGGAGTCCGCTTCCGGCGCGACGGCGAGGACGCGCTCCACCAGCGCGAGGGCGTCGGCGCGGCGCTCGCCGAGCTGCGTGAGGACGGCGACGGCCTGGAGGGCGCCCTCGGGCAGTTCCGTCGGGCCGGCGCCCGCCGCGGGCAGCTCACCGGCGAACTCGCCCATCTTGTCCTGCAGCTCGGTGATCAGCCGCTCGGCCAGACGCCTGCCGACCTCCGGCAAGGTGACCAGCAACTTGGCGTCCTTGGCCTGGATGGCGGCGGCGACCTCCGCCGGCGGACGCACCAGCGCCCGCAGCGCCTTGCGGATGCCCACGCCCTTGACCGTCGTGAAGACGCGGAAGAACTCGCGGTCCGCCTCCGAGACGAAGCCCACCAGGCGCGGCACGAGGCTGCCCCGCGCCGGGTCGCCTTCCACGTAATGAATCGTGTGCAGCGCGACGTCCTGCCCGACGCGGCGGCTGAGCCGCTCCACGTCGCACGCCGGCACGCGGACCTCGTACCACACGCCCGACCCGGCGTCGATCAACGCCGCACCGCCGGCGACCTCCTCCAGCCTGCCCGAAATCCGCGCAATCATGCCCACAGAGTACACGGATTCCTCGCAGCCACAAGAGGGTCCACGGATTGCGCCCCAGCGTCCACGGATTGCACGGATTTCACGGATGGGGCAGATCAGCGGATCACAGGACCACGCGGCGGACTTGCAGGCTGGGGGCGCCGAAGTTCAGCAGGAGCGCCAGGCGCAGGCCGGTCGCCTTCAGGTACGTCAGGGCCTGCGCAAGATGGCTGTCGCTCAGGGCGTCCAGGGCCTTCAGTTCCAGGATGACCTTCCCGTCGGCCACGATGTCCATCCGGAACTCCCCGCAGAGCATCCCCTCGTAGAACACCTCGGCCTTCGTCTCGGCCTCGAACGGGACCTTCCGGCGCATCAGCTCGACACACAGCGCCTTGCGGTAGAGGGCCTCCGGGAACCCCGGCCCCAGCACGCGATGCACCCGCTGCGCGCAGCCAATGACCTCGTAGCTCAGCTCGCCGTGCACCCCGTCCCTGTCTCCCATGGCGCTCCCCTTCTCCCAAACCAGATCGGTGACATCTGTGCAATCTGTGTAATCGGTGGACAGTTACGGTCCCAGTTTGCGGACGGCGCAGAGCGCGATGGCCAGCGCGTCGGCGACGTCGGGCGGCTGGGGAAGCTCGGCCAGGCCGCAGAGGCTCTGGATGGTCCGCTGCACCTGCTGCTTGGAAGCGTGCCCGTTGCCGGTGAGGTTCTTCTTGACCTCCGTGGCCGAGAGGTCGCGCACGGCGACGCCGGCCTGGCGGGCGGCCAGCAGGATCACCCCCCGGGCGTGGGCCATCAGGATGCTCGTCCGCGGGTGCTTGTAGTGGGCGTAGAGCTTCTCGATGGCGACGAGGTCGGGCTTCAGCTCGGCCAGCACCTCGGCGAGGTCGGCGTGGATCTGGGCGATGCGCTCGGCCAGGTCGCCCTGGGCGTTCGTTCGGAGCGTGCCGGCCTCAACGATCACCGGCTCGCGCCCCACGACGTCCACGGCGGCGTAGCCGGTGATGTGCAGCCCGGGGTCGATACCCAGCACGCGGAATCTGTTCGCAGCGCCCATGATCAGAAAGATAACCACAAAGCCCACGGAGATCACGAAGACCACGGGGCCCACGAGGGTTTCCAATGCTTCCGGCCTGAAAGGCCCGGATTCACAAGCCCAGGGCACCGCCCTGGGCGCCCGGTTCCGGAGGGAGATCAAGCCCTGGAAGGGCGGTGCAAACTCATGCCCTACCGGTCCGCCGAGCGCGACGTGTCATCATCGTCGTCGAGCGACTCGGGTGGCCACCCGAACACCGTTACATCGGACGTACACCCCGTGCTGCCGTCAGCAAGATCCACTACTTCCTCTCCGGATTCGACGAGCTCGTCGCGAATATGATCTGCTAACTCGAAGTCCTTCTCTTGTCTAGCCTGAAGGCGCAGTGTCAGAAGCTCTCGTTTCGCCTGGTCCAGTTCGCGAAGCATCTGTCCGAACTTGTCTTGGATCCGTTCCTCGGGCTTCCGGATCTCCTTCAGTAAGTCCCTTAGTTGATGGACCAAGCCTTCGAGATGCCCTGCGGTCGGCTTCGCTGGTGGTTGGCCAATGGCTCTGGGCACTTCCTCTGGGTGCACTACCGTCTGAGGCCGTTGCATTCCCTTGAGGCGGTCAAGGCCCAACCCAAGCACCTTATCCATCTCGAGCAACGTCGAGTACACGTCTCCCTTCTTGGATCGCCGGTCCTTGACGGTGCCCCACATGGCGGCGAGGGCCCGAGGCATGTTCAGATCATCTTCGACGGCGTCCTGGTACTCGCGGATACGCGCAGGTATCACATCCGCGTCGCCCAAATCCGGAGAGCGGAGAAGCTCCAGCACCTGCCGACGGAGGTTGTCCAGCGCGTTGGCGGCCGCGTCGAGGGCCTCCCACGAGAAGGCGAGCTGCTGGCGGTAGTGGGCCGTCAGGAGGAAGTAGCGATAGGCCAGCGGGTCGTAGCCGCGGTCGACCAGGACGTCGAGCGTGAGGAACTCGCCGCTGGACTTGCTCATTCTCGCCGCGTCGCCGGCGTCGTCGCCCTTGGGCATCGTGAGGAATTCGCCGTGCATCCACCAGTTGCACCACGTGTGCCCGAGGGCGCACTCGGCCTGGGCGATCTCGTTGGTGTGGTGGACCGGCACGTGGTCGATGCCGCCGCAGTGGATGTCCAGCCGCTCGCCGAGGTACTTCAGCGCCATCGCCGAGCACTCGATGTGCCAGCCGGGAAAGCCCACGCCCCACGGGCTGTCCCACTCCATCAGGCGCTGCCGGTCGGTCGGCGAGAACTTCCACAGGGCGAAGTCCGTGACGTTGCGTTTTCCGGCGGCCAGCTCGATGCGCGCCCCGGCCTTGAGGCCCTCGATGTCCAGCCGGGCCATGCGGCCGTAGCCCGGGAACTTCGACGTGTCGAAGTACACGCCGTCGCCGTCGATAACGTAGGTATAGCCGTTGGCCTCGAGCCGGCGGACGAGGTCGATCTGGTCGGCGATGTGATCGGTGGCGCGGCACCAGACGTCGGGCTCGAGGACGTTGAGGCGCTTCAGGTCGTTCCGGAAGGCGTCCCAGTAGAACCGGGCGATTTCCCAGGCGGTCTTGCCCTCGCGGCGGGCGCCGACTTCCATCTTGTCCTCGCCCTCGTCGGCGTCGGAGACGAGGTGCCCCACGTCGGTGACGTTCATGACGTGCCGGACGTCGTAGCCGCCCAGGCGCGTCAGCGCGCGCTTCAGCACGTCCTCGAAGACGTACGTTCGCAGGTTGCCGACGTGGGCGTAGTTGTAGACGGTCGGCCCGCACGTGTAGAGGCGCACCTTGCCCGGCTCGATGGGCTGGAACTCATCCGCGCGGCGGGTGACGGTGTTGTAGAGTCGGAGCATCGTCGTTGGCTCTCTGCGAAGAAGGGGTCTCGATCGTACGGGCTCCTGCCGGTGCCGGCAGGGGCGCGGCGGGCGGCGAGGGCTCACGCGTCACCGAGCAGGACCACGGCGAAGGCGGCCAATCCCTCGCCCCGCCCGGCGAAGCCCATCCGTTCGCTCGTCTTGGCCTTGACGCCGACGGCCCCGGGCGCCACGCCGAGCAGCTCGGCAATGCGTTCGGCCATCTGTCGCTTGTGCGGGCCGAGCTTGGGGGCCTCGGCCAGGATCGTCACGTCGCAGTTGGTCACGCGGCAGCCCTGCTCGGCGGCCAGGCGCACCGCCTCGGCGACGAAGACGGCGCTGTCGGCCCCGGCCCACTTCGGGTCCGTGTCGGGGAAGCGCTCGCCGATGTCGCCGGCGGCCAGCGCGCCGAGGATCGCGTCGGTGACGGCGTGCAGGACGGCGTCGGCGTCGCTGTGGCCGACCAGGCCCATCTCGTGCTCGATGCGGACGCCGCCGAGGACCAGCGCGCGACCCGCGGCGAAACGGTGGCAGTCATAGCCCATGCCGATGCGGACCATGGCGATAGGGTAGGGCAAGACGGCGTCTCGCACAAGGCCCCCCCCGCGGCGAGGGTGCCGGGACCCCGCCGCCGGGCACGCGTAGTGAAGGACGCCGCCGACCCGGCCGATATACCCCTGAGGCGGGGATGGGGACGGCACCAGATCGCTCCGGCTTCCTGTGCGGGTCGGGGCTGCGCGAACCCGGACGAACTCCGTGGGACCGGGCACGCGCGCCCGGCAGCCGCAGGGCGCGTCGTTGCGGAGCGTCGGGAGGTCCACGTGACGCAGAACGAGGCCAGGCAATCGGAAGGGGGGACCGTCGCGCCCGCGACGCCCGGCGCTGCGGAGTTGGCGGAGGATCACGCCCGCGCCGAGGACGCTTCCCGGGCTCGGAGCGAATTCCTCGCCAACATCAGCCACGAGCTGCGGACGCCCATGAACGGCATCCTCGGCATGACCGAGCTGGTGCTGGCCACCGAGCTGACCGCCGAGCAGCGGGAATACCTGGTGTCGGCCCGCGACGCCGCCGCGTCCCTGATGCGCATCATCAACGACCTGCTGGACTTTGCCAGAATGGGCTCGGGGCCCCCGGAGCTGGCGGCTACGAGCTTCCACCTGCGCGACTGCGTGGAAGACGCCCTGCGCCCCCTGGCGGGGCTCGCCGAGCGCAACGGGCTGGAGATGGCCTGCCGGATCGCGCCGGGCGTCCCGGAGCACCTCGTCGGCGATCCCGGGCGGCTGAGGCAGATCCTCGACCACCTCGTCGGCAACGCGGTGAAGTTCACGAGGGCCGGCCGCATCGACGTGACGGTGGAGGTCGAGCGCCGCCAGGAGCGCGACGTCTGGCTGCACCTGGCGGTTCGGGACACGGGGATCGGCATCGCGTCGGCCGATGGGGAGGTGATCTTCGAGGCCTTCCAGCAGGCCGACGGCTCCAGCACGCGGCGGTTCGGCGGCACGGGCCTGGGCCTGGCGATCACGCGCCGGCTGGCGGAGGCCATGGACGGGCGAATCTGGTTGGACAGCACCGTGGGCGTCGGCAGCACGTTCCACCTCACCGTTCGCCTGGGCGTGGGGCGCGGTTCGGCAGAGGCGCCGGCGCTGCCGGACGTCGAGAGCCTGCGCGGCCTGCACGCGCTGGTCGTGGACGACCGCGAGGCCAACCGCCGGGCGCTCTGCGAGACGCTCGCGGAGTGGCAGATCACCACGACGACGGCGGCCGGCGGAGCCGAGGCCCTGACGCTGCTGCGGCAGGGGGCCCGCCAGGGCCGGGCCTTCCCGCTGGTGCTGATGGATGCCTCCATGCCGCAGATGAGCGGCTTCGAGCTGGCCGAACAGATCAAGGCGGCCCCGTCCCTCGCCACGGCGACGGTGATGATGCTCTCGGCGGCGGGGCAGCGGGGTGATGCGGCACGGTGCCTGGAACTGGGTGTCTCGGCATACCTGTCCAAGCCGATCCAGCCGTCGGAGCTCCTGGCGGCGGTCCGCACGGCCATGGCGGCGGCGGAGGGGACGGACGGGCCGAGGCTGATCACCCGGCACTCGCTGCGAGAGGGCCGCCGGCAGCGCGGCGAGGGTTCGGCCTTGGCGCCCGGAAGCGACCCGCCACGGGAGACGCAGGCACCGGCTCGGGGGCAGGAAGTGACGCAGGCAGTGAATCCGCCCCTCGAAGGGGTCGATATAGAAGGCGTGCTTGACCGCGTGGGCGGAGACCGCCGGCTCCTCGCGGAGCTCTGCGGGATGTTCCACGAGCACCGCCCGCGATGGGTCGAGCGGATCCGCGAGGCGCTGGCGGAACGGAACGCCCCGGCGCTGGAGCAGACCGCTCACACGGTCAAGGGCGCGGTGGGCAACTTCGCCGCCGAGCCCGCCGTGCGGGCCGCCGAGCAGCTCGAGCACGCCGCTCGCGCCCGCGACTTCCCGCGGGCCTCGGGGGCCTGCGGGGCCCTCGAGACGGAGCTGGCGCGGCTGGCCGAGGCCCTCGGGCAACTCCAGGAGGGAGCCAAGACGTGCAGGTGTTGATTGCCGAAGACGATCCCATCTCCCGGCGGGTCCTGGAGACCATGCTCAAGCGCTGGGGCTACGAGACCGTCGTGGCGTGCAACGGCTCGGAGGCCTGGGACCGCCTCGCCGGCGCCGGCGCCCCCGGGCTGGCCATCCTCGACTGGATGATGCCCGGCATGAGCGGGCTGAACGTCTGCCGGCTGATCCGCCAGGCCAACCGGAAGGACTACCTCTACATCATCCTGCTGACGGCCAAGGGCCGGCAGGAAGACGTCATCGAGGGCATGAACGCCGGGGCTGACGACTACATCACCAAGCCCTTCGACTCCGGCGAGCTGAGGGTCCGCCTGCGTGCGGCCCAGCGGATCCTCGACCTCCAGAGTGAGCTGATCTCCACGCGGGAGGCCCTCCGGGAACAGGCCACCCATGACTTCCTCACCGGCCTGTGGAACCGCTCGGCCATCCTCGACATGTTTTACGACGAGATCGCCCGCGCCCAACGCGAGGAGAAGTCCGTCGGCGTGATGATGTGCGACCTGGATCACTTCAAGAAGGTCAATGACACCTACGGTCACAAGGCCGGCGACCGGGTCCTCTGCGAGGCCGCCAAACGCCTTCAGCAGACCGCCCGTCCGTACGATCGCATCGGCCGATACGGGGGCGAGGAGTTCCTGGTCATCGTGCCGGGCTGCGACCTGACGTCCACCGGGTTCGCCGCCGAGCGGGCGCGAGCGGCCATGGCGGCCGAGCCCGTCGTCCTGCCCGACGGGACGAACATCCCCGTCATGATCAGCATCGGCGTGGCGGCCAAACTGGGCGGCAGCAAGTCCGACGCCGAGACGATCATCTTCCTGGCCGACGAGGCGCTGTACCGGGCCAAGCGCAACGGCAGGGACCGCGTGGAGCTGGCCAATCCCGCCCTCGCGGGGCGGGCGATCTGACCCGCCGCCAGCCGGCGATCTGCCGGCAGCCCGCGAAGACCCCTCCTGGGAGGCGCCGAGCGTTTCTGGTGCCCGTTCGCGTGACCCCATGGCCTGGCCCCATGAGCTCCCCGCCGATTTCCCCCTCTCCTTCTCAAAACTCTCAGAACTCTTAGACTATCTATTTTGCCAATTTCCCTCAAGTTCTCAAGCCGCACTCTCCGATTCTATCTGTGTTACCTATCTTTCCTATCCTATCAGGTCCATAGAACGCCGCGGTGGAGCAGCGGCAGAGCAAGCAAGACGCCGTCGGGCATGCAGGGATCGCATCGAGGCGGCGCGAGGCAGGAACAGCGATGAACAAAATGGCCGAGTTGTTCAAGCAGTACTTGGAGCACCTGTTTCTAGGCAAGCGTTGTCAGGCAAGAGAGTTACTCTTTGCCGCCCACGACCGGGGCATCGGGGCGGCCAAGCTGCTGCGGCTGATCATCTGGCCGGCGATGGAGCAGGTACAGAAGCTCTACCGCAACAACGAGATCTCGCTGATCATGGAGCACATGGCCACGCGGATCAACCGGATGCTCGCCGACCAGCTCCAGGGCTTTCTGGCCAGGGCGCCGAAGAGCGGCCAGCGAATCGTCGTGACCTGCGGCGACGGCGAGAACGAGGAGCTCGGCTCCCAGATCATCGCCGACCTGTTCGAGGCCAAGGGCTGGAGCGTCTGGTTCCTCGGCGCGGGGGTGCCCAATGACGAGATCCTCCAGTTCGTCGGCAAGATCCAGCCGGACATCCTCTGCGCCTACGGGACGCAGCCGGCGGGCGTGCCCGGCGTTCGGAAGCTGATCGACCTCATTCGCGGGGTCGGGGTGTGCAGCGAGATGCAGATCCTGGTCAGCGGGGGGGTCTTCAACCGGGCCGACGGCCTGGCCGACGAGGTTCGCGCCGACCTGTTCGCCGCCGACGTGGGCGCGGCGCTGAAGACCGTCAAGGAACACCCCGTGCGGATCCCCAAGCCGGACGTTCCCGAGCCCGGCCGCCGGCGCAAGCGTCGCCGCAAGGCGCCGGAGGTCCCCGCGGCGAAGAAGATGCGTCGGGAGAAGGCCTCCGCCACCGCCTGAAGGTTTCTCCCGTGATCGGGCGGGTTCCACGAGACGAAAGGCCCAGTCGGCGTGCCGGCTGGGCCTTCTTGCTGGGGCATGCTGCCGGGGCACACCGGCTGGCCCGGTGAGCGGCGAAAGCTACTCGTCCGGGGTCCGGTCGGTCTCGGGGCCGGCGCTGACTTCGTGGGCCGGCAACTCCTCCGGGCGGTGATCCGCGCCGATGGGCGTGCCATCGAGCTTTCGGAGGACCGGCTGGGGGTGGGCCTTCTCGTGCTGCTCGAGCCGCTGCTGGAGCGGCTGCTTCTGTTCGTCGGGCAGGCCTCGCCAGCCAAGGCGCCCGCGGCACTTGGGGTACTTCGAGCAGCTCAGCCACGGCCCGCGGGCGGAGCGCCGCAGGTTCAACGGGCTGCCGCACTTCGGGCAAGGCAGCTCCACCTGGAGCGGCGGGGCGGCCGGCGGCTTGACGCAGCCGTTGCGACCCAGTCGAACCAGGCCCTTGCACTGCGGGTAGTCCGAGCAGCTCAGGAACGGGCCGAACCTGCCCCGCCGCAGGATCATCGGCCGGCCGCACTCCGGGCAGGCGACGTCCACGACGGTCTTCTCGATCTTGCGGCCGTTCTCGTCGACGGGGTAGGTCGTTCGGCACTCGGGATAGCCTGTGCAGGCGAGGTATCGGCCGTTCCTGCTGAGGCGGTAGACCATGGGCCGTCCGCAGTCCGCGCAGGTGTACTCGCTGGGCTGGGACTCGGCCCGCGCGTGGACCATCTCCTCACCGGCGCGCTCGAGGTTGTCGTGGAACGGGCCGTAGAAGCTCTCCAGCACGTGCACCCAGTCTTCCCGGCGGTCCTCGACCTGGTCGAGCTGGTCCTCCATGCGGGCGGTGAAGCGGACGTCGAAGACCTTGGGGAAGTGCTTGACGAGCTTGTCGGTGACGACCTTGCCCACGTCGGTGGGGCGGAAGACGCGGTCCTGCAGGCGGACGTAGCGGCGATCCTGGATGGTCTGGATGATGGCGGCGTAGGTGCTGGGGCGGCCGATGCCCTCGGCCTCCAGGGCGCGGACCAGCGCGCCCTCGGTGTACCGCGGCGGCGGCTGCGTGAAATGCTGCGTCGGGCGGATCTCCACGGGCGCGACGGCCTGCCCGGCCTGCAGCTCCGGCAGGATCTGCTCGCCGCTTCTCGGCAGCCCGGTCACGCGGAGGAAGCCGTCGAAGGCCAGCGTCCGCCCGATGCCCTTGAGGACCGCCTCGCCCGCGTCCGTCGCCGCCGTGATCGTCGCCTCGGTCACCTTCCAGATCGCCGGCGGCATCTGGCAGGCCAGGAACCGCGTCCAGATCAGGTGGTAGAGCTTGTACTGCTCGGCCGTCAGGGCCTCGCGGACCTGGTCGGGGTCGATGGCGACGTCGGTCGGGCGAATCGCCTCGTGGGCCTCCTGCGCCCGCTGGGCGGAGCCGTAGGTGTTCGGCTTCTCCGGCACGTAGCGGTCGCCGAAGCGGCTGCGAAGCAGCGTCCGGGCCTGGTTGACGGCGTCCTGGGACAGGTGGCGGCTGTCCGTTCGCATGTAGGTGATCAGCCCGACCTGCCCCCGGCCGGGGACCTCCACGCCCTCGTAGAGCTGCTGAGCGACCCGCATCGTCCGGCGCGCCGAGAAACGCAGGGTCGCCGAGGCCGTCTGCTGGAGCGACGACGTGATGAACGGCGCCGGCGGGCGGCTGCGGCTGTCCCGCTGGTTCAGGTTGGTGACGGTGAAGCCCGGGGCGCCCGAAAGGGAGCCCTCCTCGCGGGCAGGCACGTTGCCGATCACGGTCACCCGCCGCTGCGCCGGACCCTTCGCCTCGGGGTCCTCGCTGCGCAGGACCTCCTCGATCGCCAGGCCGAGCGCCTTGGCCGCCTCCAGGCTGGCGTCGGCGTTGTCGCTTCGGAAGCGCTGACCTCGCCACTTGACCAGCTCGGCGCGGAAGGCCTTCCGCTCGAAGAGGAATTGCTGCTGGGCCTCGCGCGACGGGCCGTTGCCTTTCGGGCCCTTCCGGGCCAGGAATTCCCGCCACTCGGCGGCCACCCGCCCGGCGCGGGCGACGTCGGGCGTGAAGACCGCGCCGATCTTCCAGTATTCCTCGGGCGTGAAGGCCTCGATCTCGCGCTCACGTTCGACGATGAGGCGGACGGCCACCGACTGCACGCGCCCCGCCGAGAGCCCCGGCGCGATCTTCTTCCACAGCAGGGGGGAGACCTGGTAGCCGACGATCCGGTCGAGGATCCGCCGGGCCTGCTGGGCATTGACCTTGTTCATGTCGAGCCGGCGGGGGTGGGCAAAGGCGTGCCGAATGGCATCGCGGGTGATCTCGTTGAAGATGACGCGGCGGAGCTGCTCCGGCGCGAGACCCAGGCACTCGGCCAGGTGCCAGGCGATGGCTTCCCCCTCGCGGTCCAGGTCGGTGGCGAGGTAGACCTCCGGGGCCTGCCGGGCGTCGCGCTTGAGCTGGCTGACGACCTTCTTGCGCCCGGCGAGCAGCTCATACGTGGGCACGAAGCCGTGCTCCAGGTCGACGCCCATCTCCCGAGCCGGCAGGTCACGGACGTGGCCCATGGAGGCTCGTACGACGTAATCGCCTCCCAAATACCGGTTTATGGTCTTTGCCTTGGCGGGCGACTCCACGATGACGAGCCGTTTGCCCCGCGCGGAGCGCCCCGGGGACCTGCCGCCGGCGGAGGCCCGCGGCTTCCTGACGCTCTTCTTGAGGGCTTTGCCCATCGTCGTCCTGCCTGCTGCGGGGAGGAAGGCGGCTCACACTTCATTATGGCCCGCCGCACCCCGGGAAGGGCAGCCATCATTTGACGGCCGCTACCGGTTTGTCAAGCCCACGCCGCTATTTTCGGTCGGCAGCGGGGGCGTGTTTAGCTGTCGGGCGCAGCAAAAAACGGCGCGCCCGGCGTCTTGCCCGGTTCCCCACCGGCCCCGAGTGGTGCGGCCGGGGGCAAAGAGAACTCCCCCGGCGTGCCCGTGGGCGGGGCCCGGGCCTTGGGTTCGGCCTGCGTTTGCGGCCTGCGGCAGCCGCACGCGGCGGCGTCATTTCCCCCCGGTCGGCTTCTTCTGCCCTGCGTCGCCCGCCCGGAACTGCTTGTCGACGTCCGCGACGACGGCCTCCATCATCTTGCAGGAGATGACGATCTTCCGGACGTAGACCAGATCGCCGAGGGTCTGGCCGTCCTGGCCCTTCATTCGCTCGTGCAGGACGAAGGGCCCGGCCCTCTTGCCGCGAAGCTCCACGAGGATCGGCTGGCCCTTCGTGGAGCCCTCCGCCACGCTGCCGTCGATGAGCTTGAAGCGCCAGTGCAGGCGGCGGAAGGGGTACTTCTTGCCGGTGTAGACCCTCTCGGGCTCGCCCATGCCCTTCCAGCGCCATCGCAGCTCCATTCGCTCCTGCTCGACGACGGCCGTGATGCTCAGGCACGTGATGAACGGGATCCGCCGCCAGCTCTTGGTCGCCTCGTTCCAGACGATCCAGGGCTTTTCTCGCGTGGTGTAGACCCCGCCGGGAAGCTGCTTGCCGTTGCTCAGCTCGATCACGCCCGGCAGCGCGTCGGCCCGCGCGTACAGCGCCTTGGGCTTGTGGAACGGGTTGGCGCCCGCCGGCTGGGTGGCCGGCTGGGTGGCCGGCTGAGTGGCCGCCGGCTTGGCCTGCTTGAGCCAGAACTCCAGGTTGCCGGCGGGTTCTCGTCCGGCCTCGCCGGGCTGGGCCTGCTCGGCCGCCGGCGCCGCGGCCAGCAGCAGAATCGACATGGCGCGGATCATGGCCGTCTCCCGCTGTGGCGATTGTCTGGGCGTTGTCCTCCCCATTATAACGACCCGCGCGCCGGCGGGGGCCGAAGTGGACTTGAAAACGCCCGGTGGCGGGCATAGCATTTGTTGTGACGACGGCCCAGGTCCCCCCCTGCCTGGGCCCAAGTGCCCGGGTCTCCCCCGCCCGGGCAGCACGAATACGGGCACGAGGTCTTCCCCGCCTCGTGCCCGGTTCTTTCCCTTGCGGCCGGGTCAATCCGGCCAGTGGGGCCTTGATAGACCTTGCCCGCGCGGCGGGATCCACGTGGGGAGGGCATCGCTCGACGTGCCGGCATCCCCGTGAAGCTGCCGCGCCTGCTGTGGTTGGCCCTGGTGCAGTGGCACATCGAGGACGACCTTCACCCCGTGCTCGTGCAGCACGACGAGGAGCTGGTGATCCCCGAGCCCGCGACGGTGTGGCTGCTGGCGCTGGGCGCGGGCGCTTTTGTTTTCGGGCGGGCTTGTCGGCGGGGGAGGCGGCGGCTATGATGATTCCTGCCGTGCTAGGTGGGGCGCTAGCGGTGCCCTGAGGCCCGACTCGTCGGGCGGACCCGCAATCCGCTATAGCGGGGCTGAATGCTTTGCCGAGGGTTGGCCGCCGTAGGTCCACCCGCCTGGCAGACGGCGTTGAAGGCTGGGTCCTCTGCAACGCTGCGCCGCGAATCTGGTCAGGTCCGGAAGGAAGCAGCCATAAGCGTGTTTGCGGCGTGTGCCGGAGGGCAGCCTGGCTGGAGTCGTTCTGCCCCGCGGGCCCTGCTTCGGCGATTCGACGCGAAGTGCACGGCTTGTTTTATGCGCACGGCCGGCTGCGAACGGCACGGGGCCCGCGCAAGGCCACCCGGGGCCGAAGCGGCGGCGAGCGCTCTTCCGGAAGCGGGACGATTCCTGCTGCCCGGTTGATTCCGCGCCCGGCGTGCGGTTCAATGGCTGCCGCGACGGACGCCGCGCCGTACGGAAGCGGCGAGCCGGCCGCCCGGAACGGCGGCAATCGACGATCGACAGTCCGCAACCCGCGATCGGAAGATGACTGGGTATCTCGTACTGGCGAGGAAGTACCGCAGCAGCACGTTCGGCGAGGTCGTCGGGCAGGAGGCGATCTCCCAGACGCTGGTCAACGCCATCAAGACCGGGCGCGTGCACCACGCGTACCTGTTCACGGGCACGCGCGGCGTGGGCAAGACGACGATGGCGCGGATCCTGGCCAAGGCGCTGAACTGCCTCTCGGCCGAGCAGCCCACGCCCGAGCCCTGCAACGAGTGCGACGCCTGCGTGCGGATCGCCCGCGGCGACGACGTGGACGTCGTCGAGATCGACGGGGCGTCCAACCGCGGCATCGACGAGATCCGCGAGCTGCGCGCCAATGCCATCTTCCGCCCGGCACGCTGCCGCTACAAGGTCTACTACATCGACGAGGTCCACCAGATCACCCGCGATGCCTTCAACGCCCTGCTCAAGACGCTCGAAGAACCGCCCGAGCACGTGAAGTTCATCTTCTCGACCACCGAGGCCGACCGCGTCCCCGCCACCATCCTCTCCCGCTGCCAGCGGTTCGACTTCCGCAACATCCCCACCCCGCGGATCGCCGAGCACCTCCAGCGCATCTGCCAGGCCGAGAAGGTCCAGGCCGACGACGACGCGCTGTTCCGCATTGCCCGCGCCGCGGCCGGGTCCATGCGCGACGGGCTGAGCCTGCTCGACCAGCTCCTCGCCGCGGGGGGCCGCGTCAAGGACCAGGACGTCGTCCGCGTGCTGGGCACGCCCCCGGACGAGCGGATGCTCGCGCTGGCGGAGGCGATCGCCGACGGTTCCGCCGCCGCGGCGCTGACGGAGCTCAACGGGGTCCTGGAAGCGGGTGTATCGCTGTCCAGTGCGGCCGGGGCGCTGGGCGAGGTGTTCCGCAACATGATGATCGCGGCCACCTGCGGCGGCGACAGCGAGCTGATCGAGCTGCCCGAGACGCAGCGGAAGGCCCTGGCCGAACTGGCGAAGCGTTTCAGCACGCCGGCGCTCGTCCAGGCGGTGGGCGTCTGCCAGAACGTCTCGCGGACCCTTCGCGGCTCGAGCGTGGCCCGCGCGCTGGTCGAGGCCGCCGTCGTGCGCCTCGCCGAGGCCGAGAAGTTCGTCGATCCCGGGAGCCTCATCGACCGCCTGGAGGCGCTGTCGGGCGGCAGGCCCGCCGGGAAGGCCGCGGCCGCCAGGCCCGCGAGCGCCGACCAAAAAAAAAAGCCGGTAGCGCTGCCGGCGGGCTCTTCGGGCAGCGCGCCGGGGCCCCCGCGCAACGTCGGCGAACAGACTGAGCCCCGACCGCGCCGTGCCGGGGCGCCGGGGGCGGCCCCGGCCTCCGAGGCGCCGGCCTCGCCGGCGCCCGCGCCGGGTGGCGAGTACACCCCGGTCGATCCCGGAGCCGGTCCGGCCAACGGCCCGCCCGCCGGGCCCACACGACGCTGGGTCCAGCTCAGCACGGCCGAACGGAACCACCTCGCCAGGGACCCGGCCGTCCAGGCGGCCATGGACCTCTTCGGCGGCGAGATCGTCGACATCCGCATCGACCGCAGCCAGTTCCCCGACGCAGACGCCGGCGACGGGGCCGGCGACGAAGGCGGCGACGGGAACGACGACGGCGAAGCCGCCGACTGAACCGCCCCCCGCGAGCCGGGCAGGTCGAGATGTCCCTCCCGCGGGCGCTGATCCGGACCCCGGCGCCGCGGCGCGCGAAACGCCCCGGCACGGGGGTGCCGGGGGGGACTGCTCCCTGAGATAACCTCGCTTCGCTTCGGCGCCGAATCCGATATAATCCCCGGGTCGGTGCGGCGCGTGCGGGGAGGAGAGCGGATGTTCGGCGATCTGGGCAGGATGATGAAGGTGGTCGCGGACGTGAAGCGGCGGATGCCCGAGGTGCAGGCGGAGCTCGAGGCCAGCGAATTCGTCGGCCAGGCCGGCGACGGCGCCGTTCGCGCGACGGTCAACGGCAAGCTGCGGCTGGTCGACGTCGCGATCGACCCGGACGCCTTGAGCGACGGCCGCTTCGACGCCGCCGCGCTGGAGGACGTCATCCGGGCCGCCGTCGCCGCGGCCCAGGACAAGGCCGCCGACGCCGCCGCACGGGCCATGAAGGAACTCACCGGCGGGATCCGCATTCCCGGCATGGAAGGGCTGATCTGACGCGAGGCCGCCGACGGACGGGAAGATGGCCGGCTACTCCGAGACGATCGAGGCACTCATCGAGCGGCTGGGCAAGCTGCCGGGCATCGGCGCCCGCTCGGCCGAGCGGATCGCCTTCCACCTGCTCAAGAACGAGCCGGAAGAGGCCCTGGCGCTGGCCGATGCCATCCGCGCCGTCAAGCTCAACGTTCACCCGTGCCGGGTGTGCTACAGCCTGGCCGAGGCTGACCTGTGCGCCGTGTGCGCCGATGCGCGGCGCGACCACGCCACCATCTGCGTGGTGGAGCAGCCGAAGGACCTGCTGGCGCTGGAGAGCACGGGCGTCTACCGCGGCGTCTACCACGTGCTGATGGGGCACATCGCCCCGCTGGAAGGCATCGACGCCGAGGACCTGACGATCGACGCGCTGGTGGACCGCGTGCGCTCCGGCGGGATTCGGGAGGTGATCCTGGCGACGAACCCGAACGTCGCCGGCGACGGCACGGCGCTGCACATCACGTCGCTCCTCGCCGCGACCGGCGTGAAGGTGACGCGCCTGGCGCGCGGGCTGCCCGCCGGCGGGCAGATCGAGTACGCCAACCAGTCCGTCCTCGCCGACGCCATCAGCGAGCGGCGCGAGCTGTAGGTGGCAGTCGGCAGCCGGGGCCGCAGCGCCCGGCGGAGGCCGACGGAGGCACCCGGCAGGCGAACGAGCCCGTTGCGGTGGTGGAAGGGATGATGCACTTCGACGAAGCGCCGGCCCGGCCCAGGCCCCGGCGGCGCTGGCTCGCGCTGGCGGCGCGCGCGGGGCGGCTGCTCCTGTTCCCGCCGCGGCACGCGGGCGAACTGGCCGCGCGGAGCGGCGACCCGCTCGCCGGCGGCTGCGACGCGGCTTGGACCGCCCACAGGCGCGAGTTGACGCTGGCGGTGCTCGATCGCCTCGATCCGCCCCGCGGGGCCGCCTGCCTCGACCTGGCCTGCGGGACGGGCTTCCTCACGTCGGAGCTCTCGCGGCGGACGGGCCGCCCGGCGTTCGGCGTGGACGCCTCGAGCGGCCTGCTGCGAGGGGGCCGCCGCGCCCACGGCAGCGCGTGCTGGTTCATCCGCTCCGACGCGCTGGAGTACCTTCGACGCGCCCCGTCCCGGGCGTTCGACGTGGTGACGTGCGGGTGGGCGCTGGGCTCCACGCGTCCGCTGGCGATGCTGCGCCAGGCCGCGCGCGTGCTGCGCCCGGGCGGGCGCGTGGGGATCATCGACACCGCGCTGGGGTCGCTGTCGGAGGTGCTGTGGGCGTCGTGCTGCACGTTTGCCGAGCGCCCCGAGGCCCTGCGGCACGTGAGGAAGGTCCGCCTCCTGCCGTCGGCGAACGTGCTGGCGGCGCTGATGCGAGGCGCGGGGCTGGGCGTGCCGTGGACCGCCGGCGGGGCGCGGACGTATCACGACCCGACCGGCCGGGACGCCCTCGAACGTCTCCTCGCCGCCGGCGCATCGCCGGGCGTCGCGCTCGTTGCCGGCGACGAGCACCGCGAGGCGATCCTCGCGCGATTGGCCGAGGAGATCGAGCGGCGCTACGCCGGCCCGCGCGGCGTGGCGGTGACCCATCGCTGGCTGGCGGGCATCGCCGTGCGGACGTGACGGGCCCGCCCCGGCCGACAGGGGTCAGCCGTCGCCTTCACGCGGCGCCGGGCGCCCGACGCCGCTGTCCGCGAGCCGCTCGGCGGCCAGCATCAGCAGCCCGCCGACCATCCCGGCAACCAAACTCGCGCCTCCGCCGGCGGCGAGGGACCACCACACGTGGCGGCCGTCGCCCGGCCACAACCGCCAGCCGACCAGCATCATGGCGAGACACAGGGCCGCCGAGGCCGGCACGCCCGCCACCAGACCCCAGAACATCCCCCAGAACACGAGCCACGGCAGGTCCCGGTCCGGCTGGCTCCGCGCGCGCATCTTGGGCGGAAGCATCGCCCCCCGCCAGAGCCACCCGCCGAGGAAGCCGAAGACGGCCCCCAACCCGCACAGCGTCGCCATCTCGCTGCTCCGGAAGCGGATGACGTAGAAGGAGGTCGCCCAGGGCAGCAGCCCCCCGGCGATGGTGCCGAAGACCACCGCCAGCGCCCCGACGAGCCAGAACGGCCAGGGGCGCACGTCCTCAATCGGGATGCGATACGACGGCTCCATTGGCTTGCTCATCGCCTCTGGCCAGCACGGCGGCGCCCCAGGTCAGCAGACCGCCGACGGCCCCGAACGCCAGCCCCGCGACGGCGGCGAAGACCAGCCCCGTCAGGGCGGCCGGGCCGCTCCAGCGGCCGTTGAGGATCATCATCCCCCCGAGCAGGATCGCCGTGGCCACCAGCACCGCGGCGTGCCCGGCGAACGCCCCCCACGCCACCAGGCGCGGCGAGGCCTCGCCGCGTTGTCGCAGGCCCCGGATGGCCACCGTGGTCATCAGCGCCCACCACGCCAGGCCGGCTACAAGCCCGCCGCCCAACCCCAGCAGCATGCCCTTCCAGCGGAGGTTGCCGGCCGTCGCGCCCCAGTAGAGCTGGTACAGGGCGGCCGCGGCGCCGCCGGCCCAGCCCATCAGACCCGCCGCGCCCGGACAGAGGAAGATCGCCAGCAGCAAGAACGGGCCACTGCGCACGGGCCTGCTTCGAGACGGTCTCACGGTTCGCGTCCTTCCGGCGGCTGCTTCACGCGCCGCGCCCTGGTCTCGCCGACCAGCGCCGCCAGGCTGCCGAGGAAGCCAACGACCAGCCCTTGCCAGGCCCCCGCGATGAGGGCCGATGACAACCCGATGGCCACCTGTCCGAGCCAGGCCGCTTGCGGCGCCGGGCCGAAGGCCAACGCAACTGCGTACCGGCCGAGCGTCATCACCCCTGCACAGCTCGCACCCACGATCATACCCCCGACCACGGCGGCGGGCGCGAGCCCGTCCCAGTCGTGTTGGCCTTGCCGAAGGCGATCATGGATTCTGCGCAACATCAAGCCGCTCCAGACGAGCCCCGCCAGCAGGAAGCTCAACCCGTCGGCAAGCCAGCGGGCCGGGCTGCCGCCGCTGCTGCCCAGCGCTGCCGGCGCGCACCACGCGACACACGCCATCGTTCCGAAGGCGACGAGCGGCGCGGTTCGCGGCCGCTCGCATGGGGCAGGCCGTTCTTCCTGGGCGTCGTCCATGGCGCTTTCCCGTCACGCGGCGCCGGAGCGTTGTTTCGGCCGGGCCCACGCCGCCGCCAAACGATCACCCCCCGAGCATAGCGCGCGGGTTGAGCGGGGACAAGGTGGGCGCGCGTCATCCGGCATGTCGTCCTCGCGCGCGCGGACAGACCATTGTGGAACGCTCGACGGCGGGATAGAATGTCAGAGGCATGAGGCTCGAAGCATCTCAACAACTTCGCCTCGAACAGCAGATGAAGCTGGCGCCCCGGATCATCCAGGCGATGGAGATCCTCCAGCTTCCGATGCTGGCGCTCCAGGAGCGGATCGACGCGGAGCTGGAGTCCAACCCCGTGCTGGAGATGGCCAACCCGGCGACCGACGCCGAAGCCGCGCCTGTCAAGGAGGACCGCGCCGACGACCGCGGCGAGCAGCCCCTCGTTGTGGACGACTCCAACGGCAACCAGGAGGACTTCCAGCGCCTGGCGGAGTTCGAGGACGAGTACGGCCCGGAGTTCATCCAGCCCGACGCGCCGTATCGCCGGAGCCGATCGTACCAGGACGATCGCGACCCGAAGCTGGCCGCGATGGCCAACGCGCCCGCCCCGGCCGAGTCGCTCAACGAGCACCTCCTGCACCAGTGGTCCTTCGTGGAGGTCCCCGACGAGATCCAGGCCGCCGGGCGGCTGATCATCAACTTCATCGAGGAGGACGGCTACCTGCGCACGCCGCTGGAGGAGCTGCCCGAACGGACGAACGATCCGGTCACGCCCGGCGTGCTGAAGGAGGCGCTGAAGCGCGTCCAGCAGCTCGACCCCGCGGGCGTGGGGGCCCGCGACTTGGCCGAGTGCCTGCTGATCCAGTTGGCTGTGGAGGCCGAGGCCGGCCGCGACGTGAGCCTCGAGACCGAGATCGTCTCCCGCTTCCTGCGCGACGTGGAGATGAACCGCCTGCCGCAGATCGCCAAGCGCAGCGGGCGGACGATCGAGGAGATCAAGGCCGCCATCGAGAACGTCTCGCACCTCAATCCGCTGCCGGGCCACCTGGTCGGCGACCGGTCCGTGCCCGTCATCAGCCCCGACGCGATGGTCGAGCTGGACGACGACGGCGGGATCGTGGTGACCATGTCCGACGGGAACTCGCCGCGGCTGCGGATCTCCGGCTCCTACCGCCGCCTGGCCCGCAACCGCAAGACCGAGCGCGAGGCGAAGCAGTTCATTCAGAAGAACATCCGCTCGGGCCAGTGGCTCATCGGGGCCATCGCCCAGCGGCGCGAGACGGTCCGCCGGGTCATCGGAGAGGTCTTCGCCGTCCAGGGCGACTTCCTGGAGCGCGGCCACGAGGCGCTCAAGCCCCTGCCCATGGCCGACGTGGCCAACAAGGTCGGCGTGCACGTGGCCACCGTCAGCCGCGCCGTGGCCGGCAAGTACGTCCAGACGCAGCGGGGGATCTTCCCGCTTCGGATGTTCTTCTCCGGGGGGACGAGGACGGCCAACGGGCAGGACGTCTCCTGGGACGCCGTCAAGGCCCGGCTCAAGGAGGTGGTCGCCCACGAGGACAAGGCCGCCCCGCTCAACGACGACCAGCTCGCCGAGGAGCTGACGAAGCACGGGATCAAGATCGCCCGCCGCACCGTCGCGAAGTACCGCAAGCTCATGGACATCCCCTCGGCGCGCAAGCGAAGGCAGTACTGATCGGCCGTTGGCCCGAGTCGCGCTCGCTGCCGTTGCGTGCCCGCGCCCGGCGCTTCGCCGAGCTTCCCGCATGGCCCGCTCGCTCCGCGCTTCCGGCCTAGAATGAGGCAGGACCCAACCAGGTGCAGCGACCCAAGCAGGTGCACCATGCCTGAGCTCTGCGATCTGACGTGCAAGGCCTGCCGCGGCGACATGCCGGCCTTGAAGGGCGAGGAGCTTCGCGGGTACGGCCGGCACGTGCCCGACTGGCAGGTGGTGGACGAGCACCACCTCGCCCGGACGTTTCGGTTCCCGGACTTCGTCTCGGCGCTGGCGTTCGTCAACCGCGTGGGCGAGTTGGCCGAGACCGAAGGCCACCACCCCAACATCTTCCTGGCCTGGGGCAAGGTGACGGTCGAGGTCTGGACGCACAAGGTCGATGCCCTGACCGAGAGCGACTTCATTCTGGCCGCGAAGATCGATCGGCTGTGAGGCCCGTCGTCCGCCGGGAACGCGGGGCTCATCCCGTTCGCTCTTCGAGCGACTGCCGGATGCGGAGGTAGCTTTCGTAGCGGCGGAGGGGGATCTCCCGGGCCTCCACGGCCGCGAGGACGGCGCAATCGGGCTCGTGGGTGTGCGTGCAGTTGTTGAACCGGCAGTGGGCCACGAAGGGCTCGAACTCGGGGAAGTACCAGGGCAGCTCGTCGAGGTCGATGGCGACCCCCAGCTCGCGCACGCCGGGCGTATCGACGAGGATCCCGCCCGCCCCGACGCCGATCAGCAGCTCCGCGGCGCCGGCCCCCGGAGATGCGGCGGCGGCTCGCTTGGCGTCGCTCGGCGCGGGCAGATCGTAGACCGCCGCGCCGGCCGTGGTGTGGCGGCCACGCTCGTCCTTCATCCGCACCGACCGCGTTGCCGCGTCCGCACCCGGCACGATGGCGTTGATCAGCGTGCTCTTGCCCACGCCGGATGCGCCGGCCAGCACGCTGCGCTGACCGGCGAGGTGCCGGCGGAGGGCGTCGAGCCCCTCGCCGGTGACGGCGGAGGTCAGGATCACCTCCATGTCCAGGGCCCGGAGCTCGGCGACGACCTGGGGATCCGGCCGCTGGAGGTCGATCTTGTTGATCGCCAGCAGGGGCTCGAGCTCCCCGCGCTCGGCGACGATCAGGAACCGCTCGATCAGCCGGGGGCGCAGCGGCGGCTGTCGCGTGGACGCGACGATGAGCAGGCAGTCCATGTTGGCCGCGATGACTTGCTCGAAGACCTGCGTGCGGTAGGGGTCCAGCCGCTTGCCGGAGGTGGGGCGGGGGCGCGTGAGGGCGGTCTCCCGCGGGCGGCGGGCGAGGAGGAAGCCCTCGGCGCGGTCCCTGTCGATGTCGCGCTGCCCGTCGATGTGGTGTTCCTGGGTGACGGCGACGGTGACGACGTCGCCGACGGCCAGCGGGCTGGAAGCGGCCGGGGCGCGGAACGTCTTGGCGATCGCGCAGAAACGCTCCTGGCCGTCGATGCGGACGGACGTGCCGCGCTGGAAGACGGCCACCACCAGTCCCTCTCGCTTGGGCAGCTCCTCGAGGTTCTCTTCGGGCGCTTCGAGGCGCCCGGGCGGCAGCTTGACGCCGCGCTGGGCGAGCTTCCGCCCCCGGGCCACCTGGTCGGAGACTTCCTCCCCGGCCTGGTACCGGACGTGCCAGTCCTTGACCCTCCGTTGCGACTTGCCCTTTCCCTTTTGCCTTCGTTTGGACATGGGGATCCGTCAAGAGGCCAGGACGCGCCTGGCGATGTCCGCCGCGACCAGCCCCGCCGTCAGCAGCACGACGACCGCGAAGTACTGCCGAAGGCGCCGGGCGTGCAGCTTCTGGCAGAGCCACGCGCCGATCTGGATGCCGACCGTGCTGCCGACGAGCAGCGACATGACGATCCAGAGGTTCACGTCGCCCTTGTGCCCGTAGACGATCGTGCCCACGACGGAGCTGAAGACGACCACGCCGAGGCTGGTGCCGACCGCCTGGTGGGCCGTCAGCCCGACCACCACGACCAGTAGGGGCATGAACAGCACGCCCCCGCCGATGCCCAGCAGGCCCTTCGTCACGCCGATCAGCAGCCCCACGGCCACGATGCCCGGAAGGGACACGTCGTCCAGGTCGGCCGCCTTCAGGCGCACGTGGGGGGGCAGCTTGGCGCGTTGGAGCACGCTCCGGCCCCCGCGCGCCGACGCCCCGCCGTGGAGGACCATGTAGGCCGTCAGCAGCAGGATCGCCACGAACAGGCCGTGCATCACCAGCGTGTAGTTGTCCGACCCGCCCCGGCCGAACGTGGACTTCAGGTAGCCGTTCAGCAGGGCCCCGAACACCACGCCGACCATCGCGCCCAGCGTCAGCAGCAGCATGCTGAGCGGCTCGAAGTTCCTCAAGCGAACGTGTCGCGCCCAGCCCGACGCGCTCGTGCCGATGGTGAAGCTCAGGCTGCTGCCCACGGCCACGGGGTAGGGGATGCCGAACAGCACGTTCAGCAGCGGGGTGACCAGGAACGCCCCGCCCACGCCGAAGAGCCCCGTCAGCACGCCCACGCCCAGCCCCATGCCCGCCAGGGCACAGACCAGCACCGCCCCGTCCAGGTACGCCTCCGAGCCCACGTGGAACCAGGCGGTCATTCCAGGACCTCGCCGGGGTCTTTCATTCCCCGGCTGGCGCGGCGCCGCCGGAGGCGCTCGAACACGAACTCCACCGCCAGGCCCCAGCCCAGCGGCAGAGCGATGCACAACAGGATCTCGACGAACCGCGGCATGGGTCTCCTTCCCGCGAGTTCACGTCGGACCGGGTCCGATCCCGGCCGGACCCCGGGGAAACGTCGCCTGTGCGAGCCTCTTTGGAGAGTAGTGCCTCCGCGCGCCGCCTGCAAGGAGGAGAAGCTCGTCCTTGACAAGCCGGACTCGCCGCCCTACTGAAGCACGCCGGACGCCTCGTGCCATAGATCAGCCTGCAAGGAAGCGGAAAGGAAGGCTTCATGCTCCACAACCTGCCGCGCATCCGCGCCCGCAAGACCGCGCGCTTCTCCTCGTGGGACCCGACCGGGCGAAACGCCGACCGGTGGATCATCCCCGCCGGCGAGAGCCGCGTGCTGGCCGACATTCCCGGCCCCGCGTGCATCCGCCACATCTGGATGACCCAGCACAACCACTACCGCGGCGTGCTGATCCGGATCACCTGGGACGACGCCCGGTCGCCGTCGGTCCTGGTGCCGCTGGGGGACTTCTTCGGGCTCGGGCACGAGATCGTCAACTCGTACCAGTCGCTGCTGTTCACGGCCTCCACGCGGAACAACAACCAGTTCAACCAGGGCTGCGCGCTGAACTGCTACGTGCCGATGCCGTTCCGCCGGCACGCCGTCGTCGAGCTGGTCAACGAGAGCAGCCAAGACCACCTCCAGTACTTCTACGTCGATTACGAGACGCTGGAGGCCGCCCCCGACGAGGCCGGCGGGTACTTCCACGCGGAGTTCCGCCGGGCCAATCCCTTCGGCGGCTGGGGACACGAGATCCCCGTCAACACCCGCGAGGCCGACGTCGCCAACAAGCAGCGCACCGCCTGGGAGAACAACTACGTCATCCTGGAGACGAAGGGCCGCGGGCACTACGTCGGCTGCAACCTCTCCGTCACCAACTTCCAGGGCACCTGGTGGGGCGAGGGCGACGACATGATCTGGGTGGACGGCTACCACTGGCCGCCCGACCTGCACGGCACGGGCAGCGAGGACTACCTCAACCAGGCCTGGGGCATGCAGGACAACGCGTTCCTGCGGAACGGCTCGAGCATCCACGAGTCCAACACCGGCGGCTACCAGAGCAGCTACGTCCACCACGTCGAGAACCCCGTGCGGTTCACGAAGTCGATCAAGGTGACCATCGAGCACGGCCACGGCAACCACCTGGCCAACGAGATGAGCTCCGTGGCGTACTGGTACGCGGCCAGGCCCACGCGCGTCGCGAGGCCCCCGGCCGTCGCCCGGCGCATGCCCGTCCTGCGCGACAACCAGGGCAACTGGCTCCACGACAAGCGCAGCCGGACCACGCCGTTCGTCATCCAGCCCAACGCCGAGATGAAACGGATGAAGAAGCGCCGGGCGAAGAAGCGGAAGAGGTAGGCGCGCCCGCCCGGATCGCCCCGGCCACGACGGGCGCCGGCGGATGGCCGCCGCGGGGCCTGCGAGAACCGCTCCATGATCGCCTGCACGCCCACTGCTTGCGCGGCCATGCTACTGGCCCTGGGTTGCCCCGGGGCGAGGGGCAGATTCGTGGCAGCGACCCGTGGACAGACCGTTCCGATCATCGCGCGGGCCGACGTGCTCGTCGTGGACTCCAGCCTGCCCGCGTGCGTGGCTGCCGTGCGCATCGCCGGTCAGGGGCGCAAGGTCATCCTCGCGGCGTCGGGCACGTCGCTGCCGTGGGAGATGGCCACGTGCCTGCGGCCGTGGGCCCGCCGGGTCGCCCTGGCCGGTCTGCCGAAGGACGTCGCAGCCGTGCTGTCGCCCTGCGTCAAGACGCGCTCGGGCGGCGAAGTGATCTTCCACATGGGGAGGCTCACGCAAGGGCTCGAGGACATGCTGCTGGACGCGGGCGTGGGCCTCTACTACGACCTCCAGCCCTGCGGCGTGGTGCGAAGCGGGCGGCGAGTGACCGGCGTGGTGTTCGCGTGCAAGGCGGGCCTGGTGGGCATCGAGGCCCGCGCGACGGTGGATGGCACGGGCGACGCCCGGATCGCCGCACTGGCGGGGGCGGCCGTCGTCGCGAGGAAGCCGCCCGGCGGCCGGGTCGAAGTGCGCTACAGCATGCTCTGCCGCGAGGACGTGCCGGAATCGGGGGCGTCGGCCCCGGACGTCAAGGAGCTGATCGGGGGCAAGGTCCTGACGCACGGGCCCTTCGCCGAGTTCCGGGTCGCCCTCGAGCCGGCCAACGGTGTCTTTCGGGCGTCGGCGCTGGGCCTCCGGGCCCGGCTGGTCGCCGCGGAGGCCGCCCGCGCCCTGCGGAAGTCGGGCGCGTGGAAGGATGCCGCCTTCGCCCGTGGAGGCGATGCGGTGCTGGTCGAGCCTGCCCGGCGGCTCACGAGCCGGTCGAAGGACGGCAGGCTCGAGACGGACGCGTGCCGGCCGGAAGAGATCGACAACCTCCTGGTGTGCAGCCCGGCCGTCGACGTGACCGACGAGACGGCCCGCGGGCTGCAGGCCCCGTTGAGGGGGCTGTCGCTGGCGGGCATCGTGGCCGGGGCCGACTGGGCGGCGTTGTGCGCGGGTGTCGCGCGCGGGGGCGGGCAAGTCCGCCTGGCGGTCGAGGACGTGCCTTCCGGCGATCGGGCCGCGGCGCGGGCGTGCTTCGCCGAAGTCGAGCCCGTCTACCGAACGGGCGCCGACATCCGGCTCGACGAGGTGAGGATCCCCGTCGTCGCGACGTGCGACGTGCTGGTGGCCGGCGGCGGCACCAGCGGCGTGCCGGCCGCCTGGGTCGCGTCGCGGCGGGGGGTGGACACGATCGTGGTCGAGAAGCACGGCGACCTGGGTGGAACGCACACCATCGGCGGCGTGCCGAACTACTGGTTCGGGCGGCGAACGGACTTCGTCGCGCGGCTCGACGGCAGGGCGGCCGCTGCCGTGCGCGCCACGGGCATGCCCAAGTCCATGGGCATGCTGGATCTCCTGGTGCGGGCCGGGGCCCGCGTGATTCCCAACTGCCTCGTGGTCGGCACGGTGCTGGACGGGGAGACGGTGAGCGGCGTGGTGGCGGCCGTGCCGTCCGGCCTGGTCGCCATCGAGGCCAAGCGGGTGATCGACGCCACGGGCGACGGCGACCTCGCCGCCCGCGCGGGCGCCGCGGTCGAGTGGGGCACCGCCCGCGACGCGATGACGCTGTGGTACTCGTTCGGGCTGTTCCGGGGCGCCGACGCGCGGGCCAGCCGGCAGTACCATTCCTCCGTGGACCTGCGTGACGCGGCCGACGTCTCGCGGGCCATCATCACCTCCCGGCGCCGGCCGGGCGTCTTCGGCCGGGGCGAGTACCCGCAGGTCTACCTCGCTCCGCGGGAGTCGCGGCACGTCAAGGGGCGGCACACGGTGACGTACGGCGACATCCTTGGCGAGCGGCGCTGCCGGGACGTCGTGGTGGTCTGCCGGTCGAACTTCGACATCAAGGGCATTGCCGACAGCGACCTGGCGATGTGCGGCTACGCCGAGCCCGAGTTCCGAAAGAACTACACGGCTCGCATCCCGTACCGCGCGCTGCTGCCCGAGAAGCTGGAGAACCTCCTGGTGGTGGGCAAGGCGTACTCGATCACCCACGACGCCCTGGCGCTGGCGCGGATGCAGCGGGACCTGATGGCCATGGGCGGGGCGGCGGGCCTGGCGGCGGCGACGGCCGTCCAGGAGGGCAAGCCCCTCTCCGCGGTGGACGTGCCGAGCCTCCAGCAGGGCCTGGTGGAGCTGGGCGTGCTGTCGGCCTCGCACCTGACGGACCTGCCCGGGCGCGAAGGCGCGAAGCCGGCCGCGCTCACCGAAGACCGCCTGCGACGGCTTGTCGGCGAGCTGAGGGCCGGCACGATCTCCCTGTCGGGCACGGCGAGACTCCTGCGGCACGACCGGGGGGTGAGGCCGCTGTTGAGGAAGGCCCTGGCCGGCGCCGCCCCGGCCGGTCGGGCACGCCTGGCGCGGGCCCTGTGCTTCCTCGGCGATGAAGCCGGTGCCGACGTGTTGCTGGCGGAGCTTCGGCGGCAGCTTGCGGCCGCGGAGCTTCCGAAGAGCAGGCAGAAGGCCCACCGCGTGCCCGACCACGGCTATGCGCCGGAGCCTGCCTTCCTGATCAACACGCTCGGGCGGCTCGGCGAGAAGCGCGTGCTGCCGCTGCTGACGGGGCTCGCCCGGCGCATCCGGATGAACCCGCAGAAGTCCGACGACATGTTCCAGTACGTCTATGCCATCTGCTACGCGGCCGAGCGAATCGGTGATCCGGGCGGCATCGAGGCGCTGACCATCCTGGCCGACAAGCCCGGCGTCCGTTCGGGGGTCCTGCCGGTCGGCAGCGACCCGCGGCGAAGCCTGAGCGTGGTGGCGGAGCGGTACGCCTACCTGGAGTTGTGCGTGGGGCGGGCGCTCGCCCGCTGCGGGTCACGGCGGGGCTACCGGATCCTCATCGACTACCTGAACGACATCCGCGGCGTTCTGGCACGCAGCGCGCACGAGGAGCTGGCGGACCTCTCCGGAGAGGACCGCGGGTACGATCGTCGGAAGTGGCGCTCCTGGCTGGCGGCCACGCCCGCGCCCCTGCGGCCCAAGCCCTATCGCAGACGGATCGACTGATTGCCGGTCCCGCCCGGCGCACCGGGATCACGGAGACCGCCGCGCCAGCCGGCGGAGTGTCTCGGCGTTGATCTCGTCCCAGTCGCGGCCGCTGTCGTCGGTGCCCTTGGGCGTCTCGAGGATCATCGGCACGTGCGCGAGGCGCCGGTCGTTGACGAAGTTCCGAAAGCCGCCCTTGCCGATCCGCCCGCGGCCGATGTGCTCGTGGCGGTCGCGTCGGCTGCCCAGCTCGCCGCGCGAATCGTTCAGGTGGATCGCCCCCAGGCGGTCCAGCCCGACGACCCGATCGAAGTGCCGCATCGTTCGCCGGTAGGCCTCGGGACGGCGGAGGTCGTACCCGGCGGCGAAGACGTGACAGGTGTCGAGGCACACGCCGACGCGCCGCGGGCGGCGGACGCGGGACAGGATCGCGGCGATCTGCTCGAACGTGTGGCCGATGCAGTGTCCGGCGCCGGCGGTGGTCTCGACGAGCAGCTTCGGGCGCCGGCAGGACAGCGCGTCGAAGACCTCGTTGACGCCGTCGGCAATCAACCGGACGCCCGCGTCGGCATCGGCGCGCGAGCCCGGGTGCAGCACGAGGTATTCGATGCCCAGCCGCCCGCAGCGCTGAAGGTCGGCGCGCACGGCGGCGATGGACTTGCGCCGGACGGCGGATCTGCCGGCCAAGTTCACCAGGTACGAGCCGTGAGCGACGACCGGCGAGATGCCGAGGCGCCGGCGCGTCCGGCGGAACTCGGCGACGGCCTCGTCGCGCAGCGGCGGCACACGCCACTGGAGCTGGTTGCGCACGAACATCCCCACGGTGCCAAAGCCGTACTGCCCGGCCTTGCGCAGCGCGTGATGCGGGCCGTTCCGGATGCTCAGGTGCGAGCCGAGAAGCATTGCTTCGTCCTATGGCCGAGCGGCCGGTTCGCATATCATGGTAGGCGGTGACGCGATGGCGAGACACTGTGAGACATTCGATCACACGGCCGACGTGGGCCTGGCGGCCCGGGCGGACACGCGGTGCGAGCTGATGTCGGCGCTGGCCGAGGGGCTGGCGGACGTGATGTGCGATCGCGCGCAGGTGGCTTCGGCCAGGCAGCGCCGCGTGGTTGTCGAGTCCGAGGACGCCGGCGCCCTCGTCGTCGACTTCCTGTCCAGGCTCCTGCTGGCCTTCGAGGTGGACCGGTTCCTCGTGGCCGAAGCACGGGTCTGGCAGTGCGGCGAGGCCTCGCTGTCGGCCGACCTGCTCGGGGAGCACTACGACTCGGCCCGGCACGAGCTGAGGAACGAGGTCAAGGCCGTCACCTACCACGAGCTGAAGGTCGCGCGGGAGAACGACGAGTGGGTCGCCCGCGTGATCCTGGACCTCTGACAGGCTGTCGGCAGCGCGACGCGGCGGGCTTCGGCGCGGGCGAGCCGCCTGCCGGGCGCGGGGCATGCGTGCGGCGTGTGGGCGATCGGAAGGCGCCTCCCATGGCCAGGAACTTCGAAGGCAAGATCGAGCAGGTCGATGAGAACCGCTGGCGGATCCCGCGGGGCTCGCAGCCGGGCATGCGGGTCGACGGGATCATCTACGCCAACTCGTCGCTGATCGCCGACGTGATCACGGGCGGGGGCCCCGCCCAGGTGGCGAACGTCGCGACGCTGCCGGGGATCGTCACCGCGTCGCTGGCCATGCCCGACATCCACTGGGGCTACGGCTTCTGCATCGGCGGCGTCGCCGCGACGGACGTCGAGGAAGGCGGCGTGGTCTCGCCCGGCGGCGTCGGCTACGACATCAACTGCGGCGTCCGCCTGCTGCGGACGGACCTCGCCGCCGAGGACGTCCACCCGCGGATGAAGGCTCTGGTGGCCTGGCTGTTCCGCGACGTGCCCGCCGGCGTCGGCGTCGGCGGGCCCTTCAAGTTCGACCGCCCCGAGATGCGCAAGCTCCTCCGCGACGGCATGGGCTACCTGGTCGAGCGGGGCCTGGCCACCGAGGACGACCGCGACGTGACCGAGTCCCGCGGCTGCCTTTCCGGCGCCGAGCCCGACGCCGTCTCGCACGAGGCCTACCAGCGAGGCAGGGACCAGTGCGGCACGCTGGGGGCGGGCAACCACTTCGTCGAGATCCAGCGGGTCGAGCGGGTGTACGACCCTGAGGCCGCCGAGGCCCTCGGCCTGGCCGAGGGCGCCGTGACGGTGATGATCCACACGGGCTCGCGAGGCCTGGGGCACCAGGTGTGCAGCGACGCCATCAAGCAGCTCCGTTCGGCGCCGCAGAAGTACGGCATCGAGCTGCCCGACCGCCAGTTGGTCTGCGCCCCGGTCGACAGCGCCGAGGGGCAGCAGTACCTGTCGGCCATGCGCGCGGCGGCGAACTTCGCCTGGTGCAATCGCCAACTGCTGCGCCGGCAGATCGGCAAGTCGCTGGGGCGGTTCTTCGGGCAGTCGCAGGCCTCGCTGGGCCTGCGCCAGGTCTACGACGTGGCCCACAACATCGCGAAGATCGAGACGCACTCGGTGGGCGGCTCGCCGCGCCGGCTGTGCGTCCACCGCAAGGGCGCCACCCGCGCCTTCGCGCCGGGCCACAGCGAGGTGCCCGCGCGCTACCGGCCAATGGGCCAGCCCGTCCTCATCCCCGGCGACATGGGCACCGCCAGCTACGTGCTTCTCGGCACGGAGGCGGCCATGCGGGAGTCCTTCGGCAGCGCCTGCCACGGCGCCGGGCGCGTGCTGAGCCGCAAGCAGGCCATCCGCACCGCCGCGGGACGACGCATCGACAAGGAGCTCGCGGCGAAGGGCATCATCGCCAAGGCCCGGGGTCGCACCGGGCTGGCCGAGGAGCAGCCCGACGCCTACAAGGACGTCGACGCCGTGGTGGAGTGCGTCGCATCGGCCGGGCTGGCACGGCGGGTCGCCCGGATGCGCCCGATGGGGGTCATCAAGGGCTGAGGGCGCCTCCGGCCGTCGCCTCACGGTCTCGCGCCGCCCGGCGCATCGCCTTGCAAAGCGGCCCCGGGAACGTATACTGATCCGTTCGCCTGAAGGTCCTGGAAGCACACTGCGGACTGGCAAGACAGGAGCGCCCATGGCACTGGGATTCTTTCGTCGCAACCAGAAGATGGTGATCGGGGTCATGGTCGCCTTGATGGTGGCCTTTCTGGTCGGCTGGCAGGGCTGCGAGATGATCCGCGGCGGGCTGGACCGCTTCATCCGCCGGGGCGGGGGCTCGCGGACGAGGATGGGACGCCTCACCGCCGAGGACGGTTCCCTCGCCGAGGCCGAACTCGCCATCCTGCGCGAGCTCGGCCTGGGCAGCAACATGCTCCGCCTCATGTATGCCCCCTGGCCGACCGAGCCGGCATACGTGACGCTCACCACGGCCAACGAGCGGGACAGCCAGTCGCTGGCCTACGCCCTGCTGCTGGCCGAGGCCAAGGCCTCCGGCATCCTCGTCGACGAGGCCGACGTCGACACGTTCTTCGCCAACATCGACTTGCGCGGCGACCTGTACAAGCACCGGCTCGCCCTCCTGCGCGCCTCGCCCAGCGCCTGGACCGAGGGCATGGTCCGCCGCACCGTCCACGACTGGCTGCTGATCAACAAGTGCTTCGCCGAGGCGATGGTGAACTGCCAGCCGTCGGAAACGGAAATCCGCGTGACCTACCGCGACCTGGAGGAGCAGATCGACCTCCAGGTGATGCGCGTCGAGGCCGGCAGCTACCTCGAGGACGTGCCCGAGCCGAACCAGGCCCAGATCGACGACCACTTCAACCTCTACCGCACCCGCCTGCCGAAGCAGACCCGGCAGGTGAAGGACATGGGGTTCGGCTATCGCCAGCCCCCGCGGGCCCGCCTCCAGCACCTGCTGGTTCGGGGTGACGCCATCGGCCGGGCGGCGAGACCCCACGACGACATGCTCGCCGACTACTACAATCGCAACAAGGGCGAGTTCGTCAAGCAGGTCTCCGACCCCGCCGCCGCGACCCGCCCCGGGCAGGACCCCAACGCGTCCACGCAGCCGACCAGCCGCCCGATGATCGACGTGCCCATGAACTTCGCCGAGGCCAAGCCGCTCATCATCGAGAAGCTTCGGCCCCAGGTGGTCCGCGCGAAGATGGACGAGGTGGTCGTCCAGGTCGAGGGCACGGTGCGCATGCTGCTCGGGCAGGGGGTTGATTCCGACCGGGCCTACCGCGAGGCGCGCAAGGCCATGACCCGCCCCGCCGACAAGGCGCTCGCCACCGTCCTGAAGGGCGTGAAGATCCAGGACGAGCGGCTGGACCAGGCCGTCGGGCGACTGGCCGACGCCGTCGGTCTCCAGGCCATCGCGTATCCCTGGGGCCGTCACGACGGCAACACCCTCGAGCCCGATCTGAAGGTCTCCCTGCAGGCCGAGGGCATGACGCTCGGCGCCGCCCTCGACGAGATCAGCCGGCAGGTGAAGGGCCCCAAGCTGCACTGGGCCACCTGCGACGGCTTCAAGCGTGCCCTGTTCTCCGTCACGAAGGACGGCCGGGGCGTGGACTTCTTCCCGCTGCGCGTCCGGCAGACGCCCCTCAGCACCCGGGAGGAGCTTGCCGAGGACGAGGTCCTGGCCGAGGCCTTCATCAATCCCGCCGGCGGGCAATCGCTGCTCCAGACCGCCTTCTCCGCCCAGGGGCTCTCCAGCGACCCGCGGGAAACGCCCATGGTCAGGGAAGGCGCCTCCGGGCCGCGAATGTACCTCCGCGGCGAGACGCCCGGGCGGCTGGTCTGGCGCCTCGTGCGGGCCGTCCCCGGGCACGTGCCCGACAAGCTCAACGACGACCTCCGCAAGCAGGTGGTGGCCGACCTGAAGCTGGAGGCCGCCTTCCGGAAGGCCGTCCAGGACGGCGAGAAGTTCCGCAAGGCCGCCGAGACCGTCGGGATCGAGACCGTCGGGGGCGCGCGGAAGCTCGAGACGTTCTCCACCGGGCTGTTCCCCCGAAGGACGCCGAACATGACCTGGTCGAACGTCCCGGAGCTGGAGCTGGAGACGCCGGAACAGCAGGCCCACGTCATCGCGGCGGCGTTCAAGCTGATGCCCGAGAAGGTCGAGCCCAGCGCGGTGCCGCCCCCGCCCGCCGTCGCCGCCGTGCCCCTGCCGGTCCGCGCCGAAGTGCTCGTGATGGAGCGGATCGGCTTCCGCCCCGTGGTGCGGTCCGAGTACGAGGAGAAGCGCCCCGAGATCGCCCAGCGCATCTTCTACCAGCAGCGGATCGCCCTGATGCGCCTCTGGTTCCACCTCCGCGCCATCAGCCAGCGCGTGGAGTACAAGACGCAGTAGGCCCGCTCGCGGACCGGGCCGCGAACCGGTCGATTCGCCCGCGCAAGGGCTTGACAGGCCTCGCGAGCGTGCTAAAGTAGGGTGCGTCGCGATTCGGCGCGAACCGACACCGGGTAGGTAGCTCAGTTGGTAGAGCACGTGACTGAAAATCACGGTGTCGGCGGTTCAATTCCGCCCCTGCCCAGTACCGGCCTGCGAGGCAAGAGCGCAGCATCGCTTCGCTCCGCTTCCTCCGCTCTTCCTCGCCGGGGGGCGGCACCATCGCAGGGCAATAAGACCATCGCCTCCGCGCGGGGCCCGCGCCGGGCGTGGTATGGGGAACGTCGGCTGGGGACCGTCGTGTCCATCGGCCGGGAGAACCAGCAGACATGCGTGCAGTGGACAGGCGATCCTTCCTCAAGGCCGCGGGCGTCTCGGCCGCGGCGCTCGGTCTGCCGGGCCTCGCACGGGCCGCAGCGCGCGCCGGCAGGCCGAACCTCATCGTCATCATGGCCGACGACATCTCGGCCAAGGAGTTCCCGACCTACGGGATCCCCAACCCCACCTACAAGGACGCCCCCTGCGCCACGCCCGTCCTGGCGAGGATGAAGGCCCGCGGCGTGCAGTTCAAGCACGCCTGGGCCAGCCCGCTGTGCCACCCCAGCCGGGGGATGATCCTGACCGGCCGCTACGCCCACCGCACGCAGTGGTGGTCCAACGAGTTCGGCCCGGTCGAGGGCGAGAAGGGCTACCCGCTCTACGGCGGTCACCTGACGCTCGGGCAGATCGCCCGGAAGGCGGGCTACGCGACGCAGTTCGTCGGGAAGTGGCAGCTCGGTGGGACGCGGGCCGGCTACGCCTTCGACGAGTATGTCTTCACGCCGGGCCGACATGCCGCCCGGGCGCCGGCGGACAAGAAGCCGACCGGGTCCGGCAAGGGCAAGCCGTCGTACTACTGGAACCCGGGGTACTCGCTCCACAACCATCCCGACCATGCCGGTTCGCCGGACGGCAAGGAACGGACGTTCAAGACCACGTGGGACGACTTCGCCGCCGACATCGAGCTGAAGTTCATCCAGGACTTCATCCGGCGGCGGCACGGGGCCGGCGAGCCGTTCTTCGTCTACTGGCCGGCGCACCTGGGCCATTCGAACTGGGACTTCGACAAGGACCGCATGGGCTACCCCGGCGTGCCGCGGCGCGACGCAAGCGGCAAGCGGACCGGCAAGAAGACGCCGCCGGGAATCAACTACCACGTGCAGTACCTTGACTACTGCGTCGGCGAGCTGATCAAGCAGACCGTGGCCCTGGGCATCGAGAAGAACACGCTCATCCTGCTGACCACGGACAACGCGACCACCCCGTACGGCAAGGGCCTCAAGGGGGCCATCAAGGAGCACGGCCCGAAGGTCCCGATGATCGTCTACGGCCCGGGGCTGGTCAAAGCGCGGGGCGAGGTGGACGACCTCGCGAGCCTGGCCGACGTCGCCCCGACGCTGGCCGAGCTGACGGGCGCCCGGCTGCCCCGGGGGTACGAGTTCGACGGCAAGAGCCTCGTCCCGTTCCTCTCCGGCAAGGCCGACCGCCACCGGGAGTGGCTCTACTCCTACAACGCCGAGTACCGGATGGTCCGCACGCGCCGCGTCGTCCGCGACGGGCTGGGGCTCTACTGGGACACCAGGGGCACGGTGGACCAGGAGGCCTACCGGCGCATCCGGAAGGGCAGGGCCGAGGGCGAGCTGGCCAGGGACATCGCGCTGATCGAACGGGTCCTGGAGAAGTACCCGGCCGCGCCGACGAGCGGGCCGATGTACGAGCGCTACCTGAAGAAGAAGGCGGGCAAACGCAAGCGGTGGGAGGCGGTGCGGAAGAAGTTCCTGGAGAAGAACGGCTGACCCGAGGGAGGCGGCGTCGATGGCCGGAGCGATCACACGACGGGACTTCCTGAACGCGATGGGCGCGGCACCCGCCGCGCTGGCCTTCGCCGGCCGGGCCGTTGCGGCCCAGGCCGACGGCCGCCCGAACATCGTGCTGTTCCTGACCGACGACGCGCTGTGGAGCGAGTACCAGTTCCACAACCCGGAGGGCGTCTACACGCCCTCGTTCAAGCGGCTCGCCGACGAGGGCGTCCGGTTCACGCGCTGCTACTGCGCCGGCTCGTCGTGCTCGCCGGCGAGGTTCTCTCTGTTCACCGGCCGCCGGCCGTCCACGGCGATCGATCCGGGAACGCTCGCGGCGGCGCGGCACCGCAACGGGTACGTCCGATTCAGCAACAGCGGCAAGGCCCTGCTGCACGAGGACAACGTCGCGCGCGTCCTCCGCGACGCCGGCTACCTGACCTGCATCATCGGCAAGACCGACGGGATCGACAAGAGCGGCGACTATCACAAGATCGACCCGGCCTGGGACCCGGACGACCCGGAGGTGGCCCGCAAGCTCGAGGAGAACCAGCGCCTCCGGCAGAAGCAGATGAGGCACTTCGGGTTCGACCACCCGCTGTACGTGCATCGGGGGAACATCCAGCCGCACTTCGCCACACGGAAGAACGCCGTCCACAACGTGGAGCACATGACGAGCAAGGCGCTGGAGTTCCTGGGCATCGCCCAGAGAAGACGCAAGCCGTTCTTCCTGGTCTACTCCACGTCCATGCTGCATGCGCCCAACGAGTACGACTCGCTCACCAAGGGCAGCCCGCTGGCGACGGAGGCCGGCTCGCTCACCCAGCCGCCCACCGGCGTGCAGCCTTCGCGCCGGTCCTGCATCGACCGCGTCAAGGCCCGGGGCCTTCCGCCCCGCTCTGCCGCGCCCGCCCTCTGGATCGACGACGCACTGACCGCCATTCTTGCCAAGCTCCGGAGCATGGGGGCCGACGAGAACACGCTGGTCGTCCTGCACAACGACAACGGCCACGACAACCACGGGAAGGACTCGGCCTACCACGACGGCTTCCACGTGCCGCTCGTGGTGCGCTGGCCGAAGGGTGTGGTCCGGCCCGGCCGCAAGGACGAGCACTTCGTTCGTTCTTTCGACCTCGTGCCGACGTTCATGGAGCTCGCCAAGGCCCGCAGGCCCGAGGGGATGCTCCTGCACGGGCGGAGCATCGTGCCGCTGCTGAGAGGCAGGGCACCCAGGGACTGGCGCGACTCCGTATTCATGTCCTACGGGTTCGCTCGCGTGGTCCAACGCGGCGCGTACCGCTATATCGCCGTGCGGTTCCCGGACAACCACGAGACGAATCCCCTGGCGGGCAAGCCCGGCAAGCCGCTGGCCGCCAAGCACAAGAAGCTCCTGGCCAGGGCCGGCAACCGGAAGGGCATGACGCACGGCCGGGCGCCCACCAAGGCCGAGCTCAACCACTACGAAGTCCACGGCGAGAGCTACTTCGACGCCGACCAGCTCTACGACATCCGCAAGGACCCGTTGGAGCGCAGCAACCTCGCCGCGGACGCCAACCATGCCGGCGTGCTGAAGGAGATGCGCAAGCTGTTGCGGCAGTACCTTCAGCGGGTGCCGGGGCCGTTCGGCGAGTTCAAGACGCAAGACCCCGAGTACACGCGTTTCCGGGCCGGAAGCGGAGCGTCGCCCCCGTCCACGTAGCCTGTCGGCAGCCTCTGCGCGGCGGCCTGCCTCCGCAGGGGAACGGCGGCTCGTGTGCCCGCGCCCGTGTTCTGCATGCGGCAGGGCAGAAGCGCGCGCCCATCCCAGCCCGCCGGCCCGCGCTGCGCGTTCCGAGAGCCCGGCCGCCGGGGCCGCGTCCGCGATCCGGCCCTCACGCCGCCCGGCGCTTGCGCAGGTACGTGCCGACCATGCCGAGCGCGAAGAACCCGGCCACCAGGGACAACGGCTCGGGGATGATCGTCGGCTGCCCGAGGACCTCCAGCCCTGCCGG
>CAZXOC010000029.1:0-2753 GCA_964642165.1 uncultured Planctomycetaceae bacterium | reverse complement strand
TCGAACGGCGCCGACGGGGTGACGCTGAACGTCTGGGACCAACTGGTGTTGGCCGCGGCTGTCCCGGCGCAAACCAGGAGGGCCAATGCCACTAAGGCTTTCTGGAACATGCCTCCATCTCCTCCTCCGCGCGTCGGGCCGCAGATTCCGACGACAACGGCGCGCGAATGTCTCGGGCCTCCGGTTGGGAAGACGAACCTTCCACAGCGCCTTCCCTCTTCTCCAGTTTTCGACTCCTCACTTAGCACACCATTGTCCCGCGCACCGCTATGCTGTCAACCCGAAAAATGCCGGGGTCGAGCCACGTGCGCAGCGCGGATCTGCATGGTCTCCTCCCGCGGCACGGAGCCGAGCCGCAGGTCGCCGTCCGCCGTGGCCGGCGCCGGGGCAGGAGGGCCCCGGGGCTTGCTTCCCGCGGCCGCATCGGTTCCCCTGTTGGCCCGGGCGAACCCGACCAAGGACAGCGCGATGGCGCGAGCGTCAGACAGGATGGAGGCGATCCACGAGGTGGCCGCCGGCGGGCCGTTCACGCCCCGCTGGGACTCCCTGGCCGACTACGAGGTCCCGCGGTGGTACCTGGACGGCAAGTTCGGCATCTTCCTGCACTGGGGCGTCTACGGCGTTCCGGCCTTCGGCAACGAGTGGTACGCGCGCCACATGTACGTGCAGGGCTCGAAGGAGTTCGACCACCACGTCGCGACGTACGGCCCGCAGAGCGAGTTCGGCTACAAGGACTTCATCCCGCGGCTCACGGCGGAGAGCTACGACCCCGACGCCTGGGCGAACCTATTCCGCCAGGCCGGGGCGAAGTTCGTCGTGCCCGTCGCCGAGCACCACGACGGCTTCGCCATGTACGACTGCTCCCTGTCCGACTGGACCGCCGCGAAGATGGGCCCGAAGCGCGACCTGATCGGCGAGCTCGCCGACGCCGTCCGGCGGCAGTGGCTGACGTTCGGCCTGTCCAGCCACCGCGCCGAGCACTGGTGGTTCCTCGGCGGCGGCATGGAGTTCGACTCCGACGTGCAGGACGCGCGCTACGCCGGGCTGTACGGGCCCGCCCAGCCCCGCGACACGCAGCCCAACCAGGAGTTCCTCGACGACTGGCTCGCCCGCACGTGCGAGCTGGTGGACGCCTACCGCCCGCAGCTCGTCTGGTTCGACTGGTGGATCCAGGAGCCCGCCTTCGAGCCGTACCTGCGGACGTTCGCCGCCTACTACTACAACCGCGGCAGCCAGTGGGGGCGCGGCGTGGCCATCAACTACAAGCACGAGGCGTTCCCGCCGGGCACGGCCGTCTTCGACGTCGAGCGCGGGCGGCTCGACGACATCCACCCGCACTTCTGGCAGACCGACACCGCCGTCGCGACCAACTCCTGGGGCTACGTCGCCGAGCCGGACTACAAGACCGCCGAGTCCATCGTCCACGACCTCGCGGACATCGTCAGCAAGAACGGGGCGCTGCTGCTGAACGTCGGCCCGGCGCCGGACGGCACCATCCCCCAGGCCGACCGGCAGATCCTGCGGGACATCGGGCGGTGGCTCTCGGTCAACGGCGAGGCGATCTACGACACGCGCCCGTGGAAGGTCTTCGGCGAGGGGCCCACGCGGGTCGCCTCGGGCGGCTTCACCGACACGAAGCGCCGGCCCTTCACCGCCCGCGACGTCCGCTTCACCACACGCCGCGAGGTGCTCTACGCGATCGTCCTGGCCTGGCCGGAGGGCGGCGAGGTCACCATCCAGTCGCTCGCCGGCGGCCTGCGGCTCCAGCCCCGCGAGATCGCCAAGGTCGAGCTGCTCGGCGCGAAGCAGCCCGTGACGTGGTCCCGCACGCGGCGCGGGCTGAAGGTCCGGCTCCCGGCCGAGCCGCCCTGCGAGCACGCCTTCGCCCTCAAGATCACGCCGAAGGTGTAGTGCCCCCGTGTCGGAGCCCTCGACGGACGCTTCGCGGAACACTGCGAGCAGTCGAGGGCGAACTGGCTCCTGGCCCGAGCCCACCAGCCCCTGGAGGCGATCGAGCCGCTGGAGTGACCGACATGGAGAAGGTCGTATCCGTCGAGGCGGGCAAGGACTGGACGCTGAAGGTCCGGTTCTCCGACGGCACGGAAGGCGTGGTGTCGGTGAAGGACCGGCTCTTCGGGCCGGCGTTCGAGCCGCTGAGGGACGTCGAGCTGTTCGCCCAGGTGAGGGTGGACGAGTTCGGCGCCGTCTGCTGGCCCACCGGAGCGGACCTGGCCCCGGACGCCCTCTACGAGCAGCTCAAGCGCCAGACCGAGGTCGCATAGCCCGCTGTCGGGGGGCGCGGTCTGCGCTTGGCCTTGCCGCGGACCCGAAGCCACGAGCAGGGCCTCTGCCATGCCGTCGTTCCCGTGGTGGGGCCTCGTCGGACGCTTGCCCGCCGCCACCCCGCGCGACTTCCCGTTTGTCCCCCACCGCCCCATCGGCCCAACCGGCCTGTTCAAGTACCCAGAAGCTCGTGTGGCGATCCGGTTCGTCCAGGCTCATTCGGTCCTCGAGGTTGGGAAGAGGCAATGACAGGCAGAAGCAAGACCAACGGCAAGACGATCGGCAGGAGGCGGTTCCTCGGCGGCGCGGGCGCGGCGGCGGCGTTCACGATCGTGCCGCGGGGCGTGTTGGGCGGCCCTGGGCGGCGGGCGCCGAGCGATCGGATCCGCATCGCCGGCATCGGCGTCGGCGGGCAGGGCGGCGGCGACATCCGCGCCGTCGGCGGCGAGGACGTCGTCGCGCTGTGCGAC
>CAZXOC010000028.1:0-40292 GCA_964642165.1 uncultured Planctomycetaceae bacterium | reverse complement strand
TGTGCTTGCACCAGGAGCTGTACTCGCCGAGCTTCCAGCCGTGGTCGCCCCAGAGGACGATGACGGTGCGGTCGCGGAGCTTGAGGCGGTCCAGCTCGGCCAGGACGCGCCCGATGAGTGTGTCGACGTAGGTCGCGCAGGCGTAGTAGCCGTGGATGAGCCGGCGGGATAGCTCCTCGGAGCAGTTGCCCTGGCGGGGGATGCCGGTGTACTGGCGCAGCTCGCCCCAGTTGGTGAGGGCGAGGCTGGGCGCGTCGGTCGGTGCGCCGGTGTTGGCGGGCAGCTTGATGTCGTCGGGGGCGTACCTGTCCCAGTAGCGTTTGGGGGCGTTGAAGGGCAGGTGGGGCTTGTAGTAGCCCAGCGCCAGGAAGAACGGCTCGCCGGTCTTGGCCCATCGGCGGAGCTGGGCGATGGCGAGCTGCGTGTTCTTGCCGTCGGGGTAGTCGTCGTCGCCGACGTCGGGGCCCTCGAAGGCCGGGCCGATGCCGAGCTTGACGCGTCGCTTCTTCGCGGCCTTTCCGGCGGCTTCCCGCTTGGCGGCGTCGGCCTTGCGCATGGCCTCGAGGGACGCGGGGGCCAGGTAGCCTCGGCCCCGCCAGTCGCCCGTGGCCCGGACGGGCTTGTGGCTCCAGCCGACGGCGTCGTCGTTGCGGTGGTGATAGATTTTGCCCAGCGAATACGTCGTGTAGCCGTGCTTCTTGAAGTGCTGGGGCAGGGACAGGACGTCGGGCAGGACCTGGCGAACGGGGTGGTTGAGGTCGTAGATGGTGGTGGAGTCGGGGCGCAGGCCGGTCAGCAGGCTCGCGCGGGACGGCGCGCAGACGGCCTGCTGGCAGTAGGCCCGCTCGAAGAGGCAGCCGGCGGCGGCGAGCCGGTCGATGTTCGGCGAGATCATGTGCTTGTGCCCGTAGCAGCCGAGCTGGGTCCGCAGGTCGTCCAGGGCGATGAACAGGACGTTGGGGCGTTTGGCGGGGCGGGCGCCGAAGGCCCGAGCCGCGCCGAGCAGGCCGGCGCCCATCGCGCCCTTGCCGATCGTCGAGAGGAACTCGCGTCGTGTGGGTCGAGACATGGTGGGTTCTCCGGGTTCTGCCGTGCCGAGGGAACCGGGCGCGGACGTGCCCGGCCCTCTGATAGGAACGCTCATGGCTGCGGGTCGTTCTTCATGATCTCGCGCAGGGCGACGGTGGCGTAGCAGCCGGACGGGGCGGCGAAGGACAGCGCCAGGTACTCGCCGCGGTCGTCCGTGCCCGCCGACAGCGCGGGATCCTCGAGCCGGAAGCGAAGCGCCCGCCGCGTGCCCTTGGCCTTGACCAGGCCGGTGCGGCGGAAGTGCTCGCCGCTCAGGGCGTGTCGGGCGAGGGCGTCTTGCTCGATGCGTCCCGGCTCGCCCTCGGCCAGGCGGCTGCGGTAGCCGACGACCGCGCCGGTGGGGCTGATCTCGAAGCGCTCGGCCCGCGGCTGCTCGGCGTCGGCGTCCTCGACGAGGAAGACGCCCCCGCTGTCGGTCTTCCGCGCCAGGTCGCCGGCCAGGACGCGGTCGATCGAGTCGATCCGCGCGGCGAGGACCTCGTTGAAGATCTTGCTCTGGCAGGCCGAGACGTACAGCCGCTTCATCCGCTTGCCGACGGCGCGGACGGCGTCGGCGGCGCGGCGCTTCTTCTTGAACGCGGCGACGGCCTTGCGCTCGTTGACGTAGTGGCGCGGCCAGCGCTTCAGGCAGCGATCGAGGAAGCCGGTGTCGAAGGCGTCGCGAGCGGCCTTGCAGTCCGGCGGATCGTCGTCGCCGGCCCGCCCGAGGAAGATCGCGACGAACTGGTCGAGGTCGTTGCGGACCAGCGCCTCGCCGAGGTCGGCCGTGTCGCCGCGCCGGCCGAATCGCTGGGCGCCGAAGTAGTTCGGCACGCCGCGGCGGGCGAGCACGTCGAGGACGGCGCGGGCGGCGTCGAGCTGGGCGGCGCCGACGCCGCGGATGCGGATGGTGAAGCGGTTGGCCCGCAGGTGTCCCTGCTTGAGCTTGTGGCCGTGGCGGGCGACGACCTCGACGGACACCTGCGCGTCGCGGTAGCCGGCGAGCTTGCCGGGGTCGACGTACTCCAGGCTCATCATCTGCGTGGCGACGGCGCGGGCGTCCTTGAGGCCGGCGATGCCCACGTCCCGGGGCGCCGCGCCCATGGCGCGGGCGATGCGGTCGGCGGCCTCGTAGCTCGTCACGCCGGCCTTGGTCACCCGGAAGTAGACGTGCGTGCCCTCGCCGGCGGGCTCGTAGAGCGGCAGCTCCTCCACGCGGAAGTCGGGCAGGTGCTCCTTGATTCGCCCGCCGACGCCGGGCAGGTCGCGCGTGAGGTACGGCAGGGCGTGGGCGGGATTCAGTGCCGCCACGGCGCGTCCTCCTGCCCGGCGGCATGGAGGGCGAGCCGCGCCAGGGCGAACAGCAGGTCGCTGAGGCGGTTGAGGTGCTTGAGGACGACGGGGGGCACGTCGGCGCGGGCCTGGGCCGCCGCGACGACCACGCGTTCGGCCCGCCGGCAGACGGTCCGGGCCACGTGGAGGCGGCAGGAGAGCTCCGTCCCGCGCGGCAGGACGAACGACGTCAGCTCCGGCAGCGAGGAGGCGATCTCACCGATCTGGCGCTCCATGCGCGTCACGGCGTCGTCGTCGAGCGAGACGCCGGCCGGGGCATCGGCCCCCACGGCGGCCAGCAGCGCCCCGGCGGCCAGGAGCTCCGGCTGCACGCGATGGAGCGCTTCGACGACGGGGGCCAGGCCGTCGTCGGCGGCCTGGACGAGGCACAGGCCGAGGTGAGCGTTCAGCTCGTCCACCGCGCCGTTGGCGCGGACGAGGGGGTCGCTCTTGGCGACGCGCCGACCGCCGGGCCGGCCCGTCGTGCCGTCGTCCCCGGTCCTGGCGTAGAGGCTCATGGGGCGTTCTCCGCGGCGTTGCGGCCGGGGGCATTGTACCTGCTCGGCGCCGGGGTGTCGCGGGAAAGGGGCGCGTCGGGCAGCTTCCCATCCAGCCGTCTTTCGGGCGCCGCGGGGGCGGCTTTTTGTTGGCTTGGTAAGCGCTTTTGTGGGATAATGCTATGTTCGGTTTCCGGGGCGGGCTGCGCGTGCAATCCGCCGCCGGTCCGCGGTCCAGCGGCCCCCGTGGGGCAAGGAGAGCTACCGCCGTGGCCAGGGATGCGGCCCAGACGCTAAAAAGCGCGGGTAAGACCGTTTACGACGAGAGCAAGATCAAGGTGCTCCGCGGGATGGAGGCCGTCCGCAAGCGCCCGGGGATGTACATCGGCGACACGACCCCCCGCGGGCTGCACCACCTGGTCTGGGAGATCGTGGACAACGCCATCGACGAGGCGATGGCCGGGCGCTGCAAGAACATCCACGTCACGATCCAGCCGGACGAATCCTGCACGGTGGTGGACGACGGGGTGGGCATTCCGGCGGGCCCACACCCCACCGAGAAGGTCTCCACGCTGGAGGTGGTTTTCTGCCGCCTGCACGCCGGCGGGAAGTTCGACCACGGCGTCTACAAGGTCTCCGGCGGGCTGCACGGCGTGGGGGCGAGCGTCGTCAACGCCCTGAGCGAATGGATGGAGGTCGAGGTCTGCCGCGACGGCGAGGTCTGGGAGATGGAGTTCGAGCGCGGCAAGAAGACCTCCGACCTCAAGAAGATCGGCACGCGCAAGCGGACGGGGACGCGCGTGACGTTCCGCGCCGACCCGAAGATCTTCCCGGACATCTCGTTCCGGTACGAGGTGCTGGCCACGCGCCTGCGCGAGCTGGCCTACCTCAACGAAGGCGTGCGGATCGTCCTGAAGGACGAGCGGAGCGACAAGGAGGAGGTCTTCCAGTTCAACAAGGGGTTGGTCGCGTTCGTCAAGCACCTCAACGAGAACAAGCAGACGCTGCACCGCCCGGTCGTGATCCACAAGGAGGACCCCGAGACGATGCTGGTGGCGGACATCGTCCTCCAGTACACCAACACGTACACGGAGACGATCTTCTCGTTCGCCAACAACATCAACACGCTGGAAGGCGGCACGCACCTGTCGGGCTTCAAGAGCGCCGTGACGCGAACGATCAACCAGTACGCCCGCAGCGCCAAGGCGGTCAAGGGCAACGGCATGCCCTCCGGCGACGACCTTCGCGAGGGGCTCACCGCCATCGTCTCCGTCAAGGTGCCCGAGCCCCAGTTCGAGGGCCAGACCAAGACCAAGCTGGGCAACAGCGAGGTCGAGGGCTTCGTCACGCAGGTGGTCAACGAGCTGCTCGGCGCGTGGATGGAGGAGCACCCCGCCGAGGCCAAGCGGGTCGTCAACAAGGGCGTCCAGGCGATGCAGGCCCGGGCGGCGGCGCGAAAGGCTCGCGACCTGACGCGGCGCAAGAGCGCCCTGGCCAGCGGATCGCTGCCCGGCAAGCTCGCCGACTGCCGCAGCCGCGACGTCGAGTCGACGGAGGTCTTCCTCGTGGAGGGCGACTCGGCGGGCGGCCCGGCCAAGCAGGGGCGCGACTCGGCCGTCCAGGCCATCCTGCCTCTTCGCGGCAAGATCCTGAACGTCGAGAAGGCCCGTCTGGACCGGATCCTCAACTTCACCGAGATCCGGACGATCGTCAGCGCCCTGGGCTGCGGGATCGGCAACGACGAGTTCGACATCTCGAAGATGCGCTACGGCAAGGTCATCATCATGACCGACGCCGACGTGGACGGCAGCCACATCCGCACGCTGCTGCTGACGTTCTTTTTCCGGCACATGAAGCCGCTGATCACGCACGGGCGGGTCTTCATCGCCCAGCCGCCGCTGTACCTGGTCACGCGCCGGCGCAAGAAGCACTACGTCCTCGACGAGACGGAGATGCGTCAGCGGCTCTGCGAGCTGGGTCTGGACGGCACGACGTTGGAGATCCGCGACCACTCCGGCAGGAAGACGAAGGTCGTCCAGACCTTCTCCGGCGCCAAGCTCCGCGAGCTGGTGGACATCCTGGAGGAGCTGGGCGACCGCGTGCGGATCATCGACCGCCGCGGGCTGGACTTCACGACGCTGATGGCCCGACGCAAGGACGGCAAGCTCCCCAACCACTGGATCGCCGTCGACGGCAAGGACTTCTTCTTCCACTCGGCGGGGGAGTACGACACCGAGCTGGCCAAGTACACCACCAACGGGCTCGACGACAACGGCGACGACAACGGCAACGGCGGCAGGCCACGCGTCGGGAAACGCGCCGAGCTCCACGAGATCAAGGACATCGAGAGGCTCATCGCCAAGCTCAAGCGCCGCGGCGTGAGCATCGAGGACTACTTCCTCGTTCGCCAGGAGGCCGTCACCGGCGAGAAGGAGCCCGCCAAGTACGTCCTGATCTGCGACGGCGAGGAGCACGAGGTGGACAACGTCGCCGAGATCGTCCCCGGCGTTCGCCAGATCGGCTCCAAGGGCATGGAGATCAAGCGCTTCAAGGGCCTCGGCGAAATGAACGCCGACGAGCTGTGGGAAACCACCATGGACCCGGAGCGCCGCGTGCTGCTGCGCGTCATGGACGACGAGGCCGAAGAGGCCGAACGAATGTTCACCCTCCTCATGGGCGACAACGTCGCGAACCGGCGGCACTTCATCGAGGAGCACGCCCTCGAGGTCAAGAACCTCGACATCTGACGCGCTGCCGTCCGGCCGCGGAAGCGATGTCAGTGGCGCCCGGGGGGCCGCAGGGTGTGTGCTCGCGCGTAGTCCTCGATGATCTCCCCCAGCGCGTCGCGCCAGGCGTCCAGGCGGATGCGCTCGAACGGCGCGGTGTGGTAGGTCAGGTCGGCGCGGCGGTCGGCGAAGTGGTCCTTCACGTCGTCCAGGACGTGGACGAACTCGCGCCCGCCGGCGGGCGCGTTGCGGGGGCGGCGGCTTGTCTCCCAGACCCGCACGAGGTTGGCATAGACGGCGTCCTTCCGGGCGAGCACGCCCTCGATCCCGTCCCGAGCGCCGGCAAGCAGGTCGAGGGCCTCTTGCGGGCTGTCGGCCCGGGCGGCCGCTTGCGCCCGCACCAGCCGGTCCTCGGCCTCGCCGAAGGCCAGCAGGGCCTCGAGGTGGTGGCGGATGACGTGCGCCAGCGACAGGAAGACCTCCAGGTTGTACCGGTTGCGTCGGGCGCGGGGGACGTTGGCGTGGAGGCGCCCGAGCAGGCGGTCGTTCTGGCGGAGGCGTTCGGCGGCCTCGGCGAGCAGCTCGCCGCGCCGGTCCCTGTAGACGCACTCGACGGCCAGGCCGGGCAGCGTCGGCAGCGCCGGCGCCGGCAGCGTCAGGTCGTGGCGGCGCACCGGGCGCTTCTCGGCGCTGCAGCCGTACGCGGGCCCGCGCACGGTCGATTCCACGCGATCCCACGACCGCTCCCAGAACCGCGCCTGGTCCTGCATCTCGCCGTAGACCTCCCGCATCGCCACGACGTCCCGTCCGTAGTACACGTCCAGGAAGTCCGCGACGGTCTGCTCGACGGCGGCCGCGCCGGGAGACCAGCCCCCCTGCGCCATCGTCGCCCAGCCGAGCCAGAACGTCTCGTTGTGCAGGCCGGAGTCGTCCCACGCCGCCGCGAACGTGCCGACGGGATGGCGGCGCGAGTGCGCGTTCGGGCGCAGCGCGGTCTCACAGGCGTCCACGAGGCGCCCGGGCTGCCGCCGGCCGCGGCGATCCACGAAGGCGAAGTGGTTGGGGAACAGCCGCTCCTCGCCCTGCATCGAGGCGTACGCCAGGCAGTCCATGCCGCGCTCGTCGAGGGCGCGGACGAAGTCGGCCTTCACCCGCGGGCCGAGGATGCCGTTGACGATGTCCTTCGGCAGCAGCTTGACGTGCTCGGCCAGGAGGGGGAACTCGGCCCAGAGCAGGATCCGCCGGCCACGCTTCGCGAGGTGCTCGTGGGCCGCCTGGACGTAGTCCACCCACGTCAGCGACCGGTTCTCGGCGTTGTAGGGCCGGCGGTGCTTCTCGCAGATGCCGGCGTAGTAGACCTCGTCGGTGGAGACGTGGAAGTACGCCACGCCCCGGGTGGCGTCGCAGAGGTCGTCGTACATGTCGAAGAGCAGCCGCCGCGCCTCCGGGTCGTCCATGCAGATCTGGTAGTTGCTGCCATCGCAGCGGAGGTGGGCGAATTCCTCGTGCTTGAGCACGTAGCACAAGTGGGCCGGGGCCTGCACGTTCGGGACGACCTGGACGTGCCGCTCCAGGCCGTAGTCCACCAGCTCCTGGAGCTGCGCGGTCGTCAGCGCGCCCGGGCAGCCGATCACCGGGTGCGAGGGGTACTCGAACTTGTCCTCGAGCTCGAACGAGACGGCGTTGAGCTTGCAGCGCGCCATCCAGTCCAGGAAGCGCTTGAGCGTCTCGATCCGGTCCTGGTGGTGCTTGGTGTCCCAGTGCACGAAACGCAGCGCGTACTCCGGCCAGTCCATGATGGTGCCGGCCGGCAGACGCAGCGCTCCGCGCCCGTCGCCCGCGGCGAGCTGAAGCAGGGTCTGGACGCCGTAGAACAGCCCGGCCGGGGCGTTGCCGACCACCTCGATGCCGTGCGCGGTGACGGTCAGCCGATACGCTTGCTCGTCGCGCCCGTCGCCGGTCCGCGTGTCCACCGCGCCGGGCTGGACGGCGAGTCGCACCATGTCGCCCTCGGCGGACCGGGGCGGCAGGTCGAGGCCGTACTCGTCCATCAGCTCGCCCGTCAGGGCGCGGACGGCGACGTCGTCGTCGCCCAGGTCGGTCGGGTCCAGTCCCCAGTCCTCGTTGAGGTGGACGGTCTCGTCCAGCAGCTCGACGTGGCGCGGCGCCGGCAGCACGGCGTAGCCGCGCGCCCGAAGTTCCGTAGGGATGCCCGTCGAGAGGTCCGGGATCAGGGGGGCGCTCATCGCTTGCTCCTTGCTGGCGTGGGCTGTCCATCGACAGGCGGATGTCCGCCTGCTATGCTCCGTGGCCCGCAATGTACGCCCCTTGCGGCCGCAATGGAACGCTCTTCGGAGACAACGCGATCGGCCCGGCGCGCGGGCGGACGGGCGGGGCGCGAACCGGGCGGCTCCCCGAGGCGACAGGCAGGTTGACGGCATGAACGGCGACGTGCTGCTTTTCCTTCTCCAGGCGCTGCTGATCAGCCTGTCGGGCGTGCTGGCGCCGGGCCCGGTGACGGCCGCCACCCTCGCCGCCGGCACGCGCAGCCGCCACGCCGGCGCGCTGGTCGCCGTCGGGCACGGCATCGTCGAGTTCCCCCTGATGTTCCTCATCATGGCGGGGATGGGGGTGATCTTCGAGCACGTGTCGGTGCGGATCGGCATCGGGCTGGTCGGCGGGGCGTTCCTGGTCTTCATGGGGGTGGGCATGCTGCGCAGTTCGGCCGAGGCGCCGGAGGCGGCCGCGGAGCCCGCCACGAGGGGCCCCATCTGGACCGGCGTGATCCTCAGCGCGGGCAACCCGTACTTCCTGCTCTGGTGGGCGACGGTCGGCCTGGCGCTGGCGACGCGGGCGCTGAAGCTGGGTGTCCTGGCCTTTGGCCTGTTCGCCGTCGTCCACTGGCTGTGCGACCTCGTCTGGCTGGAGGCCCTGTCGCTGGCGAGCTTCAAGGGTTCGAAGCTCCTGGGAGAGCGGATGCAGCGGATCGTGCTGGTGGTGTGCGGGGCGGCGCTGCTGGCCATCGGCGCGAGGTTCGCGTGGGACGCGGGCAAGCTCTGGCTCTACCCGCCGAGCGGATAACCCCCCGCCGCGGGCATCGGGGCTCTTCGCCGCGGCGTTGCACCGCCGGCCGGCATGTGCGAACATGCGCCGGCGCGGAACGCCAACCCAGACGCCAAGGGAACCTACGCATGTCCACGTGCCTCGCGGAACGCCCCGCTGCCGTGCTGCTCGCCGTTCTGCTGTTCGCCTTGCCGACGGCCGCGCGGGAACCACAAATCGGCGACGAGCTGCTCGCCAACGGCGGATTCGAGAAGCTGGACGATCGCGGCTTGCCCCTCGGCTGGCGGGGCTTCGCGGGGGGGCGCGCGCGGACGGAGGGCGGCAACACGTGGCTGGAGATCAGCCGGTACGGCTCGTGCTCGCAGATCGTCCGCCTCGACCCCAATTGGATGAAGCTGAAGCTGCGCTTCCGCATGCGCGTGACGGGCGTCCGGCGCGGCGACGACGGCTGGAAGAACGCGCGCCTGGCGATGGAGTGGCGTGACGCGGCCGGGAAGCACGTCGATCCCTGGCCCGACGTGGTCTGGGCCGAGGGCACCGCCGACTGGCAGACGCACGAGCGCGTCTTCCTGATCCCGCGCGGCGCGGCGAAGCTCGATATCGCCCCGGCGATGTTCGGCCAGCCGGGCGGCAAGGCCGAGTACGACGACCTCTCGCTCACCCTCGTCCGCCGGCGCGTCACGAGGAAGGCGGACCTGCCGCTGCCGAAGGGCGCCGCGCTGGAATGGGACCTGAAGGGGGCCTGGCGGCGGGCGTCCCGGACGCGCGAGCGGATCTGCCTCAACGGCCTGTGGCGCTTCCTTCCCGTGCCCGGCGGCCCGGCCGCCACGCCCCCGCCGGCGGGGGAGGGCTGGGGCTTCTTCAAGGTGCCGGGCATCTGGCCGCGGGCGGCCGACGGCGAGGCCCAGGACCTGCTCCTGGCTCCCTGGATGGAGGACCGCACGGACCTCCGGACGCTCGACCGGGCGTGGTACCGGCGGACGCTGACCGTCCCGGCGGCGTGGCGGGGGCGGCAGGTGCTCGTCGACTTCACCATGCTCCAGACGCACGCGCGGGTCTTCCTGGACGGCGAGGCCGCCGGCGAGCTGTTCTTCCCCGGCGGCGAGCTGGACGTCACGAAGCACGTCAAGCCCGGCGAGCAGCAGGCGCTGGCGATCCTCGTGACGGCCCGGCCGCTGGCCAAGGAGCGCGCGGCGTTCATGGCCCCGGACCGGGTCGTGACGAGCAAGGCGAGCATTGCCCTTCGCGGCCTGACGGGCGACGTGTTCCTCGCCGCCCGCCCGCCCGGGGAGAGGATCGACGACGTCCGCGTCGTCACGTCCACGCGGGAGCGGCGGATCGCCCTGGACGTGAAGCTGGCGGGCGCCGGGCGCCGGCGGCTCCGGGCGAGCGTGTCCGAGGGGGGGCGGGTCGTCAAGCGGTTCTTCTCGCCGCGCTTCGACTCCGCCAGCCTGCCGGACGGGCGCATCTCGTTCGGCGGCCCGTGGCTCGATCCGAAGCTCTGGGACGTCCACACGCCGGAGAACCTCTACGACGTGACCGTCACGCTGCTGGAGGACGAGCGCGACCGCGTCGGGCGCGTCCTCGACGAGACGCTGCCAATCCGCTTCGGCTTCCGCGAGTTCCGGGCCGACGGGCGCGACCTCTACCTCAACGGCAAGCGCATCCACCTGCGGGCGCTGCTGTCGCGAAACATCAACCGCGCCGCGGACGTGGCCTGCCGGGCCCGCTGCCGGGAGACCTGCCGGCGGCTGAAGGACTACGGCTTCAACTTCCTCATCACGGCGAACTATCACTTCCAGCCGGGCACGGTGGGGTACATGGACGGCCTGTTCGCCGCGGCCGACGAGACCGGCGTGCTCGCGTCGTTCAGCCTGCCGCACTTCCGGGACTTCGACTCGAAGCTCGACCGCCCGGAGCAGGCCGCACGCTACCGGGCGCTCTGCGAGTGGCTCATCCGCCGCGTGCGGCACCACCCGAGCGTCGTGATGTACGCGATGAGCCACAACGCGACCGGCTACAAGGGCGACCAGAACCCCCTGCGGATCGACGGGGTCTTCCGCCCCGACGACCCGGCGCTCGGCGGGGGGCCCAACCGCAACCGCGCGCAGGCGCGGCTGGCCGCGAAGATCGCCCGGGACCTGGACCCGACGCGCCCGGTGTACCACCACCAGAGCGGCAACCTCGGCGACCTGTACACCATCAACATCTACCTGAACTGGGCGCCGAAGCAGGAGCGCAGCGACTGGCTGGAGCACTGGGCGACCGAGGGCACGAAGCCCTTGTTCTTCGTCGAATGGGGCCTGCCGCACGTGTCGAGCTGGAGCAGCTACCGCGGGCCGAACTTCATCTGGCGCAGCGAGGAGTACCAGAGCATCTGGGACGCCGAGTACAACGCCGCCTACCTGGGAGATGCCGCCTACGAGCCCACGCCGCAGCGCATCCGCAGCCGCGAGTGGGAGGAGGAGCTCTGGGGCCGCGGCAGGCCGTTCCACTGGGGCCAACTGATCCGCTACTTCCGCGACGACGAGCAGCACCACGTCCGCATGAAGGCCCTGTTCGCCGACGACAACTGGCGCTGCCTGCGCACGTGGGGCGTCAGCGCCATGCTGCCGTGGGACCAGGGCAACCTCTGGAGGCGCTCCGCCGACTACCGCGCCCAGCCGGCCGACGTGCCCGATGAGACGGCGCTGCGCGGCCTCGCGCGGCCGGGCATCGTGCCGGACCGCCTGCTGCCCAGCGAAAGCCACCTCTACGCGCTCGGCAAGGGCGGCGTCGAGCCGACCGTTCTCGGCCGCTCGTTCCTGCGATGGAACCTGCCGCTCTGCGCCTACATCGGCGGCGCGTCGGGGGCGTTCACGGACAAGGGACACAACTTCCTTCCCGGCGAGAGCACGCAGAAACAGGTCCTCCTCCTGAACGACACGCGCGAGGAGATCGCCTGCACCTACGCCTGCGCCGTGGTGCCGGAGGCGAACTGGCGGCAGCTTCAGCGGGAGGGCAAGGCGCCCAAGCCTCACTGGGGCGGCGCGCGCGCCGTGGCGCCCGGGGACAAGGTGGCCGCACCGTTCGACGTCCGCCTGCCGATCGACGCGAAGCCCGGGGCGTACCGGATCGTCGCGAGCTTCGATTTCGGCCCGGGCGGCCGGCAGAAGGACGAGCTCGCGCTTCACGTGCTTCCGGAGCCGAAGCCGTTGCGGCTCCGCTCGCGCATCGCCCTGTTCGACCCCAGGGGCCTGACCGCGAAGCTGCTGGATTCGCTCGGCGCGACGTACCAGAAGGTCGACGCCGATGCGGACGTCTCCAAGTTCCGCGTCCTCATCATCGGCCGGGAGGCGATCGGCCCGACCACGAAGCTGCCCGACGTGACCGCCGTGCGCGGCGGGCTGAAGGTGCTCGTCTTCGAGCAGACGCCCGAGGCGCTGTCCCGTCGCCTGGGTTTTCGCGTCAACGTGCACGGCCTGCGGCAGGCGTTCGCTCGCGCCGGCTCGCATCCCGCGCTGGCGCACCTGGGCGACGAGCACCTGCGCGACTGGCGCGGCTCGGCCACCCTGACGCCGCCGCACCTGGACATCCGGGGCGTCGAGAAGGACAACCCCCGATGGAGCTGGTGCGGCTTCCGCAACACCCGCGTCTGGCGGTGCGGCAACCGCGGCTGCGTCGCCGGCGTGCTGATCGAGAAGCCCCCCGTCGGCGACTTCCGCCCGATCGTCGACGGCGGATTCGACCTCCAGTACGCCCCGCTGCTGGAGTACGTTGAGGGCGCCGGGCGCGTCGTCTTCTGCCAGATGGACGTGACGGGCCGAACCGGGAACGACCCGGCCGCGATGGCGCTCTGCCGCAACCTGCTGCGCTACCTGGATGCGGACCGTCCGCCGGCTCCCTCGCGAGGCGTCCGCTACGCCGGCGACGAGCGGGGCTCGGCCCTGCTGGGGCGCCTCGGCATTCGCGTCGAGCCGTTGGGCGATCGGCCACTGGGCAGGGACATCCTTGTCCTCGGCCCGGGTGCCGGCCGGCTCGGCGACCTCACCGACAAGATCAACAACGGCGCCTGCGTCGTCGGCCTCGGCCTGTCGCGGAAGGACATCGAGCGCGTCGCGGCCGGCAAGGTGAAGGTCGAGGAGGCTCCGATTCCTCCGCTCGACGTGCAGGACATGAGCGACCCCGCGCTGGCGGGGGTCGCCCGCGCCGACCTGCACTGGCGGGCGAAGCTCACCGGGGCGGCCCTCGCGCCGACGACGGGGCGGTCCAGCCGGGCCCTGCGCGTCCTGGGGATCGGCAAGGGCAGGCTCGTGCTCTGCCAGGTCGCGCCGTGGATGCTCGATGGCGAGAACAAGCCGTACCTCCGGACGAGCTACCGCCGCAACGTCTTCCTGATCTCGCGGATCCTGCACAACCTCGGCGCGGCGACCCGGACGCCGCTGCTGGCGCGCCTCGGCCGCGCCGCCGAGATCGATGAGTTCCCCCTCCCCCCCAAGTGGGTCGGACGGGTCGATCGGGACGGCGTCGGCCGGAAGGAGGCATGGTGGAGGCCCGGCCTCGACGATCACCGGTGGAAGCCGATCGCCGTGCCCGGCATGTTCGACGAGCAGGTTCCCGGCCTGACGGCGGAGTACAACGGCCTGTTCTGGTACCGCCTTCGCTTCCGCGCGCCGGCGGGGCTCAAGACCGAGGGCCTGACGTTGCACCTGGGTCCGGCCGACGACGAGAGCTGGGTCTGGCTGAACGGGCGATTCCTCGGCGAGGTCACGAAGAAGACGAACCCGAAGGACTACTGGACCTTCCCGCGGACGTACGCGATGAAGCCGGGAACGCTGAAGCCCGGCGGCGAGAACGTCCTCGTCGTTCTGGTCAACGACACGTACCAGACCGGCGGGCTGACGGGCGCGCCCCGGCTGGCCGCACCGGGCGCCTGGCTGGGTTCCTACTACGTCCAGGAGCCCGTCGCCGGCGACGATCCGTACCGGTACTACCGGTGGTGAGCCTCCCCCCGCCCCGCCCCAGCCGCACAGACAACGAGGTGATCCCGTGAACCGACTCGCGGCGCTCGCCGTGGCCTTGGCGTTCCTTGTCCCCGCGTCGGCGGAGGACTGGCCGCAGTTGCAGCACGACCCGCAGCGGACGGGCTTCACGCGCGACAGGCTCACGCCCCCGTTCCAGGTGGCGTGGTACCGCAACTTCCAGCCGCAGCGCGTCTCGCCGTTCGTCCAGCCGGTCGTCGCCGGCGGGCGCTGCTTCGTGGGGACGATGTCCGGCAACTTCTACGCGCTCGACGCGGCCACGGGCAAGGAGCTGTGGAAGCACGCCTGCGGCAGCCCGATCATGCACGCCGCCGCGTGCGCCGGCGGCAAGGTCTTCTTCGCCGCCCTGAACGGCACGGTCTACGCGCTCGACGCCGCCACGGGCAAGGAAGCCTGGACGTTCGCCGGCCGCAAGGGCTACGGCTTTTCGGCCGCGCCGCTGATCGCGAGGGGGCGGCTCTTCATCGGCCAGCGGCAGGGGACGCTCTACGCCCTTCGCCTTGCCGACGGCGAGCCGCTCTGGACGTGGAACGCCCCGGCGCCGATCTTCGGCACGGCGGCGTACTGGGCGCCCCCGCCGGGCTCGAAGCAGGCGGCGCTGGTCCTGGCGCCCGTGGAGGACGTGAAGCTGTGGGCGTTCGACGCGGGCACGGGGGAGATCGCCTGGACGGCGTCGGGGCTGCTCGGCCAGAGCTTCAAGGGCACGCATCCGGTGGTCGCCGGCGGGGCGGTGCTCGTCCGCCCGATGATGAACCACCTGGTGCGGATGTTCGCCATGCCGCCGGACTTCACGCCGACGTGGGACGGCAAGGTCCGCGAGAAGCGCCTCGCCGAGGCGCGCGCCCTCGGCGTGCTCGACGGCCGAATGCCCGACAAGCTGCTCGCGCTCCAGGACAAGGTCGAGCAGTACTTCCGCGAGCACCCCTTCGAGCAGGACCTCTTCCTGCTGAAGGCGGCGACGGGAGAGAAGCTGCCCGTGGTGCCGCACTTCCGCGTGAACTCGATGCACGGCCCGGTCTGCCCGCCGGCCCTGACCGCCGAAGGCGACGTGATCATCCCCTGGACCTACATCTGCCACGGATGGGCACGGATGAACCTCGCCACGCGCCGCGCCGTCGAGCTCATCATCCCGCCGCGCCCGACCAACGCCGACGAAACGCTGCACGTCTCCGTCGCCGGCCGCTACGCCTTCTTCTTCCACTACGAGGAGGGCAACGCCAACCACACGGGCATCTACGACCTCGCCGGCCGGAAGTGGCTCAGCTTCCCGCGCCCGCCGAACCGCTGGGGCACCCTGGCCGACAACATCCAGCCCGGCGGGCACGCCGTCAGCATCGCCGGCGGGCGGTTCTACCACGTGGTCTTCCACCAGCTCGCCTGCTGGGAATCGGCGCGGGCCCCCGCGGCGCCGGGCGCCCGCGGCCCGGGCGGCCCGGTTGGTGCCGTCGCCGCACCGGACTGGCAGGCCGCCGGCCGTGGACCCAAGCCCGTCGGTGGCAGGGAAGATTTCCGGCACGACCCGCGCGCGGGCGGGCTCGGCCTGGAGCTGGCGACCACTTCGTGGCCGCGGATCCGGCGCCGCCCCGTGCCGTACTACGGCATCGATTCCTACGCCGGCTCCGTCAAGCGCCACCTGCCGCAGGGCGACTTCGGCGTGATCCAGCCCATGCCCGGCGGGCTCAAGGCCGCCCGCGTCACGCGCAGCAGTTGGACGCACGTCCGGATGCGCTTCGATGCCGCCGCGACCGGCAAGGGCCTCGACGCGTGGATCGGCCGCCTCAGCCCCGCCGCCGTTTTCCACACGAACGTGCCCGCCCTGCGCCTGTTCGTCCGGGGCAAGGCCGAGGCCGCCTACCTCGCCACCCGCGTCGGCAAGGACCTCGTCGTCCGCCCGGCGGCCGAGGCGCGGAGGTTGCCGCGGCTGGGGCTCCACCGGACGTGGCTGCTGGTGTGGTTCGGCCGCCAGAGCGGCTTCCAGGCGGTGGACTTTCCCTGGCCGACGGAGTTCCGCGGCTGGGTGGCGGGCCCGAAGTACCCCGCCGACTGCCCCATGCTGGTGATCCTCGAGAACGCCCCGACGCGGATCGAGCCGTCCGACGGGGGGATCGCGCTGGCCTTCGACGGCCCGGCCGGGCACGTCGCCGTCATGCCGCTCTTCGGGCAGTACCATCCCAAGGCGGCCGAGACGGAGAAGTGGGCCGCCGGGCTGCCCGCCGACGTCGCCGCCGCTTGCGACTTCTGGGCCGAGCACCTCGCCGAGGTGCCCGTCGACGCCGCCGAGACCTACGCCTACGACGAGGCCGCCGACCGCGTGACGATCACCGACCGCTTCACGTACCGCCGCGTTCGCCCGGGCGGGCGGCGCCTCGCCCCGCTGCCGCCGATGGTTGCCCTCGCGCGGCGATACGGCCTGGCGATGGAGCTGTCGGGTAAGCCCGCGAAGACCAGCGTGCGGACGCCCTGGGGGCCGTACGAGGCCGTCGAGTCGGCGGACGCCTGGACCCTCACCGCGAGCGGCCTGGGCAAGTACGCCCTGGAGCACCGCGCGCCGGCCGGCGAGGCGAAGGAAGGCGCCGAGCTCCGCGCCCGCCTGGAAGGCGAGCTGACGAAGCTGCTCGACGCGGGGCACCTCGCTCCCTGGTACATCGCGATGACGGACTTCGGCGCGGGCTACCAGTACTACTGGCGGATGCAGAACCGCCTGTGCTGGTCGAACCCGGGCGAGACGCTCTACACGCTGGCGGAGGTGCTGCCGCTGCTGTCCGGCCAGCTCGCCGAGCGGACCAGGCAGTACATGCACCGCGAGCGCCGGCGCTACCCGCCGGAGACGGTCGCCCACACGCCCGTCGCCGAAGGCGCCCGCCGCGAGCGCTACCTGCTCGACAAGGCCCTGCTCGCCGAGCACCGGCAGCGCGTCCGCCGCACGAACTTCCACCTGCTCAACGGCATCGTCCCCGCCGACAGCCTGTACCACCTCGCCGCGTACCACCGAGCGCTGGGCACCGGGCCCGACGCCGACGAATGGGTCGCCGCCAAGGCGATGCTGCGGCCGTACCTGAAGGACCTCGACTGGGCGACGGGCGGCTTCCTCAAGCGCCCGGGCGCGTCGCACTTCACGATGGAGGGCCCCGGCGGGGCGCCCGACGTCAACGCCCACTTCGCGGGCCTCGTCGGGTACATCCGCCTGGCGCGCCTGGCCGGCGATCGGCAGGCCGAAACGCTCGGCTGGGGGCTGCTGGCGCGGACGGCGATGCTCCGCTTCGCCATGGCCAGGTACGCCCGGTACCTCCAGGACAGCCGCCTGTACGTGCTGCCCGCCGAGGCCGATTGGTTCATCCGGTTCAGCCGCGGCTCGTGGACGGCCCGGCTGTACACGTACCACTGGACGCAGCCGCTGCACGACACGCGGACGTTCGCCCGGATGGACCAGTTCGGCGTGCAGTTCGACGACACGCTCGACTGGTACCACGGCACGGGCCTGCCGAAACTGCGGCACCTGACGCCCGAGCTGGCGCGGTTCCTGAAGGACCACCTGCGCCCGGAGGTCGCCGAGTTCGTCCGCCGCGTCGAGCTCAACAGCCCCAACTGGTACCTCGCCCTGGCCACCGCGTTCGTCGGGGCGGAGTTCTACTACCAGCAGCCGCAGGAGTCCTACACGCAGTTCCTCGCCCGCGCCTGGATCCTGGACGAGGCCCCCGACAAGCTCGAGCGATACCTGGACGTCCCGTGGATGAAGGTCGGCGACCTGTACCACCTGCACAAGCTCGCGGAGGCGATCAAGGCCCGCCGCGGGACGAGATGGGTCCGATGGACCCCGGAGTGAGCCCCATGGCAAACGCGCCTCGGGCAGAGAGCGGGAGCACGCACATGAAGGGCAGCCTCTTCGCGGCGGCGCTTGCCGTCGTGTGGCTGGCGGCGGCGGCGCCGGCGGGCGTCTGCAACCTGAAGGTCGTCACCGACGCCTCGCCGGACTACTCGGACGTGGCGAGCATGGTCCACAGCATCGCGTCGCGCTGGCCGACGCCGCGCGAGAAGTGCTGGGCGATGTTCTACTGGAACCACATCGCTCGCCGGCAGACGACGCCGATGCGCCGCCACGGGCTGGCCGTCACCGACCCCATCCGCCAGTTCAACGACTACGGCTATACCATGTGCAGCACGATCGCCGGGATCAACTGCGCGATCTGGCACCACATGGGGCTGAAGGTCCGCTACTGGGACATCACGCTGCACACCGTGCCGGAGTGCTTCTACGACGGCCGATGGCACATGTACGACAACTCCATGTCGGCCCTCTACACGCTCTGCGACGGGGTGACCATCGCCGGCGTCGAGGACATCGGCGCCGACGGTGCCTGCGCCGCCTCCGGCGGCCGCCGCGAGCCCGGCCACGTCGCACGGTACCACTGTCTCAACGCCACCAGCCCCAACGGCTTCCTCACCGGGGCCGACTGCAACCGCGACCTCGCCCAGGAGCACCGCTGCTTTGGCCCCAAGGGCCTCAAGCACCGCTGGTACTTCAACGACTGGGACTGGGGCCACCGCGCCATCCTGAACGTCCGGGCCGGCGAGAGCTACACGCGCACCTGCCACAGCGTGGGCAACGACCCGAACTGGTACGTCCCCAACCGGGGCAAAGACCCCGAGCAGGCCGGCAGGTACGGCCTGCGGGGCAACGGCGTGTGGACGTTCCGCCCGCCGCTGACGGCCGCCGACTGGAAGAGCGCGGTCCACAGCGCCGAGAACGTCGCGCCCGCCAAGGGCGGCGGGCTGGCTCCCGTCCGAGCGGGCGCGAAGTCGTACGTCGTCTACAAGGTCCAGTCGGCCAACGTCGTGACGAGCCAGGCGATCGAGGCCCGCTTCCTGCGCCGTGCCGAGCGGGACGCCGCGGCCATCTCCGTCAGCACGAACAACGGCCTGCGGTGGACGGAGGTCTGGAAGGCCGGTGCCGCCGGCAAGGTCCGCGCGGCGGTCGATCTGCGGGAGGAGGTCAACGGGGCGTACGAAGTGCTGATCCGGATCGAGCTGCTCGGCAGGGCGTCGCCCGGGGACGCCGTGCTCGAGGACCTGTCCATCGAGACGCGCACGCAGCTCAACGCCAAGACGCAGCCGCGGCTGAACCTCGGGCGGAACGTCGTGTACGTGGGCGCGGGCGAGCCGACGGAGTCGATCGTCCTCTGGCCGGAGCTCCAGGGCGGCCGGTACCGGGACGACGTCGTCGAGGAGCGGAACATCGCCTGCGACGCCAAGCACATCGGCTACCAGGGCGTGGTCTGGCCGGCCAAGGCGAAGGAGGACGCCTGCCTGGTGTACCGCATCGACGCCCCGCGGGACCTGACGCGGCTGACCTTCGGCGGACGGTTCTACAACCGCGCGCCCGGCAGCCGGATCGAACTGCTCCACTCACTCGACGGCAAGACGTGGACGCGCTGCTGGAGGCTCACAGACACCAGGCCGCCGTGGGACGTGATCCACTACGAGACGGTCGCCATCCCTCGCGGCCACCGGCGCGTCTGGGTCCAGTACCTGATGCACAGCCCCGAGGCCGCTCGCACGGGATGCAGCATCTACGCCGTTCGCATGGAGGCGAGCCACCTCCCCGCCGACGCGGCGTTCCGCCCCATCGAGGTGACGTTCGACTGGTCCCAGCGGCAGGAGGACTACTCCCTCGTGCGCCGCAGCCACACGCAGCGGGTCGACAAGCTGCCCTGCCGCTACACGATCAACGTCGGCGGGGTCGATCACCCGGTGATGAACTCGCTCCGCGTCGGCGAGGCCCGGCACGGCACGAAGCTCGGCTACTCCGACGGCAAGGACGCCGGCGGCGAGAAGTTCGTCGGCCGCTGGCTGACCGTAGGGCGGAACCTGGCCGTGGGGAAGCCCTACACCGTCTCGGTGCCGTCCCAGACGAACTGGGGCGCGGGCGACCCCGACGGCAGGAAGCTCACCGACGGCGTGGTCGGCCCGCCGTACGCCGGCGGGACGTCCTACCGGTCCGGGGCCATCTGGGGCAAGGGCAAGAACCCCGTCCTCACGCTCGACCTCGGCTCCGTGCAGCCCTGCGCCGCCTTCGGCATGAACTTCCACGGCTACCCGTGGTGGGACGCACTGAAGGGGCAGATCAGGGACGAGGTCGAGGTGTCCGTCTCGCCCGATGGCCGGCAGTACAGATCGCTCGGCCTGCTGAAGACCGACCTGCGCTGGAAGGACCTGCCGGTGAACCACATGTGGCCGGACCACGAGGTGATCCAGGGCCACACGTTCCGGCTGATCCCGCCGAAGCCCGTCCGGACCCGCTACGTCCGCTACCGGGTGACGAACCGGCGTTTCTTCGACTGCACGGAGCTGGAGGTGCTCGACGCGATCCGCTTCGAGCCCTTCGACCTCCGCATCGCCCTGCCCGGCGAGACGAAGTAGCCCCCAGCGCCTACCTGGCCGCCTCGGCGACCACGCGCCGGAAGTGCGTCATGACGGCGCGGGAGGCCGGCACGTCGAACGTCAGTTCGCCCGAGGCCTTCTCGCTCAGCACGCGCTGCTTCGGCACCATGAGGTCGAGCTGCACGACGCGCCACGTCCCGCCCGGGAGCTTCGCGCGGATTCCCCCGGCCCGGCGGTTCGTGCCGAGGACGTACTCCCGGCCTGACCGGGCCAGCACGCGGGCCGAATCCGGCAGGCCCGAGAAGATGCCCTTTTCCGCCGGCGCCGGTTCCATCCGCCAGAACGCCACGTTCCCGTCGACGTAGTCGCGAAGGGCGCCGAGGTTGTCGGCCGCGTGGTGCTTCGCGGCGTCGAAGCCGCCCCAGAAGTACTGCCCCTTCTTGCCGGCCCACTTCTCGCCGGTGGTGGGGTAGCCGCCGCCGAGAAACGTCCCGAAGCAGCCCTCGATCACGTCACCCTCGGTGAAGCGGTCGCCCTTGCCCTCGTAGGCGTTCTCGTCGTTGCAGACGGGCTTGCGCCCGCCGCGGACGTGGTTGCGCGCGGCGGTGTCGGCCGCGTCGGGCAGCTTCTTGATCTTCGCCTGGATGATCACGTGGTCGTGCCACGCGCCGTTGAGCGCGGTGTCCCAGTTGCGGGGCTTGCCGTGGACGCTCGTGGGCGTGGGGTTCGGCGCGGCCCGGCGGACGATCTCGCCGGCGCGGACGATCTCGGCGGCCTTGTAGGAGGGGTTCTTGATGTCCCACTCGTTGCAGAGGCAGATCCACACGTTCGGGTACGACGCGTAGCGCGCCACGATGTACCGCAGGTACGGCCCCGGGTCGCCCTTCAGCGTCGAGCGGATCTCTCGGGTGTCCGGCCCGCAGACGATCAGGTCGCAGATCAGGTCGGATGCGAAGGCCTCGCGCACGACCGCGTCGACGCGCCGGTGGAACCACGGCGGATTTGGCCGCCGCGAGAAGCGCCCGTCGTCGCTCTGCCGCCCCGCGTCGTCGAGGAAGGGCTTGAGCTTCGGGTCGACATAGCGCCCGCCGCCGAGGCTGAAGCGGAGCTTGCGGAAGAAGCGCGCGTTGGCGCGGATGTCGGCGACGGGGTCGATCCCGCTGGCGCCCCGGTCGTTGCGGCGGCTCAGGAACGTGTAGTGCGTGTTGCCGGTGAGGAACGGGTGCGAGCCGTCCGAGCGCCGGTACCACCGCCCATCCGGCAGCCAGAAGCCCGGGTGCTTGCTCGCCTCACAGGTCAGCTCGTCGCCCTCGCGCTGCCCGCGAAGCTCCTTGCGGTTCGACTCGGTCTTCGCGATCCGCCAGCGCCCGACGCGCGTCGGGCAGAAGCGCACCTTGAAGACGCCGCCGGTCGCGCCGCCCCGGCCGTCGCCGTCCCAAAAGCCCGGCACGCGGACCTGCTCGCCGCCGGAGGCGTGCCGGAACGTGACGGCCAGCTCCACGTCGCGCGCGGGCGTGTCCCGCGGGCCGAGCCTCGCCCCGGCCAGCGCGATCTCCACGACGTGATACCGCCGCACCTTGCCCATGTCCTCTCCCCGTGCATTCCCGGCCGCCAGGGCCGCCAGGATCGACGCGACACCGACGGACCGACAGAGCCTGCTTCGAGTGCCCCACATACCTTGCTCCTTCGTGATTCGCTGCGCGCCGCCGTGCCCTCCGCGGCGACGCCGAAGCGTCTCAACCCGACAACACAACGTCTTCCGTTCACGAATCGAGTGGTTGCGGCCGCTCAGGCCGCGCTGTGCAGTCCGCGGCCTACTTCTCGACCGGCACGACGATGCCTCGCATGATGATGTTCTGGCAAAGGACGAACATGAGGAAGATGGGGATGGCGGCGATGATCAGCGAGGCATACACCACGCCCATGCCGCTGTCTCGCTGGAGCTGGTAGAGCCAGACCATCAGCGTCCACATCCGCTTGTCCTGGCAGATGAGCAGGGCGAACATGAAGTTGGCGTAGGCCATCTTGAAGGCGTTCAGCGCGATGACGGCCAGGATGGGCTTGGACAGGCTCATCGTGATCTGCCAGAAGATGCGGAACTCCCCCGCCCCGTCGAGGGCGGCTGATTCGTACAGCTCCACGGGCTGGGAGTCGAAAAAGCCCTTCAGCAGGAAGATGGAGTAGCCGTTGGCCAGTCCGGGCAGGATCAGCGCGCCGAAGGTGTTCAGCAGGCGGAACTCGCGGAGCATCAGGAACGTCGGGATCTGCGCGACCATCGGCGGGAAGGCCATCGTGAGCATCAGGAACAGCAGCACCTTGTACGACGACGGCGGCTTGTAGCGGCTCAGCGCGTAGGCCGCCAGGGGGTTGACCAGCAGCGCCGAGAGCACCGCCAGGGCGCAGTAGATGCCGGTGTTCAGCACGCCCCGCCCGTGCAGCACCATGTAGTCGATCACCGCCAGGTAGTTGCGGACGGTGAACTCCTTGCGCAGCGCGCCGGTCTGCGTCTGGAACGCGAACCAGTGGGCGTCCTCCTGGGGCGGCAGGATGTCCATCCAGTCGCGGTAGCTCGTGCCCAGCTCGGCATTGACCTCCTCGATCGAGCCGTACTTCTCCTTCAGCGAGTCGCGGAAGAGGAAGTCCACGCTGTGGATGCGGATCATTTCGGCCGGCAGGATGTGCATCTCGCCGGTGTCGGGGTCCTTCCAGCCCTGGAGGAAGGCGTCCCAGTCGGACAGGGGCATTCCCCCGGCCGGAGGCTCGTCGGGCAGCGGCACGTCGTCGAACGATCGGCAGTCGCGTCCGTAGTTGCGGTTGAGCGCGGCGACGTCCTGGTACTTGGCCTTCAGGAAGCGGCGGTAGACGGGAGCGGCCTGGGGGTCGGCGCGGATCCAGAACAGGTTCAGGATCGTGCGGACGAACTCCTCCCAGTCCTTCCGCTCCAGGTCGGTCCGGCCGGGGCCGGCCGGCAGGCGCCGGTCGAGGTAGACCTCATCGTAGCCCCGGTAGCGCGTGCCGTGCTGGCGGTTGTACTCGGCGATGTCCCGGGTGTACTGGGTCTGGCAGAACTGGTAGCGGAAGAAGCCCTCGACGGAGAAGTAGTAGCGGTTGGCCTGGGGCTGGCGTGCCTGGAAGCGGCGGACCACGTCGGCGAGGGGGATGTCGAGCGCCTTTTCGCGCCGCAGGAGGCGGTGGGGTGCCTGGATCCAGAACGCGCTCCAGTCGACGAAGTCGCTGCCGAGGGCGCGGTTGGCCCGGTCGAGGTCGCCGTCGTACGTGTCGAGGAGCTGCTGCTTGAGCTCGCGCGCCGCCCGGGGAATCGTCTTCCGCGAGACGGGCGCCTGGAGGTAGCCGATCGAGTAGGTGTAGGTCGGCAGGTTCGCGTCGTCCAGGAACGCCAGCCACGCGCCGGCGAGCCGGCGGTTCGGCGCCTTCGGCGGCGCGAGCTTCTCGAACGAGGGCACCGGCCGGTCGTACGTCTGCCGCATCATCTCGAGCGACTCGTTGAACAGCCCCTCGACGTGCTTGCGCCACAGGCCCGCGCCGCTCGTCAGGTACGACGGGATCACCCGCATCTCCGACTTGTCCACCGCGCTCTTCGTGCTGCCGGCGATCATCAGCAGGAACGGGTAGACCATCGTGATCGCCCCGGCCAGCAGGAGCCCGTAGATCGAGCCGACCAGCAGCCGGACCTTCGGAGCGCCGCGCCCGATCTTCGAGATGATCGGCATGGCCTACTCCTTCTTCCCCGTGGTCCGGAACTCCAGCCGCGAGAGGATCCGCAACTGGTTGATCGTGAACCCGATGAGCATGGTCGCCAGGACCCACGCCATGGCGGTCGCGGGCCCGAACTTGAGGTAGATGAACGCCTCGTAGAAGATGTGCAGCCCGGCGGTCTCGGTGTCGGCGCCGCCGCCGGTCATCACCAGGATCATGCCCGTCGCGCCGTAGAACGACGCGATGAACACGCCGATGAAGTTGATCAGGATCAGCGGCTTGAGGATCGGGAAAACCACGAAGAGGACCTTGTCGACGAAGGTGGCCCCGTCGATGTCGGCGGCCTCATAGAAGTCGTCCGAGATGCCCTTCAGCGCGGCCAGGTAGATCAGGCACCCGGGGCCCATGCCCGCCCAGACCATCGGGATGACGATGGTCAGCATCGCGGTGTCGGGATCGGTTCGCCATTGGTACGGCTCGGGCGCGCCCTGGAGCAGCCGCGGAACGAAGCGCGGCAGCCAGCCGCCCTCCACCGGCAGGAAGCACTGGAACCACTTCTCGTCGCCGGGCGAGAGGATCGGCCAGGCCAGCGCCGCGAAGAGCCCGAGCAGCAGCAGCCCGCCCACCAGGAACAGCAGCGCCGGCCAGCGCATCCTGTGGTACACCATCCGCCGGACGAACAGCATCGCCAGGGCGAACAGCACCCCGCCCGCCGCCAGGAAGCCGATCGCCGGGACCCGCACGATCAGCGCGTTGAGCACGCCGTGCTCCGACGGCTCGTAGAACTGCTTCCACATGATGATCAGCACCAGCCCCGTCGTGACGGCGGGAAGGTAGTAGATCGTCCGGAACAGGATCTTCCCCCGCGGCACCTCCTGGAGCAGGATCGCCAGGACGATGGGGGGCAGGAACGTCATGGTCATGACGAGGAAGCTGTAGCGGACGGCGTTCCAGACGGCCCACCACCAGGCGCTGTCGGCCAGCAGGTCCCCGAAGTTCCGCACCCAGACATACGTGGATCGGCCGATCAGGCGGTAGTCCTGGAAGGCCATGACCGACCCGCGTCCCAGCGGCACGTACTTCCAGACGAAGACGGTCAGGACGGCGGGCACCAGCAGGAGGTACGCCCAGCGGTACCGCCAGAGGCCCCAGCGGACCTTGCGGCCGATCCGGGCCTCCGGCGGCGTGAAGGCCTTGACGACCCGGCGGAAGACCAGGACGAAGCAGTTCACGATCCACAGCAGCACGACGATCGCCACCCGGTCGCGCCGGCGGCGCTCCGGCGGGGGGACGATCCCGATCATCTTCTCGTTGGCACGGTCGTTCCACTTGCGCAGGAGGCCCTGGAGCACGTCCAGCCGCTCGGCAGTGTCCTTGGGGAGCTTGTCGTCGCGGGCGAGCTGCTCGGCCTCCTGGATGGGGAAGGTCATGAGGTCGTAGGCGTAGTTGCTGTTGCGCCCGTAGGGCTCGGGCTTGCCCGTCCGGATGGCGATCACGAAGATGTCCGACCAGCCCCTCGGCGCCAGGCGCTTGACCTCCGGGTAGCCGAACATCTCGAGGTACGTGGGGTTGACGAACCGTCCCAGTCCGCCCTCGACGAGGATGCGGGTCTTGATGCGGACGGCCTCCGCGGAGTCGTAGAAGCGGATGTACTCCCAGGCGGCGTCGCGGACGACGGGGTCGCGTATGCCGCTGAAGAGCCCGAGCATGCGGCTGTTGAGCTCGGCGCCGCGCTGGCCGGTCGGCCCCAGCGGCACCGGGGCCATACCGGTGACCTCCGGGTTGATCTGCGAGAAGATCTTCTCGTCGATGTAGTCGAAGTGCATCCCGATCTCGCCGCGGTCCCACTTGGTCTGGCCCTCCGCGGGGGATTCCTTGTAGACGTATCCGCGCCGGGTGTTGCCCTCGTCGTCGGTCCACTTCTCGGTGCAGAGGCGGGTGTAGAAGTCCAGCGCGACGGCGGACTCGCGGCTGTCGAAGACGCAGCGCCACGCATCCGTTTCCTCGTCGTAGGTCATCACCTCCCCGCCGGCCGACCAGAGAAACGTGATCCAGCACCACGACTCGTGCTTGCCCGGGTAGAGCCTCACGCCCAGGATGCCGCGCTTGGGGTCGGTGATCTTCCTCGCCGCGGCGAGCAGGTCGTCCCAGGTCCATTGGGCCGTCGGGTAGGGGATCTGCTTCTCGTCGAACAGGTCCTTGCGGTACAGCAGGACCTTGCCGAGCGCCCCGCCGTAGGGCATCGACCAGACGTTGCCGACGCAGCCGGGAAAGCGAACCTGCTTGCCGTCGGCCAGCCGGATCGCCCGCTTCGGCGTGCTGCCCGGCCCGCGGCGCCAGATCACCGGCCAGATCTTCCGGTGGATGCGGAAGTCCACCTCCTCCTTCGTCATGCCCGTCAGGTAGCGGTCCTCGGGCTTGTCCAGGGGGTAGAGGAAGCGGTTCTGGATGTAGTTGTCGCTCTTGCGGAAGTTGACGTAGAGCACGTCGGGCGCCACGCCCCCGGCGATGGCCAGCAGGTCGACCTCCACCCCCTCCACCCGGATGCCCGAGTACTGGTGCAGCTCGACCGCGACCTTGTCCCAGTTGTGGCGGCCGGACGTCTTCGGGTCCGACCGGTACCGGGCGCGATAGCGCTCGGCGAAGATCGCGGGGAACCGCCGCTTGAACGCCTTGATGCCCGCGATCTCCCCGCGCGTGTAGGCGTCGGTGCGGCTGGACTCCGGCATCTGCCAGACCGTCACGTGGATGACGGTCGTGCCGTCGTCGCGGTCCTCGACCCAGCCGGCACGGGCGGGAATCGCGCAGGCGAGAAGCATCGCCGCGCCGGCCGAGAAGGCCGCGATGGACCGCCCAATGCTGCCCGGGGTCAAGGACATCCTGCGAGGTTCCTCATCTCGCCGGGGGCCGTCTCGCAGCCGGTGCGACTCCCGATCGCGAAGCGAACTCCCGCCGCGCCCCCCGCGCCGATTCGATGCTCGATCATAGGCCCCGCGCGCGCGGTGTCAATCGCCGGCCGCGACGCGCCCCGGGCGGTCAGTAGGTCTCCAGCTCCCTGCCGGAAGCGCGCCGGGGCCTGAGCCCGGCGGCGTAGGCGGCGTGCTCAGTGAACAGGAACGCGTGCAGGGCCTCCAGCGCGTCGATCCGCCGGGCGAGCTCGCCGGCGCGCTGCAGCGCGGCCCGCTCCCTGGCGACGCGCTCGCGCAGGGCGTCGGGGGCGATGCCCTCGTCCGGCACGGCGTCGAACGCCAGCTCGTAGGCCGGACGCACCTGCCCCCCGCGCCCCGGCAGCCGGTACACCCACTCGAACACCGCCCGCGTCCGCGCCACGTGAAACTCGCTCGTGATGACCAGCAGGCGCCGCAGGCCGAGCGGCTCGCAGTGGATTACGCGAGAGAAGTACGCGTTGCCGATCGTGTCGTACGAGCACGTCTCGATGAGCACCTTCCTGCGGTCGATGCCGCGGCGGATGAGGTACTCGGCGGATACGACGGACTCGAAGACGGGGAAGCCCTCGGCGTCGCGCGGGGGCGCCCGGTGCGTCGTGCCGGCGCTGAGGCAGATGACGCGCTCGCCCCGGTGGACCTCGACGGCGCGGTCCAGGCGCCGGCGGACCCACGGCGGCGGCTCGCCCGCGTCGCGGACGCCCCCGCCGGGGATCAGCACGGCGTCGTAGCGTGGGGCTTCGTCAGCCATTCGTCCGAATCGCGCTCGGCTTCGCCGGCCGTCAGGGCTTGGGGCCGCCCTCGGCGGCTCCAGGCACGTGGTAGAGCTCCAGCTCGAACAGGCGCGTCGTGTCCTGGTTGGCGGCCGTGACGTACAGCCGCAGCCGCTTCGTCGTCACCGGCGCGAGGCGCGCGTGCCAGTGCAGCTTCGTGTTGCCCGTGGTCTTCGTCTCGGGGAGGTCCCGCCAGGCGGCCCCGTCGGGCACCTGGAAGACGAAGTCGTGGATCGGCCAGACGAGCCGCCCGCCCTGCTTGTAGCCGCTGAGGAACCGCACGGCGTTGAGGGTGACCGGTTCGGCCCAGCTCAGCTCGGCCCAGTTCGGCACGGTGCGGGCGCTGACCCACCGCCGGTCGCCGTCGACGCCCGGCTGCCCGTCGTTGATGCAGCGGGGCGGGTACTTCTTCTCGTCGTAGTTGCTGGAGACGGTCACCTTCGCCCGCCTGGCCAGGTTCGCCCCGGCGCCCGCCAGCCAGTCCGGCGGTGTGATCTTGACGGGCGCTCCGCCCCCGCGCCCGCCGCGAAGGCGCGTCCACGGTTCCTTGCCCACGCCCTTGGCCATCAGCGCCTGGAGCTGGGCCAGGTAGTCCCGGTACACGCCCCGCGGGGTGGTGTCGTAGGCCTTGCAGATCGACGCGGCCATGCCGACCACCTCGCCCATCATGCCCGTCGTCCGCATCACCCGCACGGAGCCCAGGGCCTCGTGCGTCACGGAGATGTCCCGCCCGGCCATGAACAGGTTCGGCACGTTTCGCGAGTACAGGCAGCGGTAGGGCACCCACGCGGGCTTCTTGAAGTGCGTGAAGAGGGCCTTCGAGATGAACGCATCGCCCTCGAAGCCCTTGTCGTATCGCTTGTCCGGCAGGTGCAGGTCGATGGACCAGGTCGCCGGCACGCAGGCGTCGGGCAGCGCGCGCCCGGTGAGGAGGTCCTTCTTGGTCAGGACCACGTCGCCGAGCAGGCGCCGGCTCTCCCGCGTGCCGGCGACGTACGCCGCCCATGCCAGCTTGTGATTGGGGTACTTTCTCCGCACGTTCTTCAGTGCGTCCCACGCGCCGTACATCGCGCGGAGGTTCGCGTCGCGGATGTATTCGCCCTTCGCCAAGGGATCGTGGTCGAAGCCGCTCTCCCAGAACCACACGCCCAGGCGCTGCGGGAAGGGCTTGTCGGACAGGTCCAGCGCCCAGGCGCAGCGCGGGAACGTCTGCGGCCGGCCCGTGTCCACGATGTTCCACAGGTTGCTCCGGCCCATATGGCCCTTGGCGGTCATCTCGTAGTCCGCCCCGGCCAGGGCGCCGATGACGCCGTGGCCGGTGCAGTCGGCGACCAGCCTCGCCTCGAACCGCAGCCGGTCGGCCGTGCGGATGTGCTGCGCGACGACCGCGGCGATGCGCCCGCCCTTCATCTCCACGGCGTTGCCGCGCCAGCCGAGGAACAGCGAGATGCTCTTCTCGGCCTTGACGAGGGCGATGCGCCGGTCGTCCTCGTACAGCTCGGCGGCGTTGCCGGTGGGTCCGTGGGCGCGGCGGCGCGGCTCCATCTCGCGCGTGAGGTCCCCGATGCGCGGGTACGGCGGGAAGTTCGTCTCGCCCTGGAGCCAGACGCGGACCTCGCTGGAGTTGTTGCCGCCGAGGACGGGACGGTCCTGGACGAGGGCGACCTTGAGCCCCAGGCGTGCCGCCGACAGCGATGCCGCGGTGCCGGCGATGCCGCCGCCGACCACGACCAGGTCGAACCGCCCGGCCTCCCCGGGCTTGGCCGCCAGCACGCCGAGCTTCCTGCGGAGCGCCGTCAACGCCTTCACGTCGTCCGGCGGGGCGGCTCCGCCCTTGGGCGTGAAGCAGATCGCATCACACCGCCCCTCGAAGCCCGTCAGGTCGCGCAGCGCCAGGCGGACCTTCCCGCCGGCGATCTCGACGGCCCCGCCGTCCTGCCAGTGCCAATCGGCCCCCTCCGTGCCGAACGTCGCCGCCAGGGCCTTGCCGTCGAGCCGCACCTCGAAGCGCCCGGGCGCTCCGGGCGCCTTCCACGGCGCGACCCAGTCGCGCGCCCGTACCCACACGCGGTAGCGGCCCGCCGCCGGCAACGTCACCGTCGTGTTCGCGTCGGCGACGGGCTTGCCCAGCCCGTGGGCCAGCACGTACGGCGAGCCCATCTCGTCCATGAACTGCTGGTCGACGACCCAGCCGCCGAGGTGCTCGAACGCCTCGGCCTCGACGAGGACGGTCCCGACCTCGCCGGCGCCGGAGGCGCCCGCCACCGCCAGTCCACCCGCCAGGGCCAGCGCCACAACGGCCTGCTTCGCTCTCATGGTTCCCTCGCCATTCCGCATCCGGGGCCTGTGCGACCCCATCATACCCGTTCCGCCTCGGCGGGTCATTCCCGCGGGCGGACGGGCTCGTTGATTCGTCCCCCCGAGGCCGGTAGGCTCTGGCCCGGCAGCGCACGTCACAGGTCCGTACAGGCGCGTGGTCATGAAGCGGTCCGTCGTTCACGTCGTGGCCTTTCTCGGCGCGGTGGCCGTGGTCGCGGCGTTGATCCGCAACCACGTGGCGGATCCGCGCGTCCGTCACGCGGGCGCGCGGAGGGTCGTGCTGCGCGTGGCGAACTGGGGTGGCCCGGCCGTCGATCCGTCCCTCCTCAAGATCGAGCGAGGGATCATCCGGGACTTCGAGCGCGCCTGTCCCGGCACCCGCGTGCAGGTCGAGAACATCCCCGGGGCCGGGCAGTACGTGCCGAAGCTGCTGATGACCTACGTGGCGGGCAACCCGCCGGACCTGATCCACCTGGACGCCTCTTCGGCGGCGGTGTTCATCGACAACGGCCTGCTGGCGGACCTGGCGCCGTGGATTCAGGCCGACCCGAACTTCGACCTGGACGCGTTCTTCCCGAACGTGGTGGACATCGCGCGGCGCGGCGAGCGGCTGTACGCCATCCCGCTGGACTTCACGCCGATGGTGGTCCTCTACAACAAGCGGCTGTTCGACGCGGCGGGGGTGGCGCATCCGCGTGCGGGCTGGACCCGCAACGAGTTCCTCGCCGCCGCGAGGGGGCTCACCGTCCGCGAGTCCGGCGAGGCGGCGCCGAGCCGCTACGGCTTCCACTTCGTCAACCACATGCCCTTCTGGTTCCCGTGGATCCAGGCGAGCGGCGGCGACGTGCTGGATCCGGCCGGGCGCCGGGCGACGGGCTACCTGGACTCGCCCCGCACCGTCGGCGCGATCCGGTTCCTGGCCGACATGGTGAGGACGCACCGCGTCGCGCCGAGCCTGTCGCAGAGCGCGGCGGCCGGCGTGGACCTCTTCCGCGCCGAGAGGGCCGCCATGGTCATGACCGGGCACTGGTCGCTCATCGAGTACCGCGTGGACAAGCTGGACATCGGCGTCGCGACGATCCCGTCCGACGCCGCCCGCCGCGTCACCGTGATGTACGAGGCGGGGCTGGCCATCTCCCGCGCCAGCCGCCACAAGGACCTCGCCTGGCAGTACGTCAAGCACATGACCTCCCCGGGCGTGCAGAAGCGGCGCGTCGCGACGGGCCTGGCCATCTCCGCCAACCGCGCGGTCGCCGAATCGTTCGCCGGCACCGACGTGGAGGACGCCTTCCTCGCCGAAGTGCCCTTCGCCCGCCGGCCATGGGGCTCGCGCGTCGAGCGCTACGAGTTGGTCGAGGATCTCGGCCGCGAAATGATGGAGGACATCCTCCAGGGCGGCGTGGACGTGCAGGAGGCCGCGGCGAGAACGGCCCGCCTGATCGACGTGGAGCTGAGACGCCCGTGACGGCCTCGCGATCCAACTGGCGAGGGTACCTGTTCGTCGCGCCGGCGACGATCTACCTGCTGGTCTTCAGCTTCGTGCCGATGGCCGTCGCGGCATACCTGAGCGTGCATCGCTGGCCACTGCTGAAGCCCGAGCGCCCCTTCGTCGGCCTGGCGAACTACCTCGAGGCGCTGGCGAACCCCTTCTTCCGCACCGCGCTGCTGAACACGGGCATCTACGCCGCCCTGAGCGTGCCGCTGGGCGTGGTGAGCTCGCTGGCGGTGGCGATGCTGGTCAACCAGAAGCTGCGCGGGGTTCGGATCTTCCGGACGCTGTTCTACGTACCGGCCGTCAGCAGCGGCGTGGCCGTCTCGATGGTGTGGATCTGGGTCTTCCTGCCGAAGGAGGGGCTGATCAACTTCTGTCTCCGGCAGCTCGGCGGCGCGGGTGACGTGGACTTCCTGGGCGAGCCGCGCCTGGCGATGCTCGCGCTGGTGGCGATGAGCCTGTGGATCGGCCTCGGGCCGCGAATGGTCATCTTCCTGGCGGGCCTCCAGGGCATCCCGTCAGCGCTGCACGAGGCGGCGGCGATCGACGGGGCGTCGGCGTGGCAGCGCTTCCGCCGCGTGACGCTGCCCCTGCTCGCGCCGACGACCTTCTTCGTGCTGGTCACCTCGACGATCTCGGCGCTGCAGCTCTTCACCCAGGTGTACGTGATGACGAAGGGCGGCCCGCGGCGCGCGACCGACGTGGTCGTCTACCACATCTACCGCGAGGCGTGGCAGAAGTTCCACGTGGGCATGGCCAGCGCCCAGTCCTACATCCTGTTCGCGGCCATCCTGCTGGTCTCCGTGTTCCAGTTCCGCCTCATGCGGCGCCGGCTCCGCGAGGCGGCGGAGGCGTGGCAGTGAAGCCCCTGCGCAAGATCGTCCTCTACGTTCTGCTGGCCGTCCTGGCGGCGACGACGGTGGCCCCGCTGGTGTGGATGGCCTTCACGTCGCTGCATCCGCCCCTCTCGCCCGTGCCCACGCCGAGGACGCTGCTGGCCCCGCGCGAGTGGGCCTTCGGGAACTACGCCTACGTGCTGACGTTCGCCGAGCTGCCCGTCGCGCGGTTCCTGCTGAACAGCGCGGTGGTGACCGGCGGCGTGGTCGTGCTGCAACTGGCGATCTGCTCCCTCGCCGCCTACGCCTTCGCGCGCATGACCTTCCGCGGGCGGGACACGCTGTTCGTGATCTTCCTGCTGACGATGATGGTGCCGGCGCTGGTGATGATCGTGCCGCTGTTCCTGACGGCCCACAAGCTGCGGCTGCTCAACACCTACGCCGGGCTGATCCTGCCGTACCCGTACCTCTCGACGGCGTTCGGGACGTTCCTCCTGCGGCAGTTCTTCCTGACGCTGCCCCGCAGCCTGGACGAGGCCGCACGCCTCGACGGGGCGTCGGACCTCCAGATCTACTGGCACGTCGTCCTGCCGTCGTCCAGGCCCGCCCTCGCGACGCTCGGGGCCTTCGCCTTCATCTGGACCTGGACGGACTTCTACTGGCCGATGCTCGCCACCAGCACCACCGACATGCGCACGCTGGAGGTGGGGCTGAGCGTCTTCAAGGACGCCTACGGCACGACGAACTGGCCCCTCCAGATGACGGCGGCCGTCCTCGTGATGGCCCCCGCGCTGCTGGTGTTCCTGCTGCTCCAGCGCTACTTCGTCCGCGGCGTGGTGCTCAGCGGCATGAAGGGCTGAGCGCCAACCTGCCCGGCCTGCGGGGACGTGCCTTCGCCGGCTACGCCTTCCAGTCGATCGTCAGCGGTCGGTCCTCGTCCGCCGAACGCCAGGCCGCCTTGATGATCTCATCCACGCGATAGCCCGTGTGGCGGTCCTGGTCGCCCTGCCCGCCGCGGGCGATCTGCCCCTGGAACATGATGTCGGCGTCGCTGCCGGCCCGCAGGAACCGCCGCCCGTTCAACGAGGGGCACGACGGCACGCGGTGCCGGGCGGATCATTCCCTGTTGCACGCGGCCTGGCCTACGTCTGGCCTGGATTCTCGCCTGAAGGAATCCTACCCCAATGTGGGGGGTGCGGGGAGGGGTCAACGGACTTCCAGACGCAGGCGGCGGCCGGCCCACCAGGGGACGGCGGGGGCGGCATCGAGCACGCCGCTGGCCAGCAGGATGGGGTGGTGGGCGCGGCGCGAGAGGCGGACGCGCACGTGGCGCTCGGTGACCGAGATGCGGGCCGGGGTGTCCAGGAAGCGTCGGAAGATCTGCTTGGGCTTGGCCGCCTCGAATCGCTCCAGGCGTCGCGCCAGGTCCCGGTAGAGGCCGTTGGCGATCAGCGTCAGCATGACGTCGAGGTCCACCTGGATGGCGATGGCTGAGCTCAGGGCGTCGAGGTGGAAGAAGTCCACGTTTTCCGACAAGCAGTTCTCGATGAGCATGCGGCGGGCATAGCGTTCGACGACCTCGGTGGCCCGGAGGTCCGCGTCGTTGGTCAGGAACAGCGTCGGCTCGTCGCGGCCGAGGCCGCGGGCGGCGATCTGGCGAAGCGGGCGGTGGACCTCCTGGGCGCTGAGGCCGTCGACGAGGTAGGCCCGCAGGGCTTCATACTGGCGTTGCCGGGCGGTAGCGGGGCGAAGGAAGAACTCGGCGCCGCGACGTTTATGGGTATCATTTTCATTACTCATCATGGAAGATATTATAGGCCATATCCAGACACAAGTAAATGAGGTAGAGGAGAGGAAGGCCCCAAGATGTTGTATTCTCCCCGGAAAACCGGCCGCAATGGGGGGCATGGCTGGCATCGAGCGGCTCCCGGGCCTCCCTGACGAGAGGAAACACGCGGGTCTTTCTCGCCGTATAACGTAAGGGAACATACCTCACTACGCAGACAGGATGGTCGCCCGAATCGTTGGAAACCCGCCGCTCTCCGCGCAGCCAGCCCTCGTCAACCGCTCGTCATTGGGGTAGGATTACGTCAGGCAAAAATCCAGGCTAGCATGGCGTCGCGCCGTCCGGCGGCCGGGCCAGCCGGCTGCACGTTCCGCCGGCACGCGCACGAACAAGGAGAGCCCCCATGGACCGACAGGAAGTGCTCCAGTACGTCAGCGAGAGCCCGATGTTCTACCTCGCCACGGTCGAGGGCGGCGCGCCGCGCGTCCGGGCGATGATGCTCGCCCTCGCCGACGAGGGCGGGCTGGTCTTCTGCACCGGAAGCCCGAAGGCCGTCTGCCGCCAGCTCCAGGCCGATGGCCAGGTGGAGATGTGCTTCCACAACGTCGACAAGCAGACGCAGCTCCGCGTTCGCGGGTGCGTCGAGGGCGACGACGACCTGGAGGTCAAGAAGCAGATCGTCGAGAAGTTCACCTTCCTCAAGCCCGTGGTCGAGCAGCACGGCTGGGACGTGCTGGCCGTCTGGCGCCTGCCCGGCGGCGAGGCGGGCCTGTGGACCGAGGAGCGGGCCTTCGGCCCCACCGAGTTCACCGCGTTCTGAGTCCCGCCGCGGGCGCGCCCGGTTCGGGCGCACATCCGCCCGGCGAGGTGTCGAAGGGCCCATGAAGCCGCATCGGCTGGTCCATGCCGCCGGCGTTTGCCTCCTGGGCGCCGTCGCGATCGGCGCCGCCGCGGGCCCGCTCCGCGCCGCGCCGCCGGACGGGCGGACGAAGCTGGTCTTCTGGAACCTCTTCACGGCCGGGACGCGCCACGAGTCCGTCACCGAGCTCGTCCGCCGCTTCAATGCCACCAACGCCGAGTACACCGTCGAGCAGGTGGACATCCCCTACCAGCAGATCCACGACAAGATGCTGCGGGCCACCGCCGGGCGCGTGCCGCCGGACGTCGCCGTCTTCGACCGCTACCGCGTCGCCAGCTACGCCGCCCGCAACGCCTTCCTGCCCCTCGACGAGCTGGCCCGCCGCGACGGCGTCCGCAAGGAGGACTTCTTCGAGGCGCCCTGGGAGGAATGCTTCTACGACGGGCGCATGTACTCCGTGCCGTACGACACGGACGTCCGCATTCTGTACTACAACAAGGCGGTGTTCCGCGCGGCCGCCGGGGAGCTCCGCGCCGCCGGCCTGGATCCCAACCGCCCGCCGAGGACGTGGAAGGAGCTGGAGGCCTACTCGCACACCATCACGCGGCGGCGCCCGGACAGCGACCGCCTGGACTGCGTCGGCTACCTGCCCATCTACGGCAACATCGGGTCGTTGTACCTCTACGGCTGGCAGAAGGGCGGGACGTTCCTCTCGCCGGACGGGCGGACGGCCCGGCTGAACCATCCGAAGAACGTCGAGGCCATGGCGTGGGTTCGCGACTTCGTCGGCAAGTACGGGCTGGCGAACCTGATGACGCTCCAGGAGGGCTTCGGCCCGGACGCGCAGAACCCGTTCATCACGGGCAAGATCGCGATGGTCGTCTGGGACGTCGGGGCGGTGGACATCATCAAGCGCTACGGCGCGCACCTGGACTGGGGCACGGCGGCCTGCCCGTATCCCGAAGACGGTACGCCCGCGACGTGGTCGGGGGGCTTCGCCCTGGTGCTGCCTCGCGGCATCCGGCACGTCGAGGGCTCCTGGGCGTTCTGCAAGCACATCCTCTCGGACGCCTCGCAGCGGCACATGGCCGGGTACAGCGACAAGCTGCCCGCTCGCCGCGAGTCCGCGGACGATTCGCTCTACGAGCAGTACCTCCGGGCGCGCCAGCGGAAGGAGGCCGCCGCCCACGGCGACGAGGGCCCCGAGGACCGCGCCCGCCGGGAGGCCCGCGACCGCGACGAACGCGCGCGGATGAAGGCCTTCTGGCGCCTGGCGATCGAGCAGATGGACGTCTCCCGCTACCGCCCCGTCACGCCCGCCGGCTCGGCCATCGCCATCGAGCTGCAGGTCGCCGTCGACCAGGTCGTCCACGGCAGGCTCACCCCGAAGCAGGCCCTGGACCGCTCCAACCACGAGGTCCAGAAGCTCCTCGACCGCTTCCACGAGAAGGAGGCCGCCCTCGGGCCCCCCGTGAACTGGGCGGTGCTCGGCTCGATGATCGGCGGCGCGCTGCTGCTGCTTCTGGCCGCTCGCGGGTGGTACTCCTACCGCCGCGTCAAGGCGCTGAGCATCCACCGGCGCCAGGCGGTGGCGGGGTACCTCTTCGCCGCGCCGGCGATCCTCGGCCTGGCGCTGTTCACCCTCGGGCCGATCCTCCTGTCGGCGGTCTACAGCCTCACCCGCTACGAGATCCTCACCCCCGCCACCTGGGCCGGACTGCGAAACTACCGCGAGCTCTTCGGCGAGGACCGCTACTTCCTCAAGGCCCTCGGCAACACGTTCTACTTCGCCGCCATCTCCGTGCCGGTCAACATCACGCTCGCCCTGAGCCTCGCGCTGCTGCTCAACCGCCGCATCCGCGGGCGGGCCCTCTACCGCACCTGCTTCTACCTGCCCACCGTCATGCCCATGGTCGCCGGCAGCCTGCTGTGGATGTGGCTGTTCAACGGCGAGTACGGGCTCATCAACGTCGTGCTGGACTACCTCCACCTCCCGGCCGTGCCCTGGCTCACCAGCATGGACTGGTCCAAGCCCGCCCTCGTCGTCATGGGCATGTGGGGCGTCGGCGGCGGGATGATCATCTTCCTCGCCGCACTCCAGGGCGTCCCGCGAACGCTCTACGAGGCCGCCGACATCGACGGCGCGGGCGCCTGGCGGAAGTTCCGCAACGTCACGCTGCCGATGATCTCCCCCGCGATGTTCTTCATGTTCGTCATGGGCCTCATCCACGCCCTGCAGGTCTTCACACAGGCGTACCTGGTCACCCAGGGCGGGCCGCTCAACTCCACCCTCTTCTACGTGCTCTACCTCTACCGCGAGGCCTTCGAGAACCTCCACATGGGCTACGCCGCCGCCATGGCGTGGGTGCTGTTCCTCATCATCCTCGCCATCACCGGCCTCCAGTTCGTGCTCGCCAGGCGCTGGGTGTACTACGAGGGGGCGCAGCGATGATGCTCGGCCGCACCGAACGCCGGCGCCTCGGCAACCTCATGACGCACGTCGTCCTGGTGGGGCTGCTGATCGCCTTCCTCGGGCCGTTCTTCTGGCTGGTGGGCACGTCGCTGAAGGACGACGAGGCGATGTTCCGCATGCCGCCGGCGTTCTTCCCCGCCCCGTCCGGCACCGCCCGGTGGATCGAGGAGAAGACCGGCAAGCCCCTGGCCTTCGTGCCCACCGATAGGCACTACCGCGAAGCGCTGACCGAGTTTCCCGCCCTGCGGTACATGGGCAACACGGTCATCATCGTGATCTGCTCGACGGTCGGGACGCTGCTGAGCTGCTCGATGGCGGCCTACGCCTTCGCGCGCCTGCGCTGGCCGGACCGCGGGCTCGTCTTCAGCCTGCTGCTGGCCACCATGATGATCCCCGGGCAGGTCACGATGATCCCCGTCTACGTGATGTTCAGCAAGCTGCGGTGGATCGACACGTTCCTGCCGCTGATCGTGCCGGCCTTCTTCGGCAACGCGTTCTTCGTCTTCCTCCTGCGCCAGTTCTTCCTGACGATCCCCGAGGAGCTGCTGGAGGCCGCCCGCCTCGACGGGGCGGGGGAGTGGCGCGTCTTCTGGCAGATCGTCCTGCCCCTCAGCAAGCCCGCCCTCCTGACCGTGATGATCTTCACGGTGCTTCGGGCCTGGAACGACTTCATGGGCCCGCTGATCTACCTGTCCAGCGAGAACAAGCGGACCCTCGCGCTGGGCCTGGCGCACCTCCGCGGCGTGCAGGGAACGGAGTGGGGCCTCCTGATGGCCGCCGCCATGCTCATGGTCCTCCCCGCGCTGCTGCTCTTCTTCGTCGCCCAGCGCTTCTTCATCGAGGGCATCGCCCTGACCGGCACGAAGATGTAGGGGCGCCACCCCAGAAGGTGGTAGGCTTCCGCCGTGGCCTATTACACAACTTGCTCGGCCAAGTGGCGCTGTAGTGTTAGCCCGGCGGGCGCGTCGGGGCCCGGTCTGGCTTCCCGCGGGACCGCCGGCGATTCGCGCGGCGATCACTTGGCGGGCGTCAGTTCGAGTTTCCAGAGGTTGACGGCCTTCCACGTCGCCGGGTCGGCCGGGCGGGCGACCACCTCGTATTCGCCGGGCTTGTCGAACCGGAGCCGGCCCACCTCGATGGTCTGCTGCTTGTCCCACTCGCCGGTGGCGGGCAGGTCGGCCTGGATCGTCTGCCCGGCGGCCTCGACGGCCAGCTTGCTGGGCGCCCGGGTGGCGATCACGGCGCGGACGGCGTAGGCGCCCGCCTTCGGCACCCGGACCTTCCAGCGGACCCGGGCGGCGGCGGCGTTCCACCGCCCGATGTTCGTCTGCCCGGGGACCTTCTGCTCGAGGAAGAGGGTCGGTCCGGTGAGCCCGGCCTCCGTGGCGTCGAGCGTCAGGTCCGTGCTCAGGACGGGCTCTTTGCGGGGCGGCTTGGTACCCCGCCGCGCGGGGGCCGGCGGCGCCGGCGCGACGACCAGCTTCGGGCTCAGCGACGTCTGAAAGCCCGCCAGCTTGAACGTGTAGGCAAACCGGCACGGGCGCTTGCCCTCGGCGAGCTTCGGCACGTCGATGACCAACTGCTTGTCGTCGTTCACGCGGTGCGTCACCGGCTTGTCGCAGCCGAGCAGGGCGACCTTCCCGCCGTCGGCGCCGTCGACCTGCACCGCCGTGAGCGTCAGCGTCTCGCCCCGGGGCCAGCCCAGCGCGACGGCGTAGACCGTCCTGCCGTCCTTCGACCGGCTGTAGCGGATGTCCTTGCCGCTGTACCGGACGCGCCGGACGAAGCCGCCGCCCTTGCCCAGCCGCGTCGGGCCTTCGCCGAACGTCAGCCACGGGCGCGTGTTGTAGATCGCCTCGCCGTTGACCTCCAGCCAGCTACCCAGGGCCAGCAGCACCTCGCGCTGGTTGTCCGGGATCGTGCCGTCGGACTTCGGAGAGATGTTCAGCAGCAGGCAGCCGTTCTTGCTGACGATGTCGATCAGCACGCGCACGACCTCGCTGGCGGGCTTGATCCGCAGGCTCTTCGTGTAGCACCAGCTCCCGGTGCTGATCGTGTCGTCGGTCAGCCAGCAGAAGTCGGTCAGCCGGTCCATCCGCCCCTTCTCGAAGTCCTGCACGGCGGTCTCCGGCGGATAGTCGTGCCCCTTGGTGGTGACCACGACGTCCTTGCCCCACTCCTTCGCGTTGTTGAAGTAGTAGGCCAGGAACTTGCGGTGGTAGGCGTCCTGGATCTCCTCGAGCCGCCCGTCGAACCAGATCAGGTCCGGCCGGTACTTGTCGATGACCTCGCCGAGCTTGGCCTGGAAGATGCGGTTGAACAGCACCTCGGGGATGTTCATGTAGAGCAGTTGGAGCTTGGGGTCGTCGCTGGTGGTGGGCCAGCCCTCGACGCGGGGGTACCACGACCGCGTCCGCTCGTGGTGGAAGGTGGTGACGAACTTCATCCCGCGCCGGCGGATCGCCTTGGCCAGCTCGCCGGTGATGTCGCGCTTGGGGCCGGTGCTCCCGGCGTTCCAGGGCGTCAGCTCGCTGGCCCACATCGAGAAGCCGTCGTGGTGCTCGCAGACCGGCCCGGCGTACTGGGCCCCGGCCTTGGCGAGCAGCTCGGCCCATTCGTCCGCGTCGAAGTGCTCGGCCTTGAACATCGGCACGAAGTCGTGATAGCCGAACTCCTCCGGCTCGCCGTAGGTCTCCACGTGGTGCTTGTAGTAGCTGCGCCGGCCCTTCTTGGTGTGCATCCACTTGGGGTACCACTCGTTGCCGTAGGCCGGCACGGTGTAGACGCCCCAGTGGAAGTAGATGCCGACCTTGGCGTCGCGGAACCACTCCGGCGCGGCGGTGTGCGCCGCGAGCGACTTCCAGTCCGCCTTGTACGGGCCCTTCCTGACGCCCTGGTCCATCCGGGCGAGCTGCTTGCCGATCGCCTGCTCGCAGGCCTTGCGGTCGAACTCCTCGCCCCGGGCGGGCGCCGCTGCGAACAGCGCCGCCGCGGCGGCAGTCAGAAT
>CAZXOC010000027.1:28896-40981 GCA_964642165.1 uncultured Planctomycetaceae bacterium | reverse complement strand
GAACTCGCTGAGAGGGAGCAGCGCGATCGGCTCCGGCGTCTTGACCGACGCGGACCGCGTCGCCTTCTCGGGGCGGAGCTCGCCCGCACGAACGAGCTGCGACACGCCGAACTCCAGGGAGAGCTTGCCACCCTTGGCGAACGCGACCGCGGCACGAGATCGTGGGAACCTTTTTCTGAAAAAGGCGTTACGAGCGTTTCCGTGAGCGAGTCGCGCGGCGGCGAGGCTGATTGTCCAAAATGGGGTTGATTGTCCAAAATCTGGACAATGCTAAGTACTTACGACATCAAGCCTTCCCGCGATTTCAGGCCTCCTGGAAAGCCCCAGGATTGGACAGTTTTGCCACAATCAATAAAGACTTATGGCCGTTTCCGGGGGTGCGATGCACCGCGACGGGCCGCGCGAGAATTTCGCCGAAAGGGGCGAAAAGTGTCGCGCAACGGCGCGTTCGCACCCAGCGGAGCCGCCGCCCGATCGCCCATGCCGGGCCGGGGGTGTCGAGGGCCGCCCGGTCGGGGCCTCGGGGGGGGAGGCGGAGGGCCCTCAGGGCTGGGGTGTCTGCTCTGCCCGGCGCTGGAAGTAGCAGAGGGCCTGCTGCTTGAGGCCGTTGGCGTAGAGGATGACGTCGCGGTCGCCGGCCACGTCGGCCGTGTCGATGACGTAGTAGCCCCCGCGCCCGGTCTTCTCAGGTACTCACGTACACATACATGATAGCATCCCCGCGGGCGCGAGGAGGGGGCCGGGCTACCTGTCGGCCTTCTTCTTCGGCTTCAGCAGCCCGTCGAGCAGATCGAAGATGGTCTCGGCGGCCTCGTCCCGCGGCTTCTTGGGGGCGGGCCTGGTCCGGGGACCCTCGGGCCGGGGTCGATCCGGCTCGCCCGGCGTCGCCCCGCCGTCCTTGCGCGACTGGAGGATCTTGTCCAGCAGGCCGCCGGCTTCCTTCTTGAGCAGTTGCTCCATGGCCTTCTTGACGAGCGACTGGATGTCCACGCGCGCCAGGTCCAGCTTCGGCTTCAGGCGGGTCCCCAGGACGGGGACGTCCACGCGCGTCCCCTCCAGGAGGCGGGCGTACTCGTCCACGCGCCCGCGGACGCCGAACCGCCGCAGCAGGGCCGACCGCACCGGGACGGAGGCGACCAGGTCCAGCCCGTCGTCGAAGCGAACCGACCCGTGGAACGTCAGGTCGAACACCTTGTCGAAGACCATCGTGAAGTTGCGGTAGTGGATGGCCCCGTCGTGGACCTGGAAGTCCACGCTGCTGACCTCGAGGACGTGCGCCTGATCCTCGCGCAGGCCGCCGAGGGCCATCAGTGCGGCCATCAGCCCGCCCGGGCGGACCTTCATGCCGCGGAGGTCCAGTTGCCCGCCGCCGCTGCCGGCGGTCTTGATCGCCGGCCCGAGCGGCAGGTCGAGGTCCTGGGTGGTGAGGCTGATCCGGCCCTCGGCGGAGACGAGCTCGGCGAAGATGGGGTTGAAGCGGGACAGGAACTCGTGGGCGACCTCCTTGTTGATCTCGACGCCGTCGAGCACCGCCGTCCTGCCCGGCAGGCGCAGGTGCGCCGTTTCCTGGCGCAGGTCGACCGTCGCGCCGAGGCGGATCGTCCCGCCGCCCGCGGCCACCTCCGTCACCGGCACGACGACCTGCCCGCCGGCCAGCTTCACCGGCAGCGCCGCCTTGCCGAGCGAGAAGCCGTGGTACCGCGCGGTGGTCCAGCCGACGCCGGCCTGGGCGCCCATGTCGCGGAAGACGGGGCGCAGCTTGGGTTGGCTCGCCGGCCCGGTCAGGCGGAAGTCGCTCTCGGCCGGTCCCGTCAACGCGAGATCCTGCGTCTCCGGGGCCACCTGGTGCGCGACGGCCAGCAGCTTCTCCCAGTCGCCCTTGTAGTGGCCGCTGATGTCGAGGACCCGCAGCGTGTCGAGCTGCCGGACCGTGCCGGTCGCCGTGACGGTCAACGCGTCGGACGCCAATTGCAGGTCGTCGATCCGCAGGCTCTGCGCGTTGGGGTCGATGCGGACGGCCTGGCGGAACGTGAGCGGCTCGACGCGCGCGGCTTGGGCGCCCGCGCCGGCGGTGAAGCCCGCGACCTGGCCGCTGCCGGCGAGGACGATCTCCCGGCCCTCGCTTCGAGCCCGGCCGGCCCACGTCAACACGCCCGACACGGGGGTGGGCTTCTGCTCGCCGCGCAGCAGCGCTTCCAGCTCGGCACAGACGGCGAGGTCGGCCGCGACGCTCAACTGCCCGTCCACGCCGGGCGCGGGCCCGTAGCGGACGGTCAGCCCCCCCGTCGCCTTCGGCACGGTCACGGTCAGCGGCTTCGACACCACCTGGAGGTCCTGGATCCGCAGTACCGTGTTGGCGGGCTCCAGCCGTGCCAGGAGCGCCAGCATGACCGGCTCGACCCGGCGGGCCCTTTCGCCCTTGCCGATCACCAGGCGCTGGATGTCGCCCTTGCCCGAGACCGCGATCGCCTCGCCCTCGGTCCGCAGCGTGATCGGCCACGCCAGCAGGCCGGCCACCGGGGCCGGTTCCTTCTCGCCCGAGAGGCGTGCGGCCAGCGCCGCGCATTTCGCCAGGTCGGCGGAAACCGTCACCGTGCCGTCCGCCGCGGGCCTCGGGCCGAGACGCACCGTCACGACGCCCTGTGACTCGACCGTCCCCAGCCGGGACGTCACCGCGAGCTTGCGCACGCGGAGGATCTGCCCGCCCGCGTCGAGCTGAGCGGCGTGTGCGAGCGTCACCGCGCCAAGGCGTTCGGCCTGCTTCCCCCGGCCGACCACCAGGTCGTCCACGCCGCCCCCGCCGGAAAACAGCACGCCGTTGGCGTCCGGGCGGGCCTCGCCGGACCACGTCAGCCGGCCGGCCAGGGCCAGGGGCTCGGTCTCGCCGCTCAGCCGGCCCGCCACGTCCGCACACGCCGCCAGGTCGGCGGAGATCTCCACCTTGCCCTCGGCGGCGAGCTTCTCGCCCCGGCGGACCCGCAGGCCGCGCACGTGCACCGACAACGGTGCGCCGGTCAGGTTCGCGTCGTCCACGGCCCACTCGCGCCCGTCGGCGCCCATCCGGACGCCCGACCAGGCCAGGCGGATGGTCGGTTCGCCGACGGGCTTGGCGTGAAGTGTCAGGTCGCCGAGCGTCAGGTCGCCGCTGGAGACGAGGGGCTCCTCGGCCGCCTCTCGCTTGGCCCGAGCCCAGCCGCCCAGCATGCCGGCCAGACCCTCGGCGCCGCCGGCGCCCAGTCCCCCGGCCATGCGAACCAGCCCGGCGACGACGCCGCGCTCGATGATGGCCTCTGCCTCCCAGGCCCGCCGGGCCGCGTCGAACCGCCCGCCGCCGCTGACGACCAACTCGTCGTTGGCGTCGAGCCTGTACGTGCTCGTCACGACCGCGGCATCGGCCCGCGGGCGCAGAAGGACCCCGGTGGCCGCGAAGGACGCCGAGGCCAGGTCCAGCTTCCGCGGCCCGTCATCGTAGGCCAGCGCGTCGGCCTCCGCGTGGAGGTCGAACTCGGCCTCCTGCTCGTCGGCCACCGTGGTCGTCAGCCGCCCGGTGACGCGCCCCGCCAGCTTCAGATCGCCGAGCTCGATCACGCGGCCGAGCTGCTCGCGCAGGCCCGCCAGGTCGGCGGTGAAGTTGGCCTGGAGGCTCGGCGACGTGCCGTTGGCGTCCAGGCGGACGGACGGCGCGGCCACGCGCGTGTCGCGGATTCGCAATCCCGTACCGGGCAGCACCGCGAGGTCGAACTTCGCCTCGACCTTCGGCCAGACGGTGTTGGCGTCGGCGTCGCGGGCCTCGCCCGGCCGGGCGGGCCCCGTGGCGTTCGGGTCGGCGGCCCGGGTGACCAGGCCCGCGATCGCCACGTCGCCCCGCGCGCCGGGGTGGGCGCCGCCGCGGAAGGCCACGCGGTCCACCCGGAAGGTCCCCTTGACGATCGCGGCGTCCTTCCGCACGCGCAGCAGCGCGGGGATCGCCCGGGCGAGCTTCGGCAGGTCGATCTGCCCGTTGGCGTCCAGCGAGCAGTCCGGCACGTCGAGCTTCCGCCCGGTCAGCACGGCGGCGAGGACGTCCTCCGCGGAGAGGCTCGCGGGCTTGCCCGCGGCGGTGTAGTGGAACGCGCCGTCGAGCCTTCCGCACGGCCCGGAGACGCCCCACGTCCCCTCGATGCGCTTGGCCAGCCTGGTGAAGCGCCCGCGGAGACGGACGTCCGTCGGCGTGACGTCGTCCCGCCCGCCGCGCGCCGCGCTCAGGCCGACGGCGTCGAGCGCGAGCGCGCCCCGCAGACTCCCGCCCGCCAGCGAGACGTTGGCGTCCACGACGGCCGTGCCCGCCAGCCGGGTTCCCTCCAACGCGAACTCGCTGAGAGGAAGCAGCGCGATCGGCTCCGGCGTCTTGACCGAGGCGGACAGCGTCGCCTTCTCGGGGCGAAGCTCCCCCGCACGCACGAACTCCGACACGCCGAACTCCAGGGAGAGCTTCCCCCCCTTGGCGAACGCGACCGCAGCCGTGCCGGAAACGGCGTCCAGCGTGCGGACGTCGATCTCCGTGCCGATGCCGGTCAGCTCGAGCGTCCGCCCGTCCGGCTGGGCGATGACGACCGACGCATTCCGCACGACGATGCGGCCGACGGGGCGGGGCAGCTCCCCGTCCTCGGGCTCGTCACGCCGGTCCGGTCGGCGGGAGGAGAAGGCCTCGACGAGCGAGATTCCGCCGTCCGGTGTGCGGTGGATGGCCACCGCGGGGGAGTCCACCTCGATCCGCCCGAAGGACTGGCCGGAGAGGACGCGCCGCGCCAGCCCCCCGGAGACGACGACGCGCTCGACCTCCAGGACGCGCCGGCCCAGGCGGTCGTGGACGCGGACGCCCCGCGCCTCGGCGGGCGTGAACCAGCCGAGGGACAGCTCGTCGATCTCGACGCGCCCGTGGATCCGGTCGTTGACCAGCGAGAGGATCGCCCGCAGGACCGGCCCGGTGGCGACGATGTACGGTGCGGCCGCCACCAGGGCGATCAGCAGCACGAGGACCACGGCGACGCGCCGCAGCCAGCGGCGCTTCTTGCGCGGCCGTGCATCGCCGCCCGTCGACGCAGGGATGCCGTTTCTTTCGGACGCCCCGGCCATGGCTTTGCCTTCCGTAGCCATTATACGTCGGGTCCGGGGCGATTCCCGTCAGTCCCCGCCGCGGCAGCGGGGCGCTACGCCGTCAGCGACAGCACGGCGATGATCTCGCTCGGCTCGGACAGGTCGGCGACGGTGATCTGCTTCTGCGAGATCGCGTAGACGTTCTCGTTGATCCGCACGCTCCGGCGCATCTGGTCCGGGCTGGCGATCTGGCCGAGCTCCGTGAAGCCCGCCTCGCCCACCTGGATCACGTGCAGCGAGTGCAGGCTGGTGTCGGCCCAGTCGCGGACCGGCAGCGTGAGGACCTGCTGCGTGGGGAAGTAGGCGAAGGCGTGGTGGTCCCACAGCGCCTCGCTCGACGACCCCCACGAGTTGCCGGTCCCCAGCAGCATCACGTCGAGCTCCTGCGGCTGGGTCGGGTCGGCCACGCCGAACAGCGAGAGCTTCAGCCCGCGTGTGCGCCCCGTTTCGTCGGCGTCGCGGCCGACGCCGATCAGGCGCGACTCCCCGGCCGGGTGCAGGTACGACGAGAAGCCCGGCACCTTCAGCTCGCCCGCGACGGTCGGCTTGGTCGGATCGGACAGGTCGATCACGAACAGCGGATCCACCTGCCGGAACGTCACCATGTAGGCGAGGTCGTCGACGTACCGGACGGAGTAGATCCGCTCGGAGACGGCGAGGTTGGTCAGCGCGCCCTTGGAGACCAGCTCGTCACCGTCCTGCTGGAGGACGAAGAGGCTGTTGCTGGAGCGCAACCCGAAGGAATTGGTCGTCGTGGCGATGCGGAACAGCCCGTCGCGCTCGTCCATGGAGAACTGGTTGTTGAGCGTGCCGGCGACGACGCCGGTGGCCGCCAGGGGGATCTCCGCCCGGGTCAGGTCGAACTTGTAGATGCGCGAGCTGTCCCAGGCCACGTCCGGCGCCCACCGCCACGTCATGGCCGGGCGCCCCGCGACGTAGAGGCTATCGCGGGAGGCGTAGACGTGCCCGCCGCTTCCCTGGACGGACGTGGTGACCGGCTCGGCCGGCTCATCGGCCGACAGGTCGATCCGCGCCACCGTCAGCAGGTCCTCCGACAGGCTGTCCGGCGGCAGGTAGATGGCGGCGGGATCGTCCAGCAGCCCGGCCAACTGCTCGCCCGAGGCGGACTCGACCGAGTAGCCCGGGAGGATGTCGTCCAGCGGCGCGGCCCGCAGGCGCTGAACGTACTCGTCGGCGGTCTCGTAGGTGTACTGCACTTGCGCCCAGGGCCCCCGGTAGCCGTACAGGTAGATCGGGCTCGCCCCGTCCGGCGGGGCCGGTTTGCCGTCCGGGTCGACCTCGCTTGGGGGAAGATCCTCCGCCTCGTAGATCGGCGGCGGGATCCACAGGTCGTTCCGCACCACCGCGAAGAGCTGCTCGTCGACGGCCCGGGTGGCGATGAGGCTGCCCTCCAGGCGCGTCTCCTGGACGAGCCCGGGCGCCTGTCGGTCGCTCACGTCAAACACGCTGAACGTCACCTGCCCCCTATACGGCGGCATGAACATGGGTCCGGTGTCCCACGCCGGCGCGAGCCCGATTTCGTACGGGTAGGCGCCCCACTCCGTGCTCGCGACGGCCACGCGGTCCCCGTGGAGGAACAGCTCCGTAGGCTGGCCCTCGACGGGCGTCCGGGAGACGACGTGAATGTCCACGGCCGGCAGCGTGTCGACGATCACCAGCTCGCCGCCGGTGATCATGTAGATGTAGTCGCCGTCGGTCTTGACCAGGTCGCCCTCCTCCACGCCGTCGACCTGGTTGTTCGTGCCGGAGTAGGAGTTGGCCGAGCTCGTGTCGGGAACGGCCCCGCCGTTCATCTCCGGCCCGAAGCTGTCGAAGGCCACCAGCCATGGATCGCCTTCGAGGCCCCCGTAGGTCGCGTGCCGCCAGCTCGGATACGTGACGGTCTTGCCCAGCATGTCGCCCCATCGCTCCAGGGCGATCTGGATCAGGCGCTCGCGGAACTGGCCCTCGGACTCGAAGAGGTCCAGGCGGCTCTCGGCCGGGTCGCCCATCACGGCATCCGCGCGATCCCGGCGGACCTGATCGTCCGGCTTGGCGTACAGCACGTCGATGCCCGAGCCGCCGAGGAGCAGATCCTTGCCGTCGCCCGGGCGCAGGACGTCGGAGCCCCTGCCGCCGAAGAGGCGGTCGCTGTCGCCCTCGCCGAGGATCTCGTCGTCGCCGGGCGAGCCGTAGAGCCGGTCGCGCCCCTCGCCGCCGGCCAGCACGTCCGCGCCGCGCCCGCCGCGGAGGCGGTCGTGCCCGTCGCCGCCGGAGAGGGCGTCGTCCCCGTCGCCGCCGCGGAGGCGGTCGCGCCCGGGGCCGCCGTCCAGCTCATCGTCGCCGCGCCCGCCGAAGAGGGCGTCCGTCCGGCCGCCGCCCCGCAGGACGTCCGCGCCGTCGCCGCCGTAGAGCCGGTCGCGCCCGGGGCCGCCTTCCAGCTCGTCGTCGCCCGCCCCGCCGTAGGCGGTGATCCGCAGGCGGTAGGCGGCCGGCGGCAGGTCCACCTCCACCACGTCGTCGCCCTCGCCGGCCACGATGTGGATCCTCCGCAGGCGCGCCAGCGGCCTGCTGGCGACCACCTCGCCGTTGAGCGTGGCCTGCACCTGCGACGGGTCGCCCGGCACGGACGCGATGACGATGTGGTCGTCCGGCCGTGACGGGTCGTCGTCGCCGGCAATGAGCCATCGAGAGCCGTGCAGCGCCGCGTCCAGCAGCAGGCGCGGCTCCATCGCCTCCAAACGCACCGGTTGTCCTTCTCGAGCGAGCATGTCCTTCTCCCCGCGGGCCCTGCCCGGAGATGCCCCGGGGCCGGGACCCGGCCGATCGGCGCTGCCCACGCACCTTAATGGTATGCCCGAGCGCCTCTCGGGGCAACCCCACGCGCCCTCGTTCCCCGCGCCGCGCCCCGGCCGACACTGTGTCCGCCGGGGCGGCACCGTGTAGAATGCTCCCCGCCTGACCCGGCAGGAGCCGACGGGAGAGACCATGAGGAACGGATGGCATGTGGCGCTGGCGGCGGTGCTGGTCCTGACCCTGGCGGCCCGGGCCCGGGCGGAGGCCCCCGGGCGCCGCACCGGGAAGGTCACCATGAACGCGAAGGACGACGGCTATCGCGGCATCTGGTACATGAACCAGCCGTCGGGGGACGAGTACGTCTACAAGTACAGCGGCGGGCTGGGCACGTACTGCGCGAAGCACAAGCCGTTCGCCGTGCACTGCCCCGAGGCCGGAAAGACCTTCTTCTGCTACGGCGGCTCGGCCAAGGGCAGCAACCGCAAGCTGCTGCACATGGTCTCGTACTACGACCACAGGACCGGCACGGTGCCGCGCCCGACGATCCTGCTCGACAAGCACACCAGCGACGCCCACGACAACCCCGTGATCTCCGTGGACGCCGAGGGATACGTCTGGATCTTCTCGACCTCGCACGGCACGAGCCGCCCGTCCTACGTGCACCGAAGCGACAGGCCGTACGACGTCGACGCCTTCACGCTCGTGCCCGCGACGAAGCGCCAAGGCGGGCGCGACGTGCCCATGACGAACTTCTCCTACGTGCAGCCGTGGCACGCGGGCAAGGCGGGCTTCGTCTGCTTCTTCACGCGGTACAACTACCCCGCCGCCCGGACGATCTGCTTCATGACCAGCCGCGACGGCGTGACCTGGTCGGCGTGGCAGCGCCTCGCCGCCATGGACAAGGGGCACTACCAGGTCAGCGCCCGGGGCAGGACGAGGGCCGGCACGGCCTTCAACTACCACCCGGCCCCGAAGGGCCTCAACTGGCGGACGAACCTCTACTACGTCGAAACGCCGGATGCCGGCAGGACCTGGCGGGCGGCGAGCGGGAAGGCGGTCGCCCTGCCGCTGACGAAGCCCGACAGCCCCGCGCTCGTCCACGACTACCGTGCCGAGAAGCTCAACGTCTACCTGAAGGACATCCGGTTCGATGCGGGCGACCGGCCGGTGCTCCTGTACGTCACGAGCAAGGGGTACCAGTCCGGCCCGGGGAACGACCCGCGAACCTGGACGACGGCGCGCTGGACGGGGCGGCGGTGGGCCATCCGCCCCGTCACGACGTCGGACAACAACTACGACATGGGCTCGCTGTACCTCGAGGAAGGCGGCACGTGGCGGGTGATCGGCCCGACGGAGACCGGCCCGCAGCCGTACAACCCCGGCGGCGAGATGGCCATGTGGGTCAGCCCCGACCGGGGCGCGACGTGGAAGAAGCTCCGGCAGCTCACCGCCAACAGCGAGCGAAACCACACCTACGCCCGCCGGCCCGTCGGCGCCCACCCGGACTTCTACGCCCTCTGGGCGGACGGCCACGGACGCAAGCCGTCCATCTCCAACCTCTACTTCTGCGACCGGGCCGGCACCGTCTACCTCCTGCCGCGGAAGATGAAAGGCGAGTTCGAGAAGCCCAGGCGGCTCAAGCCGGGAAGCTGAGACTCACGCTTGGGCTTCGATGACGCCCAGCAGCGTGCGGAACAGGCGCTCGCAGTGCTGCGCCCTTAGCCGGACCCGCTCGGGGTCGATCCGCGCCAGGAGCCTGCCGGCGTGCCGCATCTTGTGGTAGGGGCCCTTCTGTGTGCGGCGCGACGCCCGCTCCAGCGCCGGCACGAGCGCCGCCTTGTCGATCTGCTCCACGTCCTGCATCACGGGGATCGCGGATTCCTGGAACCCCTGCCCATAGAATGCCCGGAGCGCCTCGACGTCGGCAAGGAGCCACGCTTCCATCGCCTGGACCATCAGGTGGATCTGCTCCTCCGGCTGGTCGACCTTCCACTTGTCCGCCTGACGGAGGTGCTCGCGCTGCGAGGCGCGGACCGGGCCTTCCGAGTCCACCAGCAGGATGTTGATGCGATCCTGCTCCAAACGGCATGCCCTCTGAAAGTCCTTGAAGGTCTCCCCCCGCGAACCGGACAGGACGATATCCCACGGCAGGTGCACTGCTCGCGCCGCCTCCCGAAGCTCGGACAGGAAGGCCCCGAATCCGGTGCGGAGAAAGACCGATGCGTTCTTGCCCTTCCCGCCGCCTTCGATGAAGAGCTGAATCCCCCTCAAGTCGTGGTCCCCCCGATCTTGCCTCTCAGCCACAGGTCGCCGAGCGTGTACTCGTCGAGCCACTCCTTCAGCTTGTCCTTCTCGAGGCGGCGAAGGTGCGTGCCGTCCTCGTCGCGCTCGCACACGAGCACCGCCTCCGGCACGTCGCTCAGGGCCGAGACCAGAAGATCGGAGTGCGTCGTCACGATCAGTTGCGTTCGCCGGGAAGCCTCGACAAGAAGCTCGGCAACGGTACCCACGACATCCGGATGCAGGCCGAGCTCCGGCTCTTCGATGCAGATCAGCGGCGGGGGCGAGGGATGGCACAAGACGGTCAGCAAGCGCAGATACCGGAGGAAACCGTCCGACAACCTCGTGGCCGGGATGGGCTGGTGCGTGCCTCGTTCGAGAAGGAGGACCTGGATCGTCGCACCATGGACCCTTGGCACGACCCGTTCTGCCCTGGGGTAGAATGCTCCAAGCTTCTCGGAGATGGCCGCTGACATCCCCGGCTGAGCGTCCAGATCGCTGAGCACCATGCCCAGGTTGCTGCCATCCTCCGCCAGGAAGTCCCCCGCCTGGTCCGTCCGCTGAGGCGTGCGAACCGGCGCGCCCCGCCCGGTGGCCAGGTTCTCGTAGACCCTGATGCTGTCGTACGCCCTCCCGAGGTAGCTGATCTCGGGGTACTGCGCGGGGTCCCTGAACTGCGAGAGTACGGACTGGTCGGTAGGCAGCTTCTCCAGCGGATAGGGCCTCTCCTCACGTCCCACGCCCGTTCCCGCTTGGGCGGAGAGATCCGTCCTTGCGCTGAGCTCGGCGTTGTGCTCTCCTCGTTGGGAGCAGAGGAAGCACACCGGGCCATTGTCCCCGCGCAGACGACCAGCGTTCTGGATCACCTCTTTCAGCACGTCCAGCCGCTGGCCGGTCGCAGTGAAGCTGATCGCGTGTCTCAAGGGGCGAGGCCCATCCGGAAACGCAACCACCGCTTCGATCATAGCGAACGACGGCGGGCGCCTGTCGTCCTCGCGCTGGCCCAGTGGGCCCTTCCAGAGCCATTCGGTGACGCCGCCTCCCTCGCGAATCGGCACGTTCAGGTCTCTCGGAGCCCACTTGAGGAGACGAAGGGCTGCGATGAAGTTGGACTTCCCGGAGCAGTTGGGGCCGATGAGCACGTTGAGCGGGCCAAGCTCCACTTCCTGGGATCTCCTGCCGTAGGAGAGGAAGCACAACAGCCGCACCGACCTTATCAGTCTCTTGCCTTCCATGGTACCTCTCGCCACACGGAGGACTGGCATCCCACGAGCGAGCTTCCGCGGCAGCGGCAATGGTACGAAGAGCCAGTGGCCTCATCAAGACGGCAATCCGGGCCGGATCTCCCCGAGCCTTGGGCTGCGCGCCTTCCTCATCACGGCATGGTCACCTGGAAGACCAGGGCCTCCCAGGGCTTCCAGGCGCCGGCGGGGAGGGTCGGGCCGGCGGGGTGCTTCTTGCCGGTGCGAAGGTCCACGATGTCCCGGACCGGCTGGCGGAACCGGATCGTCACGTCGACGGGCTGGCCCGTGACGCCGTGGACCTTGCCCACGCCGGTGATGGAGCCCTGGCGGGTGGGGTTCTTGACCAGGCCGACGACGACGCGGTCGCCCTTGCGCCAGTACAGCAGCTCGGCCAGCGGGATCGGCTTGCCGCCCGCCAGGGCGCGGGCCCGCGGATGCAGTCCCGACTCGGCCAGCAGGCCCGTCAGCAGGCCGCGCCACGTCTGCCCCGTCGCCCCCAAACGGTAGTCCATGTCGTAGTACGCCATGGGCGTGAGGTTCAGGTACACGGTGCGTCCACGGCCGGTCTGCTTGCGAATGACGGCGTCGGCCGTGCCGATGGTCGCGGCGGCCTTTCCGGCGGCGGCCTT
>CAZXOC010000027.1:7805-28796 GCA_964642165.1 uncultured Planctomycetaceae bacterium | reverse complement strand
GAATGACGGCGTCGGCCGTGCCGATGGTCGCGGCGGCCTTTCCGGCGGCGGCCTTCGTGCCGCGCTCGTAGACGACGATGCCCTCGTGTCGCAGCGCGCCGCCGTACACCAGGCGCTGGAGGAACGGGCGGCTGTACTTCTCGCCGTCGATCTCCGTGATGCCCTGGCCGCCGAGGTAGCCCTTGGACTCGTCGCGCCGGATGCCGAAGAGGCCGTCGAGCGCCCCGCCCTTGGCGCGCCCGACGCCGCGCTCGTTCAGCACGCCGGTGAGGTGGTCGGCGATGACCGTGCCTCCGGCGGCGACGAACTTGCGGATGGCGCCGGCCTCGGCATCGGACATGGCCGCCACGCGGTTGCAGACGAGGACCTTGTACTTGCCGTCGATGAGCTCGCCGCCGGCGATCTGCGCGCCCGTCACGACGTTGTACTGGAAGCCGCAGTCCTCCAGCAGCTTGAACCACGCGACGCGGTTCTTGCCGGCGGACTGGCACTTGTTGTCCAGGCTGCTCGACCGCCGGGGCCAGGTGCCGCCGTGCGTGACGACGTCCATGGCCCAGGTGGCCTGGACGGACGGGTGGGAGTAGTAGACGGCGATGGGGTCGGCGTCGAACCGGGCGTCGACGTCGAGGATCGGCTTCGAGACGGGGCCCTGCACCTCCCCGATCGTCCCGGCGTTCTGCCGGACGAACTCGGCGATCTTGCCGTCCTTGTGGCGGAACCACGACCCGCCGCGGTCCGGCCAGGCGATCACCCCCCGGTTGCCGTGCAGCAGGTAGTACCACAGGAACCACCCGTCGCGGCGCGCGTCGGTCGTGGAGAACCATGTCTGGACGTACGGGCGCCGCTCGGTCCGCCAGAGCGAGCGGAGGATCTCGCACGACCCGCCGATGTCGTAGCTCTCGATCCACTGGATGGCGCGGGAGAGCTTGGCGTAGTCGTAGCCGCCGTAGGGCGCGGCCTGCTGGCCGCCGACGAAGCCCGCGGGCGTCGTGGGGTCCAGCGAGTTGGCGTAGCGCGTCAGCTCGGCCACGCACTGAGCGAACTGCGTGTCCATGTAGCTGCGCCAGTCCATCCAGCGGGAGAGGTTCCACCGGGCGAACGGCGGGCGGGTATGCCCCCGGCGGACGAACTCGAACGAAACGGGGAGGGCCTCGGGGAAGCTGCCGAAGTCCGTGCCCCACGTCCGGTTGAGGGCCTTGATGCCGCCGTACTGCTTCCGCAGCCACTTCCGGTAGGCGGCCACCGACAGCGGCGAGCCGTCCACCTCGGCCGGCGAGTTGAACGAGCCCAGGCTGACCTCGTCGTCGAACGCGTACGCGACGACCGGCCCGTTCTTCGTCACCGCGATGTTCCGGCGGAGGTGCCCCTTCATGATCTCCAGGGTCTTCGGGTCGGCCAAGCTGTAGGGGCGGGGGATCACGGTGCTTCTTCGGAGCACGCGGTCGCGGCCGGTACGCGGCGTGAGGTGCAGGTAGCCCTTGTCGGCGGCGTGGTCGTTGTAGTAGGGCAGGTTGTGCTTCCGGGCGAACTCGACGCGGTCTTCCTTGCCCGCCCCGCGGTCGATGTGGAAGCCGCGCAGGTTCACCTGCCGGTACAGGTCCAGGTCCTTCCGCACGTCGGTCTTGTACTGCCAGACGAGGATGACGAACTGGTCCCAGATGCCCTTGGGCTTGACGAAGGGGACGGGCCGGACGTCGGGGTCGGCGGCCGGGGCGGCCCGGGCAACCGGCGGCAGGATCGCGGCCGCGGCAACGGAAACGAGGAGAAGCGATCTCGCGTGCATCGACATGTCATGCCCCTTTCCGGAAGAAGGTCGTCGGCCGACATCCTCACAGGCGGGGGCCATTGTACCGGCAGCGGGTGGCGACGGGAGGGCGAATCCGCCGGCCGACCTGCAGGACGGCGAGTTCCACGACGGCCCAGGCGCTGCCGCCCTGCGTCACAGGCCCACGCCGACGGTCACCTTCACGGGGACGGCGAGGCGTTCGACTTTCCGGAAGGAGTGCACGCGGGCGCGGACCGTGTCGAAGCGCGCGGGCTTCTTCGACTCCAGGCGGTAGGTGCGGTCGTGGTACGTGGCGCCCATGAAATCCACCACCGACTGCTCCACGAGCGTGGCGTGGATCGCCTTTCCGCCGGGGGCGAGAAACTCGATGCGCCCGACCCGCTCGACGCTGTCCTGCGTGGAGAGGGTGAAGATGGCCGTCTTCTCGCCGTGCTGCACGCCGATGATCTTCATGCGCGCCGGGCCCGCGGTCAGCTCGGCGCCCTTGACCAGGCGCAGCTCCGGCTGCTCGGCCACCTGGGCCTGGCGCCCGCACTTCAGCACCACCTTCGCCTCGAGCTGCACCCGGCGGGCCCCGCGCGCCGGCGTGCGCGGCGAGAGCACCTCGAAGAGGCAGTCCTTCCCGTCGGGGCTGGTCCAGACCTTCCCGCTGGCCCAGGTGCGCAGCAGCTTGGTGGGCTCGTCGATCAGCGACGTCCCGCGGTCGTCGCGGAAGGTCTCCAGCGCGGAGCGGCCGGCGTCCACGCCGAGGAAGTGCCTGTCGGCCCGGCGGACCTGGATCGTCAGGGCCGTGCCGGTGCGCCGGCCGGTGAACGACTGCTTCTGCCGATCGCCCGGCAGCGGGCGGACCACCTGGAGGCCGACGACGCGCACGGTGCTCCGGCCGTCATCCTCGGCGGGCGTGGCGGCGGGCGCCGCGGCAGACGCAACGACGACGGCACACAGGATCAACTGCTTCATGAACGACTCCTCTCCTCGCGCGGCGTGCCGGGGCGTGCGATCCATGGGGTGTACGGCGGGAAGGCGGCCACGGGAACGCTCCCCTGCCCTCTACTAGCCGCCGAGGGCGATGAGGGACTGTGCTTCGCTCTGCATGCGCAACAGCTTGGCGTAGACGCCGTCCTCCTTGGTGGCGAGCTCTTCGTGCGTGCCCTGCTCGATGAGGTCGCCCTTTTCGAGCACGACGAGGCGATTGGCGCGGCGGAGCGTCGAGAGCCGGTGCGCGATGGCGATGGTGGTGCGGTCGGCCACGAGGCGCTCCAGGGCCTCCTGGATGAGCTTCTCGGTCTCGGTGTCGACGCTGCTGGTGGCCTCGTCGAGGATCAGGATCCGCGGGTTGTTCAGGATGGCGCGGGCGATGCTGATGCGCTGGCGCTCGCCGCCGGAGAGGGTCTGCCCGCGCTCCCCGACGAGCGCGTCGTAGCCGTCGGGGAAGCCGACGATGAAGTCGTGGGCGTTGGCGGCCTTGGCGGCGGCGATGACCTGCCGGATGTCCGCGCCGGCGTTGCCGTAGGCGATGTTCTCGACGACCGTGCCGTGGAAGAGGAACGGCTCCTGGAGCACGACGCCGACGTGGCTGCGAAGGCTGTGCACGTCGTAGTCGCGGACGTCCACGTCGTCGATGAGGATCTGCCCCTCCAGGACGTCGTAGAAGCGGCAGACGAGGTTCACCAGCGTGGTCTTCCCGCCGCCGGACGGCCCGCACAGGCCGATCATCTCCCCCGGCTCGATCGCCAGCGTGATGTTCTTGAGCACCTTGCGGACGCCGTCGTAGGTGAAGCTGACGTTCCGCAGCTCGATCTTGCCGCGGAGGTCGTCGGCCCGCGTCGCGCCGGTGCGGGAGAAGATCGTCGGCTCGGTGTCGAGGACCTCGAAGATCCGCTGCGCGCTGGTCGCGGCGCGGTTGAATTCCTGGTCCATGTGCGCGATCATGTGGATCGGGCGGAGGAAGCGGTGCAGCAGCCCCATGTAGGCGAACAGCGTCCCGACGGTCATGAACGCGCCGATGTCGGCCCGGGAGTTCGCCCCGAGCAGCGCGCCGACCCTCGGAAAGTCCCGCACGATCCACATCCCCCCCACGATCCACACCACCAGCAGACTGAGCTGCGTGCAGAACATCATCAGGGGCCCGAAGACCGTCATCGCGCTGATGAACTTCATCTCCTGGTCGTAGATCTGGCGGTTCTTGACGCCGAAGCGCTTGATCTCGCGCTCTTCCTGGCTGAAGGCCTTGATGACGCGCACGCCCGGCAGCGCGTCGGCCACCACCGCCGTGAGCTGCCCCCAGCGGTGCCACCACTTCCGGAAGAACCGGTGCATCATGTTGTGGAAGACCACCATCAGGAACAGCATCAGCGGGATGGGAATCAGCGCGAAGCACGCCAGCTTCCAGTTCACCACGAACATGGCCACCGCCACGCCGATCAGCGTCAGCACCGCCACGACCACGTCGATGCACGTGAACGCCAGGAACCGCCACAGGCGGTCCGAGTCGCTGGTGACGCGGCTGACGAGCCCGCCGGTCTGCTTCTTGGCGAAGAAGGTCAGCGACAGCCTGTGCAGGTGCGCGTAGACGGTGTCGCGGATCCCCGTTGAGACCATCGTGCCGAGGCGAAACACCAGCCGCCGCTGAATGGCCCCGCCGATGTTGCTGAGAACCAGCAGGCCCGCGAAGAACGACAGGTACGTGAGGAACAGCCGCAGGTCCGGCTGGAACCCGGCCGTGCCGCCCAGGCCCTTGTCGATCATCGGCTTGGTCAGGATCGGCTGGGCGATGCCCATCGCCGTGCCGGCAACGGCCAGCAGCAGGCCGACGATCATCCGCCACTTGTGCGGCCGGACGAAGTCCAGCAGCCGGAAGAGGATCTTCCGCCGGCTCGTGCAGGCCGGGCACCTCTCCGTCCAAGCCGGGATCACCCGCCCGCACTTGTCGCAGCGGAGCTTCTTCTCGTCGGGGCGTTCGGCCTCGTCGGGGGGCTCCTCGCCGTTCTCCTCGTCCTTGAGGTGGTGTTCGAGGCGGCGTTGGAGCTTGGCGACGGCCTTGGCGTGGCGCAGCGTGTAGCGATACTCCGCCACCATCTTGTCGTCGGCCAGGAGGCGCAGCACGTTCACGCCCAGCCCGTCGATCACCTTGGCCTCGCCGAGCTTGTCGAGCCCGTGCCAGCGGGCGGTCCACTCATCGCCGTCGTCCGACGCACGCCAGAACGCCCCGAGCCGGTCCTCCGTGAGGACCAGGTATCCCTCCAGGTATCTCCCGTCCTCGTCGAGGTCGAACGGCGCGCACACCAGCGCCGCCGCGACCACCTCCACGCGGACGCGCTCCAGCAGCTCGGGCGGCAGGTGATCCAGCGGGTCGTCCCGAGGCTTCTCGCCGGGTTCCGGATTGCTCTGGGTCTGGCCGGTCATCACTTCGGCCCGCCGAGTCGAGAACGTGGGAGGGACCCTCCCTTGGCGGCATCCCACGACCGAAAAACGGGACCATTGGGGGGATTATACGCGCCGGCGGGCCGTCTTGCAAAGGCGCGAGGGCAAGCCCCCTCAGCCGGCGGCTCTCAAGGCCGTCCCCAGCGGGTCGAACTGGCCCACCCGCGCGAACAGCAGCCACGCGATGTTCAGCGCCGTGACGAGGTCGTACGGGACGGTCATGCGCGGCCAGCGCCAAAGGCGCAACTTGACGTGCAGCGGGCCCTTGCGCGGGTCGAGCACGGGCCGGCGGCCGCGGATGACGCCGCGCGTGTAGGCGATGCGGCGGAAGACCGTCAGCATCGGCAGGATCGCCTGCTGAAGGACCAGCGCGGGGATGTTGTAGGCGAACGTGGCGATGAGGATGGCGGCCGAACGCTCCCCGCGCTGCCAGTAGCCGACCGTGCAGAACTCGATGACGTCCTCGGCGCGGGCGCGGGTGTAGGAGATCATGAAGGCGTTGAAGAAGGCCACCATGCCCAGCAGGACGAACGTGATGTTGGCCGGCCGCTGCCACGCGTAGTAGACGGCGATGCCCGCGTAGACGGCGAAGTCGCTGAACCGGTCGACCGTGCTGTCCAGGAACGCCCCGAAGCGGGTGGCGCGGTTGCCCAGCCGCGCGACGGCGCCGTCGAGCATGTCGCAGGCGGACGACAGCACGAGCAGCCCCCCGGCCAGCAGGGCGAACGCGTCGGCGCCGCCCGGCTGCGGGGTGAGGCCCCAGGCGAAGCGGCTGCCGGCACCGAGCGCGTAACAGGCGCCCGCCGCGAGCGTCAGCAGCACGCCCGTCAGCGTCAGCGCGTTCGGCGCGACGCCCGCCTGGACCAGCCCGCGCGCGATGGCGTCGCGTGCCGTCACGAAGCCCAGTCCGATCGCTCGCCCGATCATGCCGCTGAGGGTACCCGCCCGCCCGGGCGGGCACAACCACGGGCGGCGCGCACGAACACCGCGGCGGCAGGGGGATGGTGTCCGGCCCGGGGGGCCCTCTACTTCGGCGCGGGCTCGCCCGGCGTCTCGACGGAGACCGGCCGCTCCGGGCGGTAGGTGCCGGCAGCAGCGGCTCCCGGCGGGTCCGGCTGCGGCGCGGAGACCTCCGCGATGAAGTCCTCCAGCATCCGGTAGGCCTGGGAGTCGGTGTACTGGACGGGCGGGTGCTTCATCGTGTAGGCGCTGACGGCATCGAGCGGCCCGGCCAGGCCCCGATCGCGCGCCAGCTTGCAGCAGCGGATCGCGTCGATCGTCTCCCCGGCGGAGTTCGGCGAGTCCTCCACGCTGAGGCGAAGCTCCAGGTTCATCGGCACGCCGCCGAAGCCCCGCCCCTCCAGGCGCAGGAAGCAGACCTTGTTGTCCTTCTGCCAGGGCACGTAATCGCTCGGGCCGATGTGGACCTGTTCCGCCGGCAGCGGCACGTCGAGCTGGCTCTGGACGGCCTCGGTCTTGCTGATCCGCTTGGAGTTCAGCCGGAACTGGTTGAGCATGTTGAGGAAGTCGGTGTTGCCGCCGGTGTTGAGCTGGTAGGTCGCGTCGATGCTCACGCCGCGGTCGTGCATCAGCCGCGCCAGGACGCGGTGGACGATCGTCGCGCCGATCTGGGCCTTGACGTCGTCGCCGACGCACGGGATGCCCGCCTCGCGGAACCGCCGCCCCCAGGCCGGGTCCGAAACGATGAACACCGGGATGCAGTTGATCAGGCTCACGCCCGTGTGGACGCAGCAGTCGGCGTAGAACTCGGTGGCCTTCTGCGAGCCGACGGGCAGGTAGCTCATGAGGACCTCGGTGCCGGTCTCGCGGAAGAGGCGCTCGACGTCGGCCTGGCTGGCCTGCGGCGCGTCGGCGACGACGAATCGCCGGTGCTCCGGGTACGCGGCCATGTGCTCCGCCACGCTGTCCAGCACGCGGCCCATCCGCACCGTGACGTCGTCGCAGGTGAAGTCCCCGTAGAAGGTCTTGGTGTTGTTGGGGGGGGCGAAGACGGCCTCGTGGAGAGGCCGACCGACCTTCCGCGCGTCGATGTCGATCGCCGCGACGATGCGGACGTCCTTCGGCTCGTACCCGCCCAGCCGCGGGTGCAGCAGCCCCACGGCGCCGTCGCCATCCCCGCCGGCCATTCGGTCGGCGTAGTAGTAGACTCCTTGGATTAGCGACGAGGCACAGTTCCCAATGCCCGCGACGGCAACTCGGATCTCACCCATCGGTGCGCCTCAGCTTGTTCCCGGGCCGGACCGCCGCCAGGGCGGCAGAACCCGACCGCCGACCGGTACGGTTGCCTTCGGATCGTATCCCGATTCTATGGGGCGCCGCCGGGTGCGTCAACAAGCCTCTGGCACCGGTCTTCCGACGACTCACACCGCCGAACCGCGCCGCCGCGCCAACAGCAGGAACTCCAGGTTCCCGCCCTTGCCCCGCAGGGGGGAGCGCATGGCCGCGCAGAGCTCGCAGGGCGACGCGTCCAGGTGCCGGCAGACGTCGAGGCAGACGCGTTCGGCCTCGGCGTCGGCCAGGCGAGCGTGCGGCCGGACGCCCCGCCGATGCGCCACCTCGTAGTGCGGCTTGAGCAGCGAAACGACCCGCCCGCCGGCCTTCAGCCATCGCGCCGCCGCCGGCAGGATCCGCTCCTGCGGCGTCCAGCCCACGTCGATCACCACCAGGTCCACCGGCTCGGGCACCGGGCAGCGCAGCGCGTTGGTGCGCTCCATGGCCACGACGCGGTCCGACCTCCGCAGCGTCCAGGCCAGCGTGCCGTAGCCGGTGTCCACGGCATAGACGCGTGCGGCCCCGCGGCGAAGGAGGCAGTCGGTGAACCCTCCCACGTTGCAGCCGAAGTCCGCGCACGTCGCGCCGCCCACGTCGAGCCCGAACGCCTCCAGCGCCGCCTCCAGCTTCTCGCCGGCGCGACTGACGAATTTCTTCCCGGCCGGGCCTCTCACGCACCACGGCCTCCCTGGCTCCCGACGTGAAACAACCCACAGGCACTGCCTTCCCGCGTGCGGGAATGCCTATGGGCCGTTCGCCCAGCCCGCCCCGGACGGTGCCGGGCGAGGTCATCCCATGGCCTGGAGCTTCCTGGCCAGGCTGGACTTCTTCCGAGCGGCGGCGTTCTTGTGGATCGTGCCTTTGGCGGCCACCTTGTCCAGCCGCTTGTAGACGACGCGGAGCTGGTCGGCCGCCTTGGCCTTGTCGCCGGCGCGCAGCGCCTCGTTGAACTCTCGGACGGCCTGCTTGATCTGCTCCTTGCGCCATCGGTTCCGCCCGCGGCGCTTAAGGTCCTGGCGAATCCGCTTCTTCGCCGAAAGCGAGTGTGCCACGTATCGTTCTCCTGCACGGTCCGGTCGGTGTCTGATCCGAGGTCCAGAATCGCGGTATTATAGCCCGCACGACGCCCAGGGCAAGCCCAAACGCTCGCGCCGCAGCCGGGGATGGGCGCATCGGGGCCGGCGCGGCTCGCCCCGGCGGCGGAGGCGCGGTCAGCCCGCGGTGCCTTCCGCGTCGTCCTGCTGCTCTTCGAGCCGCTCGCGGATCGCCTCCAGGCGCTCCCGCACGTCCCGGTAGTTGTAGTCCACCTGGACGACCATGGAGTACTGCTTTTGGGCGTCGGCCAGCCGCCCCATCGTCTGGTAGACGTCGCCGAGGAAGTAGCGAAGCTCCTTGGCCTGCTCCTCGATCATCTCGGCCTGGAGGGCGCGTTCGAAGGTTTCGGCCGCCTCGGTGTACATGCCCTTCTTCGTGAAGGCCTGCCCGATGAGGCCGCGGGCGCGCAGCGCGCGGCGCGGGTCGCGCTCCGCCTGCTGGAGGGAGGCGATCGCATCGTCGTACTGGCCGCAGAGGAACTGCCGCCGGCCCAGCTCGAACCGGATGCTCAGGTCCGTGGGGTAATTCGCCGCCCGCTCGGTGTACTCCTCCAGCTCGAAGGCAAGCTGCCGCTTGGCCTGCTCGGCAGCGCCCACCGTGTCGCCGGACTCTCGGAGCTGCCGATACCGCCGGGTCATCTGGCGGATCTTGATCGTCCCGATGCGCATCTTGAACTGGTACGCCCCCGTGTCCCGGTTCGCCTTGGCGAGGATGTCGATCGCCTCGTTCTCGTACGACTCGTTCTCGATCTGGAGCAGGGCGTCCACCACGGCGTTGACCTTGCCGGCGACTTTGGGCGACTCGAGGTACTCCTGGCGGGCCTTCCTGATCTGCTCGAGCAGGTACTCCTCGTCCTTGACCATCGCCTCTTCGCGCATGAGCTCCTGCTGCTTGTCCATGTCCCGGACGCCCTTGGTGAAGTCGCCCTCCTCCTCGTACTTGCCCTTCTGGATGGTGTACTGGGCCGACAGGTCCCGCAGCACGGCGCGCAGCTCGCCGTCGTTGGGGGCCTGCTGGAGGGCCATGTCCGCGGACTGGATCGCCAGCGTGTAGTCCTCCACGCTCCGGAACGCCTGCGTGATGTCGAGGAGGATGCGCTTGTTGGGCTTCTTGGCCTGGCGTTCGGCCTGGAGGATGATCCCGGCAATCCAGTGGACCCCCTCCATCAGCTCCAGCTTCTGGGCGGACTTGAGCACCTGGACCATGTATTGCACCGAGCCGGGGTCGCGCGCCAGGAGGAAGGAGGCATTGACCAGGTTGTCCAGCGGGTCCTTACCGGGGCGGCGCTTGAGCTGGTCTATCATGCCGGGCCCCTTGCCGCCCTGGGCCTTCCGCTTCATCGCGACCTCGCGGAGGGCCTTGTGCCCGCGCTCGACGGCGCTCGGCTCGCGCTGGATGCCCTCGAGGTACATCTCGATGGCGAAGTCCCAGTTTCCCGTCTCCGCCACCTGCTCGGCTCGATCGAAGAAGGCCTTGCCCTTGCCCTTATCGGCGCCCGCGGCCCCGGGGGCGTCGGCGCTCTTCACCGCACCGCTGTCCGTGCCCGCGTCCGCGGTCGTGCTCTTCTGCGATTCCGCTTGGGTCATGCCTGCGCCCTTATCTGGTGAATCTCTACCTTCACTGTACTCAACCGGCCGGAAACTGGCAAGCGAAGTTGCCCGGGAGCGACGTGTCACGGCCCGCCCGGCGGGCCGGCCCGAACGTCGCTGGCCCAAGGCCTTGTGCGCCGGGGTCTTATCGGCGGCGGCCCGCCGGGCGGGAACCGGCGCCCCGCTGCCGCGGCAAACCACTTATGGTATCGCCGCCGCCACCGCGTTGGCAAGGGCCAGGTACTGGTTCGGGCCGACCTGCTCGGCCCGGCACGTCGGGGCGATGCCGGCCTCGTCCAGCGACGAGGCCAGAACCTCCGCCGCGAACGGCGCCGAGCGGCTGCGCAGGGCCGTCCACAGTTGCTTGCGCCGCTGCCCGAACGCCGCCGACAGCAGTGCCGACAGCACGTCGGCGTCGGCCAGCTCCCGCGCGCGGGCGCCGTCGAGGTCGATCCGCACGATCCGGCTGGCCACCTTGGGGCGCGGCCAGAACGCCCCGGCCGGGACGATCGGACCCAGCCGCAGCCGCCCCAGCAGGGCCGCCACCACGCTGACGGGCCCATAGGCCCTGCTGCCGCACGCCGCCGCGAACCGATCGGCCACCTCCTTCTGCACCGTGAACGTCAGGCGATCGAAGCGGCAGCTCCACTCGCCCCGGCCCTGCAGCGACCGCCACGACTGCCGCAGGCACTCCGCCACCAGCGGCGTGGCGATCTGGTACGGCAGGTTGGCCACCAGGTGCGAGCCGGGCCCCAGCGCCGCCAGCACGTCCGGCGACAGCGCATGCTTGCTCGCCAGCGCATCGCCGCAGATCAGCCGCAGGCCCGCCCGGCCGCCCAGGCGACGGCGAAGCAGCTCGCACAGGGCGGGGTCCACCTCCACCGCGACGACCTCCGCCGCACGCGCCAGCAGCTCCTCGGTGAGCGAGCCGGTGCCCGGGCCGACCTCGAGGACGGTCTCGTCGCCGCGAAGTTCGGCCAGCTCCAGCAGCTTTCCGAGCAGGTTGCCGTCGATGAGGAACGCCTGGCCGAGGCGTTTGCGCGGCCGCAGCCCCGCCTCGTCCAGCAGCCGACGGATTTCCCGCAGCGTGTGCATGGCGATGCTAGGATTTGAACGCCACCTTCACGCTCGCGATGCCGTGGGCCGGAACCTGCACGCCGAAGCGGTCGGGCCGGGCGCGGGCCGTCGAGGCGGGGAGGGGACGTTCCAGCAGGTCGACCTCGACGGCCTCGGCGATGCGCCCGAAGAGGTCCGGATCGAGGACGACGCCGGCGTTGGCGGCCCGCCCGGCCGTCTCGCACAGCCGGAAGACGACCGCCGCGTCGTCCTCCGCCTTTTTCATGCCGGCGAGAACGACGCCCGCCGGACGGACCTGCCGCACGGCGGCGCCGGTCGGCGGCAGCGCGCCTTCGTGCACGTCGGTGGCCACGGCGCGGACGGGCTGGTTGAAGGCGGCGCCGTGGCGGACCAGTTCGGCCGCCGAGAGCCTGCCCGCGTGCGGCACCAGCGCCACGCCCACGCGGTGCGTGCCGATCTCGGGCAGCGGGTCCGGCTCGTAGCTGCTGCGGATCAGCGTCAGCGCGAGCGTCGAGCCGCGGAGCGAATGCCCGTACTTGCAGTCGTTCAGCAGCGCACAGCCGGCGACCTTCCCACCGGCGGTCCGGCCCGTCACGTCGGCCCAGCGAAGCGCGGGGACCTCCTCCCCGCCGTCGAGCGCCCGCTCGATCGAGCCGAAGGGGATCTCGTAGAGCCCGACGGCGCCCTTCAGCGCCAGCGGTACCCGCAGCCGAAGCGACGGCGTGCCGATCTCCGGCGAGCCCCGCTGGAGCCAGTCGATCTCCAGGTCGATCCCGAGCCGTGGCTGCCCGGCCGCCAGCGTGTAGGTCACGGTGGCCGTCGAATCCAGCACCTTGACCTTCGCCACGACCGAGGCGAGGTGCGGCCCGGCGGCGACCGGCTCGAGGGAGTGCACCGGCAGGGGGCAGGTGCGCTCCTGGGCCTCGTGGATGATCCAGGCGGACATGCCTCCGGGGCGCTCGAGGACGTACTCCAGCAGCGCCGCCGGGCGGGCCGGGTCCACCAGGTTCACGCCGCTGTGCCTGTCGATCAGCTCGACCACGCCGCCGGTGAAGGGGTCGATCCGCACGGCGAGGTGCTCGTTCTCCATGGCCAGCCTGTCCGGCGTGCGGACGGCGGCCGAGGCGTCCATCCCGGCGGGGGCGCCGACGACGGACGGCCCGTAGCCCGTGGACGGGTCGGGGACGTGGCGTCCGGCCGGCTCGACGATGAAGGCCGTGTAGCCCATCGCCGGCACGGAGACGGGCACGGCCAGGTCGACGTAGGTGTGGCCCCAGTAGCCTCGGGCGGTCCGCCCGAGCCGCTGGGCGGGCACGACGGACCCGTCGGGCAGGCGGGCGGCAAACGCCCCGGCGTCGACGGTGCCGTCGCCGGAATCCCAGGCGGTGACGCGCAGCACCTCGGTTCGCGGCCAGGCGGCGGGGTTGAAGGCGAGGAAGGCCCTGGGCCCGGCGGCGGCGTGGGCGGCGCGGGAGACGTCGCCCCAGTAGGTGCCGAGCCCGGCGCCGGCGCCCATGGCCTGGCCGGTGTCGGCGTCGGCCTGCTCGCCCGCCAGCGCGGCCGTATCGACCGCCCCGGCCAGGGCGCGAAGCGAGTTCGTCGCGACGGCGGTCGCCGCGGCGGCGACGTCCTGGAACCGCCCCATGTGGTACTCGCGGGTCTCGCGGACGCCCGAGCCGGGCAGGATGTCGTGGAAGTGCCCGAAGATCGTGTCGATCCACGCCTCGCGCAGCAGCGCGCCCGGGTAGTCGCGCCCGCCGACGCGCCAGGCCAGGACCGCCGCCGCCTCCGCCCGGGCCAGCAGGTGCTCCGCCAGCCGGTTCGTCCGCTTGATCCGGGTCTGCGTGGTGTAGCACCCGGTGAACTCGAAGTTCAGCTCGCCCTCCAGTTCGGGCAGATCGGCGGCGTGCCGCTCGAGCATCTCGTAGTACCCCCGCGTCGTGGCCAGCCGGAAGCTCGGGAAGATCGGCCAGGAGTCCATCTCGTGGCAGCGATGGATGTCCCTCCGCGTGGGCCCGCCGCCGTGGTCGCCCACGCCGTAGACGCACATCCAGTCCGTCAGGTGCGTCTTCTCGCAGAAGGCCAGCAGCGCCGTCGCGTTGTGCGGGCCGAGGTGGTCGTTGTACCAGGTGGTCTCCCGGTTGACGAGGACCTCCGAGCCGTCGGGGCCCTTCCAGCGGAAGACCGCCGGCTTGTCGAACTTCCCGCCGCGGCAGAAGTAGTATCGCCGCACGCCCCCGCGGGAGACGATCGTGGGGATCGTCGCGGCGTGGCCGAACGTGTCCGGCTCCCAGTCCAGCGGCACGTCGCCCGGCGAGAGGCCGAAGTGCTCCGCGAAGAACCGCCGCGTGTACAGCAGGTGGCGCGCGAGGCTCTCGCCGGCGGCGAGGTTCTTGTCGCCCTCCACCCACTGGACGGCGGCGATCTCCCAACGGCCCTCCGCCACGCGCCGCCGGATCCGCTCGAACAGCTCCCGGTGGTAGTCCTTCACGAGGGCGTAGACCGAGGCCTGGCTCTGCGTGAAGCAGAAGTCCGGGAACTCCTCCATGAGCTTCAGGACCGTCAGGAACGTGTCGTTCGTCACGGCGACCGTCTCCGGCCAGGACCACATCCAGTTCATGTCGATGTGGGCGTGGCCGACGCAGTGGATGGTGTAGCGCTTGGCGACCTTGCCGACGGGGGCGAGGAGCTTCTCGGCGTCGGCCACGGCCTTGGCCAGCCGGTCGAGCCGCCCGGCCGAGAGCACCTCCGCGACGCGCCCGCCGGCCTGGTCGAGCAGCTTCCGCCATCGCCGCGCGCGGGTGGGATGCAGCCGCAAGAGACCCTCGGCGAACTCCATTTGGGCCAGGAACCGCTCGGCCCGTTGGTTGCGCTCCGCGACGAGCCGCCGCAGCGCCTCCCGCAACTTCTCGCGTTCGACCTGGTCCATCAATCACTCCTTGCCCATCGGTCCGGCAACAGCCTATCCGCGCGCGTCCGGCGTGCAAGGGGAAGTTGCGCCGCCCCGGGCGCGGGGCTTCGTGTTGGAAGGCGGGCGCGCAAGGCGATATAGTCGGCGTCATGGATCTCGAGAGATCATCGCCGGAATGGAAGACGAACCTGTGGGCGCCGTGGCGGATGGAGTACATCGAGTCGCTGGCCGACGGCGGCGGCGGGTGTTTCCTGTGCGACATCCGGGACGACCCGGAAGGGGACGCTGACAACCTGCTGCTCTGGCGCGGGCGACGGGCCATGACGGTGCTGAACCGCTTTCCGTACACGGGCGGGCACAGCCTGATCGCGCCGCTGGAGCACGTCTCGTCCCTGGGCGACGTCGACGCCAAGACGATGCTGGAGATGATGGCGATGGTCCGCGACGCCCAGGAGGCGATCGCGCAGGCGATCCAGGCGCAGGGCTTCAACATCGGGATCAACGTCGGGCGCTGCGCGGGGGCGGGGCTGCCCGGTCACCTGCACGTCCACGTCGTGCCCCGCTGGGCGGGGGACACGAACTTCATGCACGTCTTCGGCGACGTTCGGGTCATCCCCGACGCGCTGGAGAAGCTGCGCGACAAGATCCGGCGCGCGGCGGACGGCCTCGGCCTGCCCCGGCTGGACGAGGACCCGCCCGGCGCCGGTTGAGCGGGGTGCACCATGGCAGGCAGGGCGCGGTCGGCCGGCGAATGGCTCGCCCGGCGTCGCAAGGTGGAGCTGGCCCCCTGGGCGGTCGGCGAGGCCCGGAGCGGCGGGCGGAAGTTCCCCGAATCGCCGCACCCGTACCGATCCTGCTTCCAGCGCGACCGCGACCGGGTCGTCCATTGCTCGGCCTTCCGGCGGCTGGACTTCAAGACCCAGGTCTTCGTGCCCCACGAGGACGACCACTTCCGCACGCGCCTGACCCACACGCTGGAGGTGGCCCAGATCGCCCGGACGCTGGGGCGGGCGCTGGGGCTGGACGAGGACCTGGTCGAGGCCGTCGCGCTGGCCCACGACCTCGGGCACGCGCCCTTCGGGCACGGCGGCGAGGAGGCGCTGGCCGAGCTGCTGGCCGACCACGGCGGCTTCGAGCACAACCGCCAGTCGCTGCGGGTCGTGGACTACCTCGAGCACCCCTACCCGCGGTTCCGCGGGCTGAACCTCACGCAAGTGGTCCGCGAGTGCCTGGCCAAGCACGAGACGCGCTACGACACGCCGGCCTGCGAGGAGTTCGACGCGTCGCAGCGCGCGCCCCTGGCCGGGCAGGTTGTGGACGTCGCCGACGAGATCGCCTACACCGCTGCCGACCTGGAGGACGCCCTCGCCGCCGGCGTCCTCGCCGTCGAGCAGGTTGCCGACCTCGCGCTCTGGCGCCAGGCCTGGCAGCAGGCCGAAGCCCGCGCCCCCGACGCCCGCCCCATCCACAAGCGGATCCGCGCCGGCAAGGCCGTCCTGGCCATCCTGGCCGACGACCTGCTTCGGGCGACGGCTGAAACGCTCGACGCCCTGGGCGTCGCCTCGCCGGACGACGTCCGCCGAGCCGACCGGCGGTGCGCCGCGTTCTCGCCGCCGATCGCGGCCGCCGCGAAGGAGATGCAGGAGTTCCTGCTCCACAACGTCTACCTGTGCGGGGACAACCTCGCGCGGGACCGGCAGGGCCAGCGGGTCATCCGGGAGTTGTTCGAGGCCTTCACGACGGATGCGTCTCGGCTGCCGCGTCGCTACCGCCGGCGCACGGAGGCCGACGGGCTGCACCGCGTGGTCTGCGACTACATCGCGGGCATGACGGACCGCTTCTGCCAGCGCGAACATGCGCGACTCTGCGCGCAGTGAACGCCGCCCGACGCCCCGGGCGCCGGGCGGCGCAAGTCTTTTTTCAGGAAAGGCCTGTCCCTATTCCTTCTCGGGTTTCTTGGCCTTCTTCTTGGCCTTCTTGTCGGCCTTCTTGGCGGTCTTCTTGTCGGCCTTCTTGGCGGTCTTCTTGGCCTTGGCCTTCGCCTTGGGGGCCGGGGCCTCCTCGGCCTGCTCCGCCGGCTCGGCCTGCTCCGCCGCGGGCGGCTCCTCGGCGGGGCTGACGGGAGCCGCGGCTTCTTCCTCGAACTCCTCCTCGACGTAGACGTCGTCCAGGTCGGTGGCGTCCACCTTCCGCCGCAGCAGGAAGTAGATGACCGTCGTCGCGTTGGCGAAGTACGACAACAGGAACGCGATCACCAGACCCGCGACCACGAAGACCCACAGCCACATCAACGCGCCGCCGACCATCTCGGCGGGACTCATCGCCTGCCAGTGGAACGCCGGCAGCAGCCGCGCATACGTCGGCGCCGGCCAGAGGACGTCCAGCTTGTCGGCGCTCGGGGAGATGCTCTCGCCGCCGCCCCAGACGCCCCACTGCACGAAGCACCGCGTGACGGACAGCAGCAGGAACGCGAAGAAGCGGACGAACAGGTAGCAGATCACGCCGTAGATCAGCGCCGCCAGCGCGTAGAAGGCCGTGCGCCACGGTCGGCCGAACACGTACGAGTAGCTCCGGCTGATCGCGTCGAAGCTGTCGGAGCTCTCCACCGCGATCGTGGGGTACATCAGCCCGCCGCCGGCGCCCAGGCCGATCAGCAGGAAAGCCATCAGCAGCCCGCCGAACAGCGCCAGCGGGAACAACAGGCCCGCCAGGATCCCGCCGCCCCAACTGCCGAAGATCAGCCCGCCCAACGCCAGGAACAGCCCGATGAACACCACGATCGCCAGCGGGATCAGCGGCGCGGTGAAGAAGCTGAGGAACTTCCCGGCCGCAAACCGCAGCGCCTGGCCCATCGAGATCTTCTCCTCCCGCGCGAAGTGCAGGGCGGCGATGCGGTGGATCGCCCCGCCGAACAGCGCCCAGGTGCACAGCGCCCCGGCCAGCAGGAACAGCGCGTAGAGCCAGTGCTGGCTGCACAGCCAGCCCAGGCCATGCGCCCCGACCAGCAGCCAGTAGAAGAAGCCCGGGGGGTCGTCCGCGGGGGTGGGGTCGGCCGGCTCCAGGCCCATGTCGGGCGTCACCTGGGCGGCCGGCAGCACCGCGCTGCGGGCGGCGAGGGTGTCGCGGTACTTGACCAGCCCGCCGGTGAAGTTCAGCCGCCGCACGGCGAGGATGGCGTTTTCCAGGCACTTGCCTTCGTAGTCCTGCAGGGCCCAGAAGATCGTGCTGCCGCGGACGCCGCGAATCTGCCGGTCGATGGCGATCTTGCGAAGGGTCAGGGCCCTGGCGGCGGCCTGGAGGTCCGCGTCGAGCTGCTCCTCGGCGGCGGCCCTCTTCTTGTCGGTGTCGAGCGACTTATCGTCCGCAATACGTTTGCGGCCGCCGTCCTCGGCGTCGCAGGCCTTCAGCAACCCCTCGATCCGCGCGATCTCCTTGTCGAAGATGCCCTCGGCGCTGCTCAGCGCGTCGTGCCAGTCCTCGTTGGCATCCTGGCTTCGTCCCGCCTCGTCGGGAGCCGCCTTGCCGGGCTCGACCTTCTGGTTGGGGTCCTCGAGCAGGGCGAGGAAGTGGTCCCGCAGATGGTTGTTTCCCGCGGCGCGAGGCGTCTTCTTGAGCTCCTCCCCCAGCAAGCCCTGGAACGACTGGAGCTTTTCCCACTCGGTCAGGGCATTGCCCCACATCGCGGCGACCTTGCCGGGACGTGCCTCCTGGGCCTCCTGCTTCTTCGTCTCGAAGTCCCTCGCCGGAAGGGCCAGGTGCAGGTGGATCTCCTTGTCCGGCACGTAGTAGTCGGCGAGGCCGGCCAGCTCGCCCAGGATCCACCCCCAGCCCCAGATCAGCAGGAACGCCGCCAGGGCCAGCATGAGCTTGCTGAAGTGGATCGACATCCGGAAAGATTTGAAGACGTGCGAGACCGTCAGGGCCTCGCTCCAGTTGATCCGCCTGACCTCTTGCTGCTCGTCCGCCATGGGTTGGGCCCTTTCTTAATCGCGAGTCCGGACCGGCCGGGATTATATACCCATCGGCCGAAAGCGCCAAATGTCTTCGCGGCTTTGCTTCCAGGGAGTTACCCCCCCCTCTCCGGCCCCGGGCCGCGCCGTCCGTCTGGCACGGCGGCCCCCCGCCGCGGGTGGGAGTGCTTCCGCCCCTCACGTCGTGCGCCCGTGCCGGCGGATCGGCCGGGGCGGACCGTCAATCGCTCTGGGGGCCCTTGCCGTCGCCGTCGCCGGCGGCCTTGCCCGACGTGTCGCTCGAGGACGCCTTGCCGGCGCCGTCGCCGGAGCCCTTCGTCTCGCCGCCCTTGGCGCCCTTATCCTTCTCGGCGGCCTTGCGGTACGACGCGCTGCGATAGTCCGTCTGGTAGAAACCGCTGCCGCGGAAGATCACCCCCGCGCCGGCGCCGATGAGCCGGCGGACCTTGCTGTGGCCGCATGCCGGGCACTTGCGGATGGGGCGGGCCGTGATCGATTGGAACTTCTCGAACCGGTGCCCGCACGCGCTGCACTCGTAATCGTACGTCGGCATCTGAACGCTCCTGCCTGCTCCGCCCGCCACGGGCGACGGCCGGCCCGCCACGGGGAACAGGGCTGTTAATCGCCGCCGTCGCCGCCTGGTTGCGGAGATTCCCGCTCCGGCGGTTCGTCCGGCGCGGGCGGTTCGTCGGCCTCGGCGCCGGCGGCCTCCTGCGACGGGGCCGTCGCGACCACCACTCCGCTGGGGCGAAGGGTCCGCCCCTTGAGGCGGTAGCCCCGGACCACCTCCGTCAGGACGGTCTGCGGCGGGTGCTCGTCGGTGGGCTGCTGCATCATGGCCGAGTGCAGCTCCGGATCGAAGGGCTTGCCCTCGGCCTGGATCGCGGTCAGTCCGACCCGCCCGAGCGTCTCCATCGCCTTGTCGTGGACCAGTTGCATGCCCGTGAGGAACGGGTCGCCCTCCTCGTGGTTGGACCGGGCGGCCCCCAGGGCACGCTCCATGTCGTCCAGCACGGGCAGCAGGGCCTTGACGAGTTGCTCGCTGGCGAATTCCCGTGCCTGGGCGGCCTCACGCTGGACGCGCTTCTGGTAGTTCAGGTAGTCGGCCGAGACCCGCTGGAGCCGCTCCAGCAGGTCGTCCCGCTCGCGGGTCAGGGCCGCCACGACGTCCCCGGGCGCCTCGACCGGGCCTTCGGTGGGTCGCTGCGCGGCCGCACCGGTCGCGTCGGCCGGCTCCGGCGGCGCTTCCTGCTCCGGGGCCGGCTGGGGCGTCGGCTCCTTCTCGCGATGTCTGTCCTTCTTCCTCATGGGCCACGATCCCTCGGCGCCGCCGCACGAGCGGGCGCGGCGCTCAGTCCGGAGAGAAGTACTCCCTCAGCTTCTCGAAGAAGGTCTTTCTCTGCTCGGAGACGTTGGCGTCTTCAATCTGGGCGTACTCTTCGAGGAGCTCGCGCTGCTTTCGGGTGAGTTTCCGGGGCACTTCGACGAAGACCTGGACGTACTGGTCGCCGGGGCGCCCGTGGCGGGCGTCGGGCAGCCCGCGGCGGCGAAGGGTGATCACCTCGCCGGTCTGGATGCCCGCGGGGATGTCGATCTCCTCCGGGCCGGCCAGCGTGGGCACCTCGACGCGCCCGCCCAGCGCCGCCTGCGTGAAGGCCACGGGCACCTGGCAGTGCAGGTCGTCGCCGCGGCGGATCAGCAGGGGGTGCTCCCGGACGCGGACGTAGCAGTGCAGGTCGCCGCGGCGGGCGCCGACGCGTCCCGGCTCACCCTCGCCGCGGACGCGGACCACCTGCCCGTCGCGAATGCCCGGGGGGATGTGGACGGTCAGGACGCGCTTCTTGCGCCGCCGCCCCGTGCCGCGGCAGTCCGCGCAGGGGTCCGAAACGATCGTCCCCTTGCCCTTGCAGCGCGGACACGCCGTCACGCGGATGCTCACGCCCAGGAAGCCCGGCATCTGCTGCTGGACCTTGCCGTAGCCGCCGCAGGTGGCGCAGCGTTCGGGGGCGGTGCCCGGCCGCGCGCCCGAGCCGCTGCACGTCTCGCAGTAGTCCATCCGCTCGAACTCGAGCGTCTCGTCGACCCCGGTGGCGACCTGCTCGAGCGTCAGCTCGACCTGCGTCTCCAGGTCGTAGCCGCGGTCGGCCCGGCGGCGCGTCGAGGGGCCGAAGCCGCCGAAGCCGCCGAAGATGTCCTCGAACATCGAGAAGATGTCGCGGAACCCCATGTTCCTGAAGTCGTGCACGCCCGTGCCGCGCAGCCCGGCGTGCCCGTGGCGGTCGTACATCTGGCGCTTCTGGGGCTCGGAGAGGACCTCGTAGGCCTCGGCAAGCTCTTTGAACTTTTCCTCGGCCTCGCCCTTGTCGCCCCGGTAGTTGTCGGGGTGGTACTTCAGCGCGCCCTTGCGGTAAGCGCGTTTGATCTCGTCCAGACCGGCGGTGCGGCTGACCCCGAGCACTTCGTAGTAGTCACGTTTCTCGGGCATGGCTGGACTTCCGACGTCCGGCGGCTCCGCTGCGACCGGCGCTCGGCCTCGTCCGGGCGCCCCGCGTCCGCCGTCCGCCCCGGCGGAGGCAGCGCCCCCGTTGGAGATCGGAGATCGGCGGCGGAGAATCGAGTTTCTCTTGTCTTTCCGGCGCCGTCGGGGGCCTCCCGCGCGCCGTCGTATCAGGGCACAGGGGCGCTTGGACCGCGTGGGCCAAGCGCCCCTGTGGGAACGTCCGAGGCATCCGGGCTCTCCGCGCGGCAGCCGAACCGCCGGCAGCGCGCAGCGCGGTCAGATCACCGCGCCGGCAACCCGGTTGTCCTCTTCCTCGTCTTCCTTGTATTCCGTCACCATCAGCTCGG
>CAZXOC010000027.1:4441-7795 GCA_964642165.1 uncultured Planctomycetaceae bacterium | reverse complement strand
GTGGTCAGCATCGGCCCGGCCACCGAAGCGGCGTTCGGGAGCGCCGTCCGCGAGGCCTTCGCCGGGTCGATCACGCCGGCCTTGACCATGTCGACGTACTCGCCGCTGGCCGCGTCGTAGCCCACGCCGACGCCGCGTTCGAAGATCTCGGTCACGACGACGTCGCCGTCCTCGCCGGTGTTCCGGACGATCTGGCGGGTCGGGGCGCGAAGGGCCTTGGCGACGATGTCCACGCCGATCTTCTCGTCGCCGCGGGCCTTGTTGCGGGCCGCCTCGACGGCCTCGATGGCCCTCAGAAAGACGAGCCCGCCGCCGGGGACGACGCCCTCTTCGGCCGCGGCACGCGTGGCGTGCACCGCGTCGTCGATGAGGTCCTTCCGTTCCTTCATCTCCGTCTCGGTGGCGGCCCCGGCGCTGATGACCGCCACGCCGCCGGTCAGCTTGGCCAGCCGCTCGGAGAGCTTCTCGCGGTCGTAGTCGCTGGTGGTCTTCTCGATGGCGCTGCGGATCGTCTCGGCGCGGGCGCGGAGGTCCTTCTTCTTGCCCGCCCCCTCGATGATGGTCGTGTCGTCCTTCGTGACGGCGATCCGCTTGGCGCGCCCCAGCGCGCCGAGGTCGACGTTCTCCAGCTTCAGTCCCAGGTCCTCGCTGATGACCTGCCCGCCGGTCAGCACGGCGAGGTCCTGGAGGATCGCCTTGCGCCGGTCGCCGAAGGCCGGAGCCTTCACCGCGCAGACGCTCAGGACGCCCCGCAGGCGGTTGACCACCAAAGCGGCCAGCGCCTCGCCCTCGAGGTCCTCGGCGATCACCATCAGCGGCTTGCCGGTCGAGGCGATCTTTTCCAGCACGGGCACGAGGTCCCGGAGGCTGGAGATCTTCTTCTCGTGCAGGAGGATGTAGGGGTCTTCCAGCTCGCACTCCATCGTGTTGGGGTTCGTCACGAAGTAGGCCGAGATGTACCCCTTGTCGAACTGCATGCCCTCGACGAGCTCCAGCTCGTTGGTGATGCTCTTGCCTTCCTCGACGGTGATGACGCCGTCCGTGCCCACCGCGTCGAAGGCCTTGGCGATCAGCTCGCCGATCTGCTCGTCCCAGTTGCACGAGACCGTCGCGACCTTGCGGAGGTCGTCGTTGCTCCGGACCTTTTTGGCCTGCTGGGCGATGGACTCGACCGCCGCGTTGACGGCCAGGTCCACGCCGCGCTTCAAGGCCATGGGATTCGCCCCGGCGGTGACGTTCTTGAGCCCTTCGGCCATGATGACCTCGGCCAGGACGACCGCGGTCGTCGTGCCGTCGCCGGCGACGTCGGAAGTCTTGCTGGCGACCTGGTTGGCCATCTTGGCACCCATGTTCTCGAAGGGCATGGGCAGCTCGATCTCCTTGGAGACCGTCACGCCGTCCTTGGTGACCTTGGGCCCGCCGAAGGACTTCTGAAGCAGGACGTTCCTGCCGGTCGGCCCGAGGGTGCCCTTGACGGCGGCGGCCAGCTTCGACACGCCGGCCAGCATCGCCGCGCGGGCGTCGGCGTCGTACATCATCTGTTTCGCAGCCATGATTCGCTCCTTGGCTCCCTTGTCGTTCGGCCCGTGGGGACCGTGGGCCTACGTCCCGATGATCGCGAGCACGTCCGACTCGCGCAGGATGACGTACTCCTCGGCGTCGATCTTGATCTCGGTGCCGGCGTACTTGCCGTAGTAGATCTCGTCGCCCTTCTTGAGGCTCATCTCGCCCCGCTCGCCGCTGTCCAGCAGCTTGCCCGGGCCCGCGGCGATCACCGTGCCGCGCTGGGGCTTCTCCTTGGCGGTGTCGGGAAGCACGATGCCGCCGGCCGTCGTCTCCTCCGCCTCGCCCTGCTTGACCAGAACCCGATCATCCAACGGTTTCACTGCCATCTTGCGTATCTCCTTCCGCGCTGCCTCTGCCGCCACCTCGGGAGGCAATGGCCAATCGAAAACAGGGACTCGAGAATCACATCATGCCGCCCATGCCGCCCATGCCGCCCATGCCGCCCATGCCGCCCATGCCGCCCGGGCCGCCCGGGCCGCCCGGCGGGGGCTCTTCCTTGTGGGGAATCTCGCTGACCGTCGCGTTGCAGCTCAGCAGGAGCGTCGCGACCGACGCGGCGTTCTCCAGCGCGACGCGCGTCACCTTCGCCGGGTCGATCACGCCGGCGGCCACCAGGTCCTCGTAGACCATCCGGTCGGCGTTGAAGCCGTAGCCGCCCTTGCCCTGCTCGACCTTCCTCAGCACGACGGCGGGGATCTCCCCGGCGTTGGCGACGATGTACTTCAGCGGCTCGGCCAGCGCGTGGCGGACGATCGCCACGCCGGTCTTCTCGTCGCCGCGGGCCTTGACGCCGTCCAGCGCCTTGCGCGCCCGGACCAGCGCCACGCCGCCGCCGGGCAGGACGCCTTCCTCGATGGCCGCCCGCGTCGCGTGCAGGGCGTCCTCGATGAGGGCCTTGCGGGCCTTCATGTCGCTCTCGGTCGCCGCCCCGACGTTGATCTGCGCGACCCCGCCGGCGAGCTTCGCCAGCCGCTCCTGGAGCTTCTCCCGGTCGTAGTCGCTCGTGGTGATGTCGATCTCGCGGCGGATCTGCTCGATGCGGGCCTGGATGGCCGACGTCTCGCCGGCGCCCTCGATGATCGTCGTGTTGTCGTTGTCGACGGTGACGGTCTTGGCCGTGCCCAGCTCGCCGATCGAGACGCTCTCCAGGTCGATGCCCAGGTCCTTCGTGAAGACCTTCCCGCCGGTGAGGATGCCGATGTCCTGGAGCATCGCCTTGCGGCGGTCGCCGTAGCCGGGCGCCTTGACCGCGCAGACGCTCACGATGCCGCGGAGCTTGTTGACCACCAGCGTCGCCAGCGCCTCGCCCTCGACGTCCTCGGCGATGATCAGCAGCGGGCGCTTGGCCTTCGAGACCTTCTCCAGCAGCGGCACGAGCTTGCCGACGTTGGAGATCTTGTCCTCGTGCACGAACACCAGCGGCTTGGCCAGCTTGCACTCCATCGACTCCACATCGGTCACGAAGTGCGGCGAGAGGTACCCGCGGTCGAACTGCATGCCCTCGACGACGTCCGTCGTCGTCTCGATGCCCTTGCCTTCCTCCACCGTGATCACGCCGTCCCGCCCGACCTGGCGCATGGCGCCGGCCAGCGTCTTGCCGACCTCCGGGTCGTTGTTGGCGCTGATGGCCGCAATGTTCCGGATGTCCTCGTCGTCCTTGACCGGCGTGGCGGCCTTGCCGATCTCCTCGGTGACCGCGCGGACCGCCTTGCGGATGCCTCGCGCCAGCGCCATCGCGTCGGCGCCCGCGGCGAGGTTGCGGTAGCCCTCCTTGAAGATCGCCTCGGC
>CAZXOC010000027.1:0-4431 GCA_964642165.1 uncultured Planctomycetaceae bacterium | reverse complement strand
CGCCTCGGCGAGCACCGTCGCCGTGGTCGTGCCGTCACCCGCGGCATCGGAGGTCTTGCTGGCCGCCTCCTTGACCAACTGGGCGCCCATGTTCTCGTCCTTGTCCGTCAGCTCGATCTCCTCGGCGACGGTCACGCCGTCCTTGGTCACCGTCGGGGCGCCCCAGCCCTTGTCGAGGATCGCGTTGCGCCCCCGGGGGCCGAGGGTGCTCTTGACCGCCCGGGCGAGCTTGGCCACGCCCGTCAGCAGGGCCTTTCGGGCCCCGGCCTCAAACGTCAACTGCTTGGCCGCCATGGGGAGTTTCTCCTTTCGCTTCCTGTTTCAGAAACGCCGCCGCCGGCGGCAACGGGGCCCTCGGGCCCCGACACAGCCTCCGCCGGGCCGGCATGGCCTGTAAGAAACTTTCAAGAATCGACTTACGGAAGAATCCGTGCCGCGCCGGCCGCCCGACGTCGCCCGCCGGGCGGAAACCCTTCGGCGCAGCCGACAACATCCCCCTCGCAGCAAGCCCCGTGCCTGCATCCCTAAGCCCTGTCAGAAAAAGGAGAAACCACTTGCGCCGCCCCCCGGGCCCGCCTCGAAAGCCTGCCAATGGTGCGCCCGGACGCGCCGCCCGGGCGCGTTTTGACAGCGTCCGCGAGCTGAGGCGTCTGGAGCGGGCGGTTGCCCGAGGCGGGGCGGGCTGATAGAGTGGCCCAGCCCCCAGGCCGGGCGTCCGGCTCCGTGGGCGCGACGTGGTCCATCGGAAGGATGCGTGCCATGAGCCGTCCCTCCCCGCCGGCCGCAGAGGCCGTCCCCCTGATCCCCCGCGAGGTGCTGTTCGGCAACCCGGAACGGATGAGCCCGCAGCTCTCGCCCGACGGCAAGCACCTCGCCTACCTCGCGCCGGACGACCGCGGCGTGATGCAGGTCTGGGTGCGGACGCTCGGCGCGGAGGACGACCGCTGCGTCACGGCCGACAGGAAGCGCGGCATCCGCACGTACCTGTGGGCCTACGACGGGCGGCAGCTCGTCTACCTCCAGGACGCCGAGGGCGACGAGAACTGGCACCTCCACGGCGTGGACGTGACGGGCGGCATCGTCCGGGACCTGACGCCGTTCCAGGGCGCCCAGGCGCGCATCTCGGCGGTGGACCCCGACTTCCCCGACGAGATGCTCGTCGAGCTGAACCTGCGCGACGAGCGCCTGCACGACGTCTTCCACGTGAACCTGCGCAACGGCGCGGTCGAGCCGGTGGCGCAGAACCCGGGCCACTTCCTCGCCTGGGAGGCCGACGCGAGCTTCCACATCCGCGCCGCGATGGCCGGCCGCGGCGACGGCGGGTTCGACCTGATGGTCCGCGACGCCGACGGCGGGGGCTGGCGCAAGGTCCTCGAGTGGGCCCCCGACGACACGGGCCACATCGTGACGTTCTCGAAGGACAGCCGCACGCTGCTGATCCGCTCCAGCCACGACGCCGAGACGGACCGCCTCGTGGCGATCGACCTGGCCGGCGGCGGGCAGACGACCGTGGCCGCCGACGAGGAGGTCGACATCGGCGGGCTGTTCATCCACCCGGTGACGCGGCGGGTCCAGGCGGTGGGCTTCTACCGCGACCGGCTGGCGTGGCGCGTGCTGGACGAGGCCGTGCAGGCGGACTTCGAGGCCATCGCGAAGATCCGCCGCGGCGAGTTCAAGGTCACCGGCGGCGACCTGGCCGACCGGACGTGGATCGTCACGTACAACACCGACGACGGGCCGGTGCACTACTACGCCTACGACCGGGCGACGAGAACGGCGACGCTGCTGTTCACCGACCGGCCAAAGCTGGAGGGCCTGCCGCTGGCGCGGATGGAGCCGGTCGCCCTGGCCGCCCGGGACGGCCTGACGCTGCACGGCTACCTGACGCGGCCGACGTTCGCGGCCGGCGGCGGCGAGAAGCCCCCGGCCGTGCTGCTCGTTCACGGCGGACCCTGGGGTCGCGATACGTGGGGCTTCCAGCCGGGCGTGCAGTGGCTGGCCAACCGGGGCTACGCGGTGCTCCAGGTGAACTTTCGCGGCTCGGCGGGGTACGGCAAGGCCTTCCTGAACGCGGGCAACCGCGAGTGGGCGGGCAAGATGCACGACGACCTGATCGACGGCGTGCGGTGGCTCGTCGACGGCGGCCACGCCGACCCGAAGCGCATCGCCATCCTCGGCGGCAGCTACGGCGGCTACGCCACGCTGGTGGGGCTGACGTTCACGCCGGAGGTCTTCGCCTGCGGCGTGGACCTGGTGGGCCCGAGCAACCTGCTGACGCTCCTGCGCAACGCCCCGCCGTACTGGATGCCCTTCCTGCCCGTGCTCCACTACCGCGTCGGTGACGTCGAGCGCGACCGGGAGTTCCTCCGCTCGCGCAGCCCGCTGTTCCACGCCGATCGGATCTGCCGGCCGCTGCTCATCGGCCAGGGCGCCAACGACCCGCGCGTCAAGCAGTCCGAGAGCGACCAGATCGTCGCCGCCATGCGCCAGGCGAAGCTGCCGGTGGAGTACGTCGTCTACGCCGACGAGGGCCACGGCTTCGCCCGCCCGGCCAATCGCCTGCACTTCTTCGCCCGGGCCGAGCAGTTCCTCGCCAGGCACCTCGGCGGCCGCGCCGAGCCCGTCGGCGAGATCGAGGGGCATTCGGGCGAGGAGAGGTAACGGTGCCCCGCCCGATGGCCGATAGGCTCCTTGAGGGCGGGACGGCAGAGCCAGGGGGACGAGACGATCCATGGACGAGCCAGGCAGATCCTCTCGCCGGAGAGTGAAGGTCGTGCTGCTGGTCGCGGGAGCGGCGGCGATCCTGGCCGTCCTGTACGTCTGGCCGAGCGTCTCGCTGAGCTACGCCAAGAGCCGCGCGATGGCGAAGCTCTCGAAGATCCCGCCCAACGACCGGGCGTCGATCCACTGCGTCCTGGGCCCCGATGTGCGGCAGGTCCCGACGGTCGAGGTGCCGGGCCCGTCGGTCCGCTGCGCCGCCGGCGGGTGGTGCTTCCGCCTGCCCGCGAGCGAGTATCGCGGCGGCGCGGACCCGAACCGCCCCAACGTGCTGGAGAGCGACCGCCTCGCCGCCCACTTCGTCGGCGTGGGGGCCAAGACGCCCCGCTTCAAGCAGGGCCACGCCCCGTCCATCGACGAGGTGCACCGCTACTACGAGCAGACCGACCCGTACCAGGTCCTCTGCGACGCCTTCGCGACGACGCCCGCGGACGTCGAGGCCGCCGGAACGCACGCCGAGCTCCAGAAGACGCTCTACCTGCTGCTGCTGCGGAGCGTCTTCCAGCCGCTGGGGTCGGAGAAGCAGTGGCTGCGGATCGAGGTCGGCGGGCGGCGGGGCTTCCTGGCGGGCGACGCGACGTGCAAGCTCGTGCGAATCTGTCTCTATCTCCCGGAGACACGCCAGTTTGCCGACTTCGCCATCGCCCCGGCCGACGGCGCCGGCATGGACGAGGTCTATCGCTGCCTCGGCCGGCTCCGCATCGAGCGGGACGACGCCCTCGTGCCGGGCCTCCTGAGCGGCGGCGACGAACCACGCTAGCTCCGGCGGAGCTTTACAGGCCGCATCTCCTCGCGTATGCTCCGTGTCTCGGCTGGGTCCCCGGAGACCGCGCGGAGGCACGGCCCCATGCTGACGGACAACCTTCTCGACCTGATCGGCAACACCCCGCTGCTGCGGCTGAGGGACGAGAACGTCTACGCCAAGGCGGAGTTCCTCAACCCCGGCGGGAGCGTCAAGGACCGGGTGGCCCTGGCGATGCTGGAGGGCGCCGAGCGCGACGGCAAGCTTCGAAGCGGCTCGGTCATCATGGAGCCCACGTCGGGCAACACGGGCATCGGCGTGGCGCTGGTCGGGCGGCTGAAGGGCTACACGGTCCGCATCGTCATGCCCGAGGGCATGAGCGTCGAGCGGAAGAAGCTCATCGAGGCCCTCGGGGCCGACCTGATCCTCACGCCGGACGAGGAGGGCATCCCCGGGGCGGTGCGGCGCGTGCGGGAGCTGGCCGCCGCGGATTCGAACATCTACGTCCCGCAGCAGTTCGAGAACCCGGACAATCCGCGGTGCCACTACGAGCAGACGGCCGTCGAGCTGTGGCGGCAGATGACGGGCGACCTCGCGTGCTTCGTGGCCGGGGTCGGCAGCGGCGGGACGCTCCAGGGCGTCGGCAGCTTCCTCAAGGAGCGCCGCCCGGAGGTGCGGATCGTGGCGGTCGAGCCGAAGGACCGCTCGGCGCTGCTGGGTCACGAGCCCGGCCTGCACCAGATCCAGGGCATCGGCGACGGGTTCATTCCCGCGATCCTGGACGTCTCGATGGTGGACGACGTGATCGAGGTGACCGACGAGGACGCCATCGAGACGACGCGGGAGCTGGGGCGGGACTTCGGCCTGCTGGTGGGCATCAGCAGCGGCGCGAACGTCTGGGCGGCCCGCCA
>CAZXOC010000026.1:5017-41186 GCA_964642165.1 uncultured Planctomycetaceae bacterium | reverse complement strand
GTGCGGAAGAGCATCTCCTCGACGGCGACCTTGTACTGGTCCCACTTCTCGCGGTTGCGCCAGTCGTCGTCGGTGATCTTCCAGCGCTTGTACGGCGTGTCCTCGCGAGCCTTGAAGCGGCGGAGCTGCTCGTCCCTGTCGATGTGCAGCCAGAACTTCAGCAGGATCGCGCCGAAGTTCGTCATGTGCTGCTCCATCTCGTTGATCTCGCGGTACGCCCTCTTCCATTCGCCCTCGGCGCAGAAGCCCTCGACGCGTTCGACCATGAGGCGCCCGTACCAGCTCCGGTCGTAGATCGCGATGTGCCCCGCCTTGGGAAACTGCGTCCAGAACCGCCAGAGATAATGGTGGGCCTTCTCCAGGTCGTTGGGCGCCCCGATCGGCACGACGGTGTACCCGCGCGGGTCGAGGTCCTGGGTCAGGCGGCGGATGTTCCCGCCCTTGCCGGCGGCGTCCCAGCCCTGGTAGATGACCACCACCGGGATCCGCCGGACGTAGATCGCGTGCTCCAGCTCGCGCAGCCGCTTCTGCCGCGCCTTGAGCTTCCTGCGGTACTCGTCCTGCTTCAGCGACAGCGACAGGTCCACGCCGTCGAGGATGGAGCTGGTCAGGTCGGCGGGCAGCTCCGCAATGCCCGGCGCGGGGTCCGGCGGAGCCTGCTTGCGGCGCTCGGCCTCGGCGATGCGGTGCTCCAGCGCCGAGGCGACCGTGTTGAAGATCTTCAGCGCCGCGAAGCGCCGGTCCGTCGCCTCGACGACCGTCCACGGCGCCGCGTCGATGTCCGTCTCGGCGAGCATGTCTTCCGCGGCCGCGAGGTGCTGCTCGTACTGCCGATGGGCCTCCAGATCGCTCTCGGTGACGCGCCAGGACGTCGCGCCGTTTCCCTGGAGCTTCTCGAATCGCCGTTTCTGCTCCTTCTTCGAGATGTGCAGCCAGAACTTCAGGATCACGCTGCCGTCGTCGGCGAGCTGGCGCTCGAAGGAGCGGATGTCCTCGAAGGCCTGCTGGAGCGCCTTGCCCTTGACCTCGCCGTCGACGCGGTCGGTGAGCACGCGGCGGTACCAGCTCCGGTCGAAGATGGCCTGGCGGCCGCCGGCGGGCGTGCGGACCCAGAACCGCCACAGGAACGGGCGAAGGGCCTCCTCCTCGTTCGGCGGCAGGGTGCTGTGGACGTCGAAGCCCCGCGGGTCCAGCGGGAGGATCAGCTCGTTGATGAGCGTGCCCTTGCCGGCGGCGTTCCATCCCTCGAAGACGATGATCACGGGGATGCCCAGCTCGGTCGCCCGGCGCTGGAGGGCCGCCAGGCGGATCGCCATGGCGTCCTTGGCCTTCTTGTACTCGGCCTTGCCGATCTTTCGGGACAGGTCGATCTTTTCGAGCATGACACGGGTCTCCCGTGAGTGAGCATCGGACGGGCGCCGCTGCGACTTCACCAAGATCGCGGCGTCCGCGCCGGGGGCGCGCCCGGCGGAGCGCTACGGCGGGCGCCTTGCCAGCAGGGACGCCCAGGTCGTCCGCAGGGCGCGGAGGCGCCGCTCCTGTTCCGGGCTGAAGCTGCCGAGCCGCTGGGCGTACGTGTCCAGCCACGTCGCCAGCCGGTCCATGGCGTCGCCGTCCAGGCGGACGCCCTGGTGCGGCTCGTCGCCCAGGAACATCCGCGGCAGGGGACTGGCCATAGCGACGGCGTCGCGGGCGTGCGACCTTCCGGCCAGGTACCGCGACCGCACCGTGTTCTGGAGCCCCCCGCCCTTGCCGTACGACAGCAGCGCCGCATACGACTTGCTTGCCGTCAGGTCCAGCCTGGCCACGGCCTTGGCCCTGGCGCCGGGCTTGTGGCAGCGAACGCAGTGCTTGTCGAGCACGGGCTGGACCAGCCGATCGTACCGCAGCGGCCAGGAGCCCTCGGGGCCCGGCGTGAGCTTGGAAGGCGGGCGCGACATCGCCAGCGGCTGGGCCCCCGCCGGCGGGGCGGTGTTCCGCGGCTCGTGACAGCCGATGCACGAGAGCGTCTGGCCGGGCTGGACGTAGGTGACCGTTCGCATGGTCTGCACGGCCCGCCCGTGGGCGTCCAGGGCCTGGAAGAACACGTTCACGCCGCCCGGCATGTGGAAGTACGCCGAGCCGTCGGGCTCCACCGGCACGGTGCCCAGCACGCACTTGCCGGGGTCTTCGCGCGTCACGCCGAGGACGGGGCGGTTCATCTGGGGCTGGACCTTGGCGGGCACGCCGATGATGCGGAGCCGCTTGACCGTCCCCGGCCGGACGCCACCCAGCCCGTCGTAGACGTTCACGAGGAGCATCCGCCCGCCGTCGGCCGCAGGGTCCGCTGCCTCGCTGCGTACGGGCGGCCTGGCCCTCGGGCGAAGCGGAATCGGGTACATCGTGCTGATCTGCGGGTCGCGGTGGATCAGCTCCAGGTTCCCGAAGGCGTCGAACAGGTACACGCCCAGCGAGTTGCCTGGGTTGCCCCCGCCCTCGCGCCGCAGGGGGTTGGGGCTCCACGCCACCAGGTGGACCGTCTCCGAGAGCGGGTACGGGTTGGCGTAGTACGTCGCGGGCCAGCCCTCGATCTCCGGGAAGCACACCTCCGGCGTCAGGCGGGTGATCGGCGCGACGTCGTCCTGCGCCACGTCGGGGTCCAGCAGCACCAGGCTGCCGCCCAGGATCGAGTGGTGGGCCGAGGCCGTGAAGATCATCTTGTGCGAGTTGGGGATCGATCGGGCCTCGAAGATGCAGTGCGGCTTCCGCGTGAAGTTGCCGTACACGCCCTGGGGGTTCGTGCCGTCGGGGTTGGTCGACCACAGGCTCATGAAGGCGTTGTTGTGGCGGTCGACGTAGTCCCAGCGGGCGTAGAGGATGCGTCCGTCGGCGGCGACCGACGGCGTCCACTCGAAGTTCTCGAACGCCGAGATCGCCCGCAGGTTCCCGCCGTCGGCGTCCATGACGTGCAGCGCGTAGATGGCCACCGGGCGGCGGCTGCCCCCGCCGCAGCGGACGTAGCTGTCCGGCAGGTCGGCGTGGAGCGTCGCCGCGGCGCTGGCCCGCCCGCACTGGAGAGCCTGACCCCGCCGCGTCGACAGGAAGACGATCTCGCCGTTGGGCAGGTAGCGGGCGTCGAAGTCGTCGTACTTGCCCCGCGTCAGCCGCCGCACGCCGGTGCCGTCGACGTTCATCTCGTAGATCTGGTGGAACGCGTCCTCGGGGATGTTGCCCTTGGTGACCTTGTCGCCCAGGCCGCTGACGTGCGGGTAGTGCTTGCAGTACGCGAAGAGGACCTTCTTGGCGTCGTGGGACAGGTCCGGGCGCAGGAAGCTGCCCGGCTCGAAGCCCTCCGTCAGGCAGCGCAGCTTCGGCTCGCCGCCCCGGAAGCCCTCCAGGACGTAGATGCCCCCGCCCGGGCGGCTCCACCACCCGTAGTACTGGTCGGACATGTGGCTGTAGCTGCCGGGCGAGCGCTTGGTGATCAGCAGGCGGTCGAAGTCCAGCAGGGGGTTCGCGAAGGCCAGCCGTCGCACGGCCCGGCAGGCGCGGAAGTACAGCGCCTTGCGAGCTTCCGGCGGCGCGTGCTTCCGGGCCGCCTCGACGGCGTCCATCTCGCGCTCGGACGGCCGCGTGTCCACGCCCTGGCGGCGCAGGTCCGCCGCGAGCCGCCGGCCGCGACCGACCGTCTCGGCGATCGGGAAGCTCGACGGCTCGCGGACCGGCCCGCGGCTCGCGGACCACTGGCTGGTGCTGCTCTGGTCGGCGGGCCGGCCGAGCGCGATGTTCTTCCTCGGATCGCCGGCGGCGTAGACCTCGACCTCGTCGAGGTGGAAGTAGCTCCGGCCGGGAAGCTGGATGCGAACGAAGCGCGCCCTGGCGTTCTTCAGCGGGATCGACAGCGGCTTCTTGTCCGGCACGCCGTAGAACACCGTCCCGTCGTGGCGGCAGGCTTCCCGCCACGCCTTGCCGTTATCGGACAGCCGGACGATCAGCCGCGACGTCCTCGCCGCGATGCCCGCGCCGCCGTCGCAGCGGTTGTAGATCACCAGGCGCACCAGCGGCCGGGCCTCGCCCAGGTCCACGTGCCACCAGGGGTCGTTCTCGTTCTCGGTGTGGAAGCCCCACCGGCCGTTCTTGACGCCGTCGACGGCGCCGGCGGCGTCTGCGGCCGTCGTGACGCGCCCGGCGCGGGTGCGCCCGGCTTCCTGCCCGCGGCGGGCGACCTGGAGGAGCCAGTCGGCCTCGAGCTGTCCATCGAGCTGGCCGCCGGTGGAGGGCGCTGCGACGGCCAGCAGGGGCACGGCAAAGCAGAGAACGCGGCGGATCAGACGCATCGCCTTAGCCTCCGGAATGTGCGACCTGTCTAAGTGTACGGTGCTTCCACGGCGTCTCGAAGACCTTGTTGTGGAGAATCGACGTGGCCCGCGCCGCGGCTACAGCGTCACGACGTACACGTCGCTGCGCTTGCCGTGGGCGGCGTTGAAGCTGATCCACCGCCCGGTCGGGTCGGCCAGGGGGTGCGGATGAGCGAGCTGCCCCGGGGCGCCGGTCCAGTCCGTGCCGTGACGGGCGATGACCTCGACGCGCGGCTGCTCGGCGTCGTAGTACAGCCACAGCAGCAGGTCGCTCGTGAGGTTGCCGTCCAGGATGATGGCCGGGCGGCCGGGGGCGGCGGCGGAGACGTGGCCGTAGTGGTCGCGCTCGTGGAAGCCGTACTCCCGGACGACGCGGCCCTCGTGGTCGGTGACGCCGATGTACCAGCCGCCGCGTTCGCTGCGCCCGTGATAGAGCACGTGCCGCCCGTCGAAGGTCCAGGCGCAGTGGACCTGGAACGTGCCGCCGTCGCGGCTGGGCAGCTCGGTCAGCTCGCCGGTCGAGAGCCGAAGCAGCCAGATGCGGTTGGTCGCCCCGTCGCTGCCGGCGTGGAATCGCGGCGGGAAGTCGCGGTCGATCAGCAGCAGGTCGCCGTCGGTGGGGCAGTGGGGGATGTGGCTGCTGCGGCAGCCGCGTTCGTGATAGACCACGCGTGCCTCCCCGCCGGCCAGCGGGACCTGCACGATGTCGAAGCTCGCGCCGTGGTCGGTGAAGTACGCCAGCTCTCCTCGGCTCGGCCGGCAGCCCGCGGCGATCTCGCCGTGCAGCGGGTGCAGGGGGAAGACGACGCTTTGCTCGTCGCCGTCGATGCTCGGGCGGGCGATGCGGAGGTGGGGCTCGGCTTCGTAGAGGGTGCGTTCCTCGAGCGTGTGGACGTGCACGGCGTGGACGGCGCCGTCGGCGGCGAAGACGGCCCATCCGCTCTGGGGCGCCAGGACCGGCGCGCCGGCATGGGCGTAGACCTCGCTGACCTGCGTCAGGTCGCCGGTCGGCACGTGGCAGCGGAGGATCGCGCTGCCGGAAGCCCACTGGCTGACGAACACCAGGAACTCGCCGTCGGCGGAGAAGCCCGTGTTCGTGTGGTAGTTCGGCGTCATGTTGTAGTCGGCGTTGCGCGTGACGCGCCGCACCGGCCGCAGCGTGACGGCGTCCGCGTACGTCTCCGACTCGTTCCAGGTGTCGCCCTTCCTGTGCATTCGCCTGGTCTCCGCGCTGGTGCCTCGTCGCGTGCGCTACTTGTCCAGGAGGACCGCCGCGGCGTAGACGGTGAAGCCGTTGCTGTCGGCCCGGGGGCAGCGGAACTCGATCGTCGTGTCCTTCGCGAGGACCGCGGGATTGAGGTGGACCTCCTCGGCGACGGCGAAGCCGTCGTTGCTGCTGGACCAGCGCAAGGGCAGTTCTGTGCCGTTGACGACGACGACGCCCTCGTCGCGGTGGACGTCGCGCGTGACGACGCGCAGGATCGCGCGCTTCGCCGGGGGCCCGCCGCCGCGCCACACCACCTTGCCCGACACGCTCCTGCCCGGCTCGACGCGGGCGAACAGGACGTTGCAGGAGGACCGCTCGAGCTTGCGGACGGCGGCGTCGCGCGCCGGGCCGACGGGCGCCAGCGTCCAGCGGACGCACTCCCTCGCCGCCAGCTCCGCCGACAGGCGCCGGTGGTCCGATAGCGCCACCTTCCCGCCGGGCACCGTCTCGAGGCGCGTCTCGCCCTTCATCACGAGCTGCGTGACGTCCTGAGGCTTCAGGCCCTCCGGCACGGCAAGCTGCACGCGCCGCGTGAAGTTCGAGTCGTTCAGGGCCAGCACCACCATCCTGCCGTCCGGGCGCTCCGCCACCACGGGCACGACGTCGCACTCCGACGCCCGCGCCGCGAGCATCCTCCCGCGCAGCGCCGAGAGCAGCGTGAAGGCGTTCGTCTCGCCGGGGCTGCGGCAGTAGCCGCTCCACAGCGCGTGCACGGCCCGGCCGCGGGCGACGTCCGGACAGACGCGGAGGCACTCCAGGATGTCGCGAATGTTGTAGTAGGCCTTGTTGGCGTGACTGGAGCCCAGGTCGTTGCATTCGGTGTTGTAGATGGGAATTCGCCGCCCGTACTTCACGTCGCACCAGGCCGTCACGACCTCGTAGCTCGCCGCGTAGCTTGCCGGCAGGCCGAAGTAGTGGTGCTCGGTGAGGAAGTCCACCTTCGCGTGGCAGCGGTCGAGGAAGTGGCGGGCGTAGTTCGTGAAGTTGGCGTAGTCGTCGCCGTTGAAGCTGGGCGAACACATGCCCCCGAGCCTGGCGTGCGGGTTGGCGCCCTTGGCGCCCGCGACGGCGGCCAGGAAGATCTCGCTGTACACGTCCGCCCCCAGCTTGGCGGGGATGTAACCGTATTGCGTCGGATCGCTCCACGCTCGCTTGCCCCGCGGGTTGCGGTAGCCCATGTTGACATGCCGCCCCCACATGAACGGCTCGTTCCAGACCTCGAAGCGCCGCAGGGGGTTGTGGTTCTCGCCGGGCACCCACGCCCTGGCCGCCTGCGCGCGGTAGAAGGCGCGTACGCCGTCGAGCACCTTCTTGCGGTCGCGGTCCATCCAGCTCGGGCGGGCCCAGAGATCCTGCGTGTGGCACCAGACGACGTTGTCGACGGCGTCGGCGGCCTCGGCGCGGGCGAAGAAAGCGCCGGTGGGCTTGTCCCTCCGGGCCAGGCGCCCGGCCTGCATCTCGGCGATCTGCTCGTCGGTGATCGGCTTGGCGCCGAAGCCCACGTGCGTCAGCGGCCGCAGGAAGCCGCAGCGGAGCCGCCTCATGTGCTCGGTGGGGGAGGCCGGCACGCCCTTGGGCCGGCGGGGCTTGTTGTGGCCGACGTCGTGGAAGCCGAACAGGCCCTTGGGCACGGTGGTCTGGCCGTCGAAGTCGATGCGGACGGGCCAGTCCACTTCGATGTCCACGGGCCCCGTCGGAGGCGCGGCGAAGCCGCTGCTCGCCCGGATCAGCTCGATCCCCCGGACGGTGAACTCGACGTCCCCGACGCCGCCGGGATTGTCCACGCCGAGGGCGAAGGCGGCGACCTGGTCCACGTCGAGGAAGTAGTTGCCGCCGGTTCCGCGGAAGTCGGAAAAGGGCACGTCGAAGGTCACCTCCCGGCCGAGCAGCAGGGCGGCGCTGGTGACGGAGAACGTGCTGCCATCGGCCTCGGTGAGGCGGACGGCGATGGCGGCGTCGCTGCGCCGCTCCGCGGAATCGACGGTGAGCCGCAGGCCGTCGTACCGGCGCCAGTCCTGGGCTGCGGGGAGGCGCTTGACCGCCCAGGCGGCCTGCGGCGGGGCGACACGCTTCGGCGACAGGCGGCAGAGCAGCTTCATGCCGCCGCCGGGGGCCTTCGTGACGTGCACGTTGCCCTCGGCGCCGAAGCGTCCCCGCACGGGCGCCGGCGCCACGGCCCCGAGGGTCCTGCCCTCCGCGCCCTTGCCGCCCCTCGCCGCGCGGTAGGTGCCTTCCAGCAGCTCGCCGCCGAAGGTGGGCGTGTCTTTCCGCCAGGGCGGCATGAACGCCTCGCGGTCCGGCTGGAAGGGGGCAGACTGGCCGCGGCGGGCCTTCGCGCTCACGTCGATCTCGAAGACGTCCGGCGTCTGGGGCAGGCCCTTCCTGCCCGGGCGGGGGCTGTCCGGGCCGATCGTCACCTTCAGCGGGCCCTGGATCGTCCTGCCGTCGAAGGCCAGGTCGCCGATCTCGACGGAGTTGGTGCTCTTCTGGTTGTAGTCGGCCGCGACGACGTGCCCGTTGTCGGCCCACTTGCCCGCGCGCCGCTGGAGCTGCACCACCACGTCGCCCTTGCCCCCGGGCAGCTCGCGGATGCCGCGGAACCGCAACGAGACCGTCGCGTCGGTGTCGCTCGCCGGCAGGTCGCGGGTGAAATCGGTCAGCAGCCTTGTCTCAACGCCCGCGCCGCGACCGGCCGCGGCAGCGAGGATCGCCAGCGCCAGGCAGGCTTTTGCGTTCATCGCGGCTCTCCGATCGCGGACATTACACCTGTGCAGCCGTCCGATGGGAAGCCGGAAGTCCGCTCGTGACTCGCCCGGCTCGCGGGCCGGCACGCGGCGCCCGGCTCGGCGGGGCGGGGGCCGAAAGCCCTTGAGAACCGGCCGATCCGCCGCAGTACCGACTGGCGCCGGGCGCGATGGGACCGGTCTTCCAGGGCCTCCACGCCCGCCAGATCCTCACCCTCTGGGAGATGCGCGACGAGAACCGCCGCCGCCACGAGAGCCGCGAGACCTTCGCCCGAGACACGCGCTCCGTCCGGGACTACGCCGGCAAGTTCGCCCTGGATCCCGCCGACGCGCAGAGGGAGTTCCGCCAGCTCGTCCGCGCCGGCTACCTCACCGACGCGCGGTTCCAGTGGATCAACTACTGGATCGTGCTGAAGGAGGAGAACATCCTGCTGAACTTCCTGACCAGCCTGGTCGTGACGGTGGTCGTGGTCCTCGGCACCGTGCCGATCAGCGCGATGCTCGGCTACGCGCTGGCGCGGCTCAAGTTCCCGGGCAAGGTCCTCGTCCTGTCCCTGCTGATCGCCGGGGCGGTCGCGCCGCACCAGGCGGTCATGGTCCCCGTCTTCGAGATGCTCATGTCCATCCGCGCGCCGGAGGGCCTGTGGGGGATGATCCTCTGGCTGGTGCGCGGCGGGGCGGGCAATGCCATCCTGATGGCCGGGTTCTTCTGGACGCTGCCCAGGGAGGTGGAGGAGGCCGCCCACGTCGATGGCGCCGGGCCGTTCCGGACGTTCTTCGACGTGGCCCTGCCCATGGCGCGCCCGATCGTCATGATCGTCCCGGTCATCCTGATGTTCCTCCTCGTCCAGAAGCACGTGGTGAAGGCCATCGCCGTCGGGGCGGTCAAGGGATGACCGCCGGTTCCCGGGCATCGACCGTGGGGGCGAAGGGATCGGCGGGGCTGGTGACAGTTCGTTGCGGGGCCGCTGTGGCGTCGAGGTGCGCGCTCGGCGGATCGCGGCGGCGCCGAACGTCGCAGCGCGGCGGCGGGTTTTCGACAAAACAATCCGGCGCGCCGTACGTCGTAAAGTACATTGATCACGTTCCGTTCGCCTACGATGCCGCTTTGGGAGACGAGACCATGAACAGCCACGTTCGCACCTGGGGGTGGACCGTACTTGTGCTCGCCGCGTGCCTGCCCCCCGCCGTCGCGCCGGCCGGACCCGCGACGACGCAGCCGGTGAAGGTCTACGTGCCGTACGAGAAGCTCAAGGGCGTCTTCGAGACGGAGAAGCAGGGCGTCTTCCTGCCGTACGAGGAGTTCCGGCGGCTGTGGCGGGAGGCCCGGCGCGCCCCCGCGGAGGTCGTCGAGGCCCCCACGCCGTACCTCGTCTCGACGTCCCGCTTCACCGGCAAGGTGGACGCCGAGCTGGCCAGCATGCAGCTCGAGCTGACGGTGGACGTCCTCGCCGACGGCTGGGTCGAGGTGCCCATCGGCCTGGCGGACGTGGCCGTGGCGGCCGTGCGGTTCGTCGGGCCCGGCGGCAAGCCCGCGAAGGGCCCCGAGCCGCTGCTGCGCGTCGTCAAGGGGCGCTACGTCCTGCTGACCCGCGGCAAGGGGCGGCGCGTGCTCGTCGTCGAGTTCGTCCGCCAGCTCGTCACCAAGCCCGGGCTGAACGTCCTCGGTTTCCAGATCCCCGCCTCGGCGATCACCACCTTCGAGCTGACCATCCCCGAGGAGAACATGAAGGTGGACGTCGAGCCGATGCTGGCGGCCAGCACCGAGCAGGTCGCCCAGGCCGGCAAGAAGGCCACGCGCCTTCGGGCGTTCCTCGGCTCGGCCAGGACCGTCAAGCTGAGCTGGAAGCCCAAGACCCAGGCCGCCGCGGACCTGGCGCCCGTGGTCATCTCCGACCAGCAGCAGCACATCGACGTCGGCGAGGCGCTCATCAGCCACGAGGTGAAGTTCACCTATGACATCCGCCGCCGCGGGGTGGATTCCTTCACGATCCAACTGCCCGGGGGCTTTCGCGTCACCAGCGTCGAGGGCAGCAACATCGCCCGGTGGGACATCGACGCCGGCGCGCCGGGACGCGCCCAGGAGCTGCGGGTCCGGCTGTTTTCTCCCGTCAAGGACAGCTACGCGCTGACCGTGAAGATGGAGCTGTTCCTCAAGGAGGCCCAGACCCGCGTGGCGCTGTCGCCGATTCTCACCCGGCAGGTGCTCCGGCGCAGCGGGCTGGTGGCCGTCACGCACAGTCCGCGCCGCAGCGTGGAGCTCGTCGACGCCCGGAACCTCGCGCGGGTGGACACGGGGCGCCTGCCGAAGGCCCTCCGCGCCCGGCGCGGCGTCACGGCGTGGCGGTTCATCACGGCCGACTACGGCGGGGCGCTGGCCATCGGCACGGTCGCCCCGCGAATCACCGCCAGCCACCTGTGGGCCCTCGGCGTGGACAGCGACCGCCTCGAGCTGCGCGGGCGGCTGGCGTACCAGATCGAGCGCGCCGGCGTCTTTCGGCTCTCGCTGAACCTGCCCGAGCCCTGGGAGGTCGTCTCGATCGGCCCGGCCGCCCTGGTGGACGACCACCAGCTCTCGGGCAACGGGCCGGGGCGGACCGTCAACATCCTGCTCAAGCGGGAGGTGACCGGCTCGATCACGCTGGAGTTGGCCGCTCGCGCGGACCGCGCCACGGCCGACGCGCCGGTGGACTTCCGGCTGCCGCTGGCCGACCGGGAGAACCTGCGCCTCTACAGCGGGCAGGTCCTGGTGTTGCTGGCCGACCGCCTGCGGGCGGAGGAGGAGTCGCGCCAGCAGCTTCAGCCCCTGCCGCTCAACCGCGCGAGTCGGTGGGTTTCCCTGCCGGGGCTTTCCCCGGCGATGGCCCTCGAGTTCCGCAGCATCGATCCGGCCAAGCCCGCCGGCGCGAGGCTGAAAGTCGCCGTCAAACCCCCGCAGGTCTCGGCGGCGGTGCACCGGCTGGTGGACATCCAGCCCGGGTCGGTCGAGGAACAGGCCGTCGTGGAATACCGCGTCCTTTACGCGCCGGTGGACACGTTCTACGTCCAGATGCCGGCCACACTGGCCAACGAGGGAGTCCGCCTCAGCGGGCGGGACATCAAGGAGAAGCCCCGCCTGGACGCCCTGCCCGCCGGGCTGCGCGCGGCGAAGCCGACGACCCGGCCCGGCGTGAAGGTCGGCGAGTGGGCCTACTACAAGATCGTCCTCCAGTCGCCCGTGACCGACCGCTACCGGCTGACCGTTTCCCTGCGGAGGAGCTTCCAGGCCGATACCGAGGGCAAGACCAACCTCGTCGACGTCCTGCCCATCCTCGCCGCGGGCAAGCTCTCCGATCAGGTCGGCTACGTCGCCGTCGCCAAGGCGGACACGCTCGCCATCGGCGAGCCGACGGTCAAGGAGAACCTCATCGACGGCGACCCGACCAGCGCCGCCGACCTGCCCGAGGCGGCCCACCGCAAGGTCGCCTCGCTGGCCTACCGGTGCAACGCCCCGCCCTTTGCCCTCGTCCTGCCTGTGACGGCACAGAAGGAAGCCGCCGTCTTCACCACCCTCGTCACCGGCGCCGTCATCGAGCAGGTCATCGGGCGAAACCGCGAGATCAACACCCACGCCACCTTCCTCCTGAAGACCAGCCGCGGCGATCGCCTGTCGGTCAAGCTGCCTCCCGGCGGGGACTACTTCTCCGTGCTGCTCAACGGCGCCGAAGCGCCCACCGAGGACGGCCCCACCGACGAGGAGAAGATCGTCCGCCTGCCCCCCTCGGCCGGACAGGTCACCCGGCTCGTGCTGGAGGTTCGCTACGGCCTGAAGGACGCCTCCCTGCGGAGGCTCTCGGCCCCGCAGCTCCCGGAAGGCATCCCCATCCAGCAGACGCTCTGGCGGCTGAGGATCCCCTCCGAGGACTACCTGCTGTGGCATAGCCCGGCCTTCCGCCCGCTGGACGGCGGGGAGAGGCAGCTCCGGATGCTCGCCGCCGGCTATCCCGGCAAGGTCGCCTTCCAGTTCGCCCCGCAGGGGCGCACGTGGGACTTCGTCCGTCACGGTGCGCCCGGCGAGCTGAGGATCTGGCTGGCCCGAAGGGAGACCTTCAGCATCGCCGTCTGGGCGGCGATCCTGCTGGTGGGCATCGCTGCGCTCAAGCTGACCGGGTTCCAGCGGTGCGTCCTGGTGCTGCTGGCGGCCGTCGGCGTCCTGCTGCTCCGCCTGTTCGCCCCGGAACTGGTAAAGCACCTTCTGTGGCGAGGCCAGTGGGCGGGACTGATCGTCCTGGGCCTCTGGGTGGCGCACTGGCTGCTCAAGCGCCTGCCGCGCCAGATCGCCGAGCGGCGGGCCAAGCCGTCGGCCGAGCCGGCGGTCCTCGCCCCCGCGGCGCCGCGTCCGGCCGCGCCGCCACCTACGCCCGGTGAGGGCCCACAGGCCGACGAGGGACCGCAGGACCAGCCCGGCAGCCAAGCCCCGGACGACCAGGAGAAGGAGTAAGGCCATGAGACCGCACGCGATCTTCCTGATCCTCCTGGGTGCGGCGGGCGCGTTTCCTCCGGCCGCCGACGCCCGGGATGGCAAGCAGAACAAGGCCCCGACGATCTACGTGCCGTACCGGGACGTGGCCTCGCTGATCGCCCCGGTGGACAAGGCGGTCTTGATGGAGCGGGGGGCGTTCGAGAAGCTCCTGGCCGCCGCCGAGGCCCGGGCGCGCGCCGACGAGCAGCGCCCCGTCGGCCAGGTGACCCGCGCCGTCTACCAGGGCACCATCCGCGGCGAAACGCTGAGCGTGACGGGCAAGCTGACGGTCGTCTCGATGAGCGACCGGCCGGTCGCCGTGCCCGTGCGCTTCGGCCAGGTCGGGCTGGTCCGCCTGACGCTGGACGGCAAGCCCGCGCCGCTGGGCTACGACCGAAGCGGGCGGCTCGTCCTCGTCGTCACCGGGCGCGGGCCGCATACCGTCGACCTGGTCGGCTCGGCGCGGCTGAAGGAGCTCAAGGGCGGCGGGATGCAGTTCGGGCTGACGCTGCCGACGGCGACGGCCGGCGAGATGGCCTTCTCCGCGCCGGGCGACCTGGAAGTGCACGCCACCGTGCCCGTCGCCGCCGCGACGTACGACAAGAAGGCCGACCGCACGAACGTGCGACTGGCCCTCGGCGGGCACGGCTCGGCGACGGTCGCGTTGATGGGCAACGGCCGGCAGGAGGACGAGCGCGCCATCCTGCTGGGCACGGCCGCGACCACCGTCCAGCTCACCGAGGCCGACCAGAACCTGCACTGCCTCTACACCGTCCAGGTGCTGCGCCGGGGCGTGCGCGAGCTGACGTTCCTCGTGCCGCCCGGGTGGACCGTCACGGGCGCGAGCTGCCCGGCCCTGGTGACGTGGTCGGTCGCCGCGCCGGGCGGGAAGGGCGCTCCCAAGCGCCTGGTCGTGCGCCTCCGCAAGGCCAGCCGCGGTACGCAGGCGGTGCACATCCAGGCCTCCGCGCCGCGGGCGCCCGGCGGGGCGTGGGCCAGCCCGTTCGTCCGGCTGCTCGGGGCCGATTTCGAGCACGGCTACCTGTTGGTCGACACGGGCGGCGAGCTGCACATCCGCGGGCAGCGGCTCCGCCGCGCGCGGCGACAGGACCTGGCCCACGCCAGCCTGGTACCCGGGCTGCTCGCCGCTCGCCAGGGGCGCCTGTTCTATCACTGGTCGCAGGACTGGTCGGTGGGGCTGGACCTGGCCGCCGCGACGCTGCGGCGCTCCTGCGAGGCCAGGCACCGCCTGACCGTCACGCCGGAGCAGATCAGCCTGCGCAGCCGGTTCCAGATCACCGCCGTCGGGCGCGAGCTGTTCGACGTGTCCATCGACCTGCCCGCCGCCGCGAGCCGCTGGCACCTCGACGGCGTGACCGTGGACGCCAAGAAGACCGGCTTCGAGTACCGCGTCGTGGAGATCGCCGGCAAGCGGACGCTCAAGATCGCCCTCGGGACGCCCGTGCGCCCGGAAGGGGCCGTCAAGGTGGACGTTTCCATGCGACACGTGCCGCCCGCGTGGACCTGGCCGACCGGCGCGAGTCCGCGCGAGGTGGCCCTGCCGGTTCCCGGCGCCCGGGCGGAGACCGTCTCCGGGCAGATCGCCGTCGCGTCGTCCGGCGACCTGCACGCCGTGCCCGTGCGCGTCCCCGGGCAACTCAAGAAGGTCACCGTCGGTCGCATGAGCCTGCTGGGCCTGGGCGGCGACGTGCAGTTGGCCTACACGTACGATGTGCGGCCGGACGGACCCGTCACCGTCCGCGTCAGCCGCGGGACCCATCGCCTGGCCGCCGACAGCATCGGGCTGGTCCAGGCCGACGCCACCAAGCTCATCGGCACGTGGCGCATCACCTACCGGATCACGCGGGCCCGCGCGCGAACGCTGTACCTGCTGGCGGACAAGCGGCTGACGGACAAGCAGCGCGGGCGGACGGTCTCCATCACCGCCCCGGGCCGGCACCTGGCGGGCAAGAGCGTCGTGCCGCCGGGTCAGGCGACGGTCGAGCTTCCGCCGGGACTGGCCGGCGCGTACGACCTCTGGCAGCTCCGGCTGGACGACCAGACGACGGGCGCCGTGCGCGTGGACGTGCGCTACGACTGGCCCCTGCCGGGCGGCGAGGTGTCCGTGCCGCTCGTCCGCCCCGTCGGGGCCGGGCAGGTCCACGAGATGCTCGCCCTGGAGGCCAGCGAGGAGCTGGACGTCACCGTCGAGCCGAGCGGCACGAGCAAGGTGGACGCCATCGACCTGCCGCCGCTGCCCGCGCCGGCCAGGCGGCTGTTTCGCGCCTACCGCCTGAGCGCGCCCACCTCGCCCGCCGGGGCGGGCGCGAGCATCCGCCTGACCGCCAAGGCGCACGACAAGTACGACATCCCGACAGCGCTGGCCGCCGACGCGACCTTCACCACCTACCTCGGCGCGCGCGGCTCGCAGCGGACGCAGGCGATCTTCCGCGTCGTCAACGCCGGCATGCAGTTCCTGACCGTGCACCTGCCGACCGGCGCGGAGCTGTGGTCGGTGGAGGTCGCCGGCCGCCCGGCCAAACCCAAGGAGAAGGCACCGGGGCAGTACCTGGTGGCGCTGCCGCGGTCGAACCGCGCCCAGAGTGTGAAGGTCGTCTACGCGCTGAGCGGCGTTGATGCGTCGCTGGGGCGCGTGGCGCTGGCCGCCGCGTCGCTGCCGGGCGTGGAAGTCAACCACCTCCGCTGGACCGTCCTCCCGCCGCCGGGCTACCGCATCTCCAAGCAGTTCACGGACATGGACGCCGAGGGCGTCTGGCGGCCGAAGGCCGCCGGCGTCCGCGCCATCGAAGTGCTGGGGGACCTGTTCGGCCGCGCCAGGAGGGTCGCCGTCGGGAGCTTGGGCATGCACGCTGGGCGAGCCGCGGACAAGCTGTCGATCCTCGATGAGGCGCGCGTGCACTGGCAGGCCAAATCCGAGGACGAGGGCAGGCCCGGTCCCTCCGCGCCGGGCGAGCCGGTGGGAACGCCCCGCAGGCCGCCGGGGACCCAGCCGGAGGGGGCGAAGAGACCCCAGCCGCCGGCGGCGCCGCCGGCAGCAGGCAAGCCGACGCGCACGCGCACCCGCGGGCGCTACGCCTTGCCCGTCGAGCTGGTCGCGACGGCCGACGCCGGGCCCGCGGCCACCTACTCCTCACTGGGCCCCGCGGCGCCGGAGATCGGGCTGACCCGCGGGACGACCATCGACACGGCGTGGAGGCTCGGCCTGGCCGCCGTGCTGCTGGTGGGTTTTGGGATGATCCGCTGCTGCCCGCGCCGGCGTGCGGCCTTCGTCTTCGGCGTGCTGACCGTCTCGACGATCGTGGCGATCTGGTGGCCGGCCGCCGCGTACCTGGCCAACGGGGCGTTCCTCGGCGCGCTGGTTCTGATTCCCGTGTACCTCGTGCTGGGCGGGATGGGCTGGCTCTGGCGGAAGATCGTCGGGCCCGCCCCGTCGCCCGGCAGCGTTCCGACCGCGGCAAGGACGGCGGCGATCGCACTCGCCGCGATCTGCCTGACGGCCGCGACGGCCCGGGCCGCCGGTAAGGCGCCCGCGGCGAAGGGCAAGCCCTCCGCGGTCCGCCCGGCGCCCGCGGCGAAGCTCCCGCCCGTCATCGTGCCCTACGAGGGCGATCCGACCCGCGCCGAGGAGGCCGGGAAGGTCCTCATCCCGTACCGCCGCTACGTCGAGCTGTGGAACCGCGCCCACCCGGAGGACCGCATCGACGTGCCGGCCGGGCCGGTCAACGTGGCGCTGGCCGGCGTGCGCTACCAGGCGACCTTCGCGGGCGAACGGATGAACCTCGTCCTGACGGCCCGCGTCAAGACGTTCGGCAAGGGCTGGGTGGTCCTGCCGCTGCCGATGAAGGGCGTGGCGGTGACGGCCGCGACGCTCGACGGCAAGCCCGCCCGCCTTCAGGTCGGCCCCAAGGGCATGGTCCTCACGCTGCCGGGCGAGACCGACGCCGAGCTGAAGGTCTCGTCGGTGACGACGCCGAAGCGGCTCGGCGAGCGGGGCAGCGTGCGGTTCTCGCTGCCGCCTCTGCCCGGAGCCGTGCTGACGGTCGAGCTGCCCGAGCGGCACCTGGAGCTGGACGCGCCGGGCGTCGACGGGGCGCTCTCGAAGGTCTCGCTGACCGCCCGGAGGGGCGCCGTGGAAGTGGAGGTCACCCGGTGGACCGTCCCGCTCGGCATGCAGCGCGACGTGACGCTGACGTGGTCGCCGAAGGTGGGCGCCGGCGCGGCGGACCGGACGCTCCAGGCGGCCGCCGCCCACGACGTGTACGCCTTCCACTGGGCCCTCGTGGGCGTCAGCCGGATCCGGTTCCGCTTCTCGGCGGGGACGCACGAGCGGTTCGGGTTGCTGCTGCCGGACGGCGTGACGCTGACCGACCTGGGCGGCGCGAACCTGCGCGACGTCCGCCGGGCGGGCACGAAGAAGCTGGACGGGCTGACGTTCCAGGTGATGGAGGTCCGCCTGCATCGCCCGGCGACGAAGGCCTACGAGCTGACGGCCCGCTGGGTCGGCAAGCTGCCGGCGCTGGACCAGCCGGCCCGCCTGGCGCTGCCCCGGGCCGCCGACGTCGGCCGAGAGAGCGGCACGGTCGCCCTCCACGCCGCCGGCGGCATGACGCTGAAGGTCCCCCGCGTCGTCGGCGGGCGGCGAAGCGCCAACGGCACGGTGGGCCGGCCCAGCGGGAAGGGCGGGGCCGTCAAGGTCGCGACGTACTACTGGCCGTACCGCCCGTTCGCGCTGACGGCGCAGCTCTCGCGGCACGTCGTCCTGCCGAAGGTCCGCGCCGATCAACTCGTCCGCGTCGACCGGCGACAGGTCCAGCTCCTCGTGCAGGCCGAGCTCGCCACCCAACGCGGGCGGATCTTCGGCGCCAGCTTCGCGCTGCCGGACGGCTACGAGCTGCTCAGCGCGATCGGCCCGGCGGTGGAGGATCACTACGAGCAGCCGACGCCCGCCGGCCGGCGCCTGCACGTCAACTTCCGCGCCGGCGTCGCGAAGACGAGCGTCGCGCTGGTGCTCGTGCGGAAGGACGTCCAGCCGCGAGACCTGACCGTCCCGCACGTGACGGTGCTGGATGCCGCCGGCCGGCCACTGTCCGACCAGGCCGGCCGACTGGCCGTCCAGGTCGCCAGGAACCTCGAGGCCGAAACCCTCGCCAGCGATCAGCTCCGAGGCATCCCCCCGGCGCGGACGCGGGGCTGGCTCAACGCGGAGCAGGCCCGGGCCGTCCAGTTCGCCTACAGCTACGAGAAGCCCGCGTTCTCGCTTCGCCTGAGGGTCCGCCCGCAGCCGACGAAGGTCGGCGTGGAGGTCTTCGCGGGCCTGCTCGTCCGCCCGACGTCGGCGTGGTGGTCGTACCGCCTGCGGTACCGCATCGACGGCACGCCGATCGACCAGGTGCGCTTCTCCCTGCCGAGCCGCTACGCGCCGCTGGTGGCCGTGGGGTCGCCCGCGATGCGAAGCGTCAGCCAGCGGCCCGACCCCGACGACGGCAAGCGCACGCAGTGGACCGTCTCGCTGGTCAACGAGGTCACCGGCACGCTGGACGTGGCGGTGAATTTCGCCGAGACGATCGACGCGTCCACCAACTCGCTGACCATCCCGCGGATCGTCGTGCCGGCCCCGGCCGGGCAGCGAGAGGCCTACCACGCCATCCTGGCCGTCCAGAACGCCTCCCGGCACGAACTGGACCTGGTGGAACCGCAGCGCCCCGTGCCCCTGCCCCGCGGCGAGAAGGCCAATCGCCTGCTCGAGCCCGTCCGCGGGGGCCTCCAGTTCGTCCACCAGTCGTTCACGGAGGACTGGTCGGTAACGCTCACGCTCACGCCGGCCGAGGCGGCCTCTCGCGTCGAGGCCGTCGTGGACCTGATGGACATGACGACGGCGATCGACCGCACCGGGCGATGCCGCTACGAGGTTCGGCTCATGCTCCAAAACCGCACGCAGCAGTTCCTTCGCGTTCGCGTGCCCGACAGCCTGAGCCTGTGGAGCGCCATCGTGGCCGGTCAGCCCGTCAAGCCCGTCGTCGAGCGGAAAGGCTCGGCGGTGGTGCTGATCCCGCTGGTGAAGACCTCCCCGGGCGGGCTGCCGTACGACGTGAAGCTGTACCTGGCGGGCACGTCCGGCCGGCGCCTGGGGCTGCTGACGGAGCTGAAGCCGCCGGCGATCGGCATCGAGGACGTTCCCGTCGAGCGGACCACCTGGTCGCTGCGCCTGCCGAAGGGCTATCGGTACCTCCGCCCGGGCGGCAACCTTTCGCCGGTGGCGGTGGGGGGCATCGACATCGCCCGGCGTCAGGTCCGACTGGAGCAGTCGAAGCGGTTCGTCCGGACCGGGCGCGACGTCTTCTCCAGCGGCTCGTCGCGCCGCCAGCACGCCACCGCCGCCAACTGGCGCTGGTTCAACAAGAAGATCGCGCTGGAGTACGACGAGAACCGCCAGCTCCTCGAGACGAATCGCCCGCGGATCTCGAACGAGGAATACCTGCGCCAGAAGCGGAAGCTCGACGATCTGAGCGGTTCGCAGTACGGCCTGCTGGCCGTCTGGAAGGACAACGCCCGGACGCTGAACGTCCAGGGAACGGGCAACATCAACGTGGCGCTGAACAACGACGCGGTCAACGGCGGCGTCGCGGAGATCCTGCGAAACGGCTACCTCAACACCATGCCGGCCTTCGTGCAGCAGGCGGCCGAGAAACAGAAGAAGCACATCGCCAGGGAGATGGCCACCAACGAGTTCCTGATCAGCAACGCCGGCGACGTCCAGATGGGCGCCGTGAGCGGCACGCTGCGGATCGAGGGCGGCACGCTGAAGCTCGCCGACGGCAGGACGGTCCAGGTGGGCGTCGACGGCGTGCTGGACCTGGGCGGCCAGCGGATCCTGACCGACGACGAGGACCGCGACAAGCGGGCCGAGGCGGCCCAGCTCCTCGGCAAGCTCCAGGCCGACCAGCGGCGCAACCACCTGCTTCGCCAGGATGAGCTTCGGGGCCAACTCGCCCTGCTGGGCGACAACCGCCTCCAGCGGTACTACGTGAACCTGGGCAACCAGGCCGGACAGGCCCAGGCCGCCGGGCAGGGCCAGGCCGCTCAGGTTGCCTTCGGGAACGGGACCCTCACGCTGGAAGGCAGCGAGGTCCGTCTGGCCCGGCCGGGGCTCCCGAGCGGCCGGTTCGCACCGGATGTGACTGCCGGCGAGGCCGGTGCCGCCGGGCGGGGGCGCCCCGGCAGCGGCACCGGGGGCGGGCGTGGACCCGCCGCGGGCGCCGATGCGAGCGGCTTCGTTCGCCTTGGCACGCGCGTCGACGCGCCGGTCGATCGCCGGGAAGGTGGCCTCGGGGTCGGCGGTGTTGCGGACACGGGCCTGGCCGTTGCAGGCGGGACGTTCTCCCTGCCGGTGACGCTGCCGCCCGGGGGCGAGCGGTGGGACTTCCAGGGCCCGACCGGCGAGCCGGTCGTCCGCCTGCTGGTGGTGGACGAGCGGCTGATCGGCGGCGCCCATGCCACGGGGGCGGTGCTGGCGCTCGCGGTGGTCGTCTGGCTGCTGTCGCGGCTGTGGCGGCAGCTCTGGCGCCGGGGCGAGGCGGTCTGGGGCGGCTTCGTCGCGGCGTACGTGGTCCTGGCGATCGTGCTGGCGGCGCTGGTCGTCACGGGCGGGATGGCATGGGTCGGCGCGTTCGTGGCCTTCGGCGCGGTCCTCTGCCCGGTGGAAGTGCTGCACCGCCTGCTGGCGCGCCGAGGCGCCCGGGCGGCGGCGTGACGGGCGAGGCCCTCAGGGCGACGGGCCCCGCACGCGCTCGACGAACGCCGCGTAGTCCTCCGGCGTGTCGATGCCCGCGCCGTCGTAGCGGACCTCCGCCGTCGCGATGGCGAATCCGTGCTCCAGGGCGCGGAGCTGTTCGAGCTTTTCGGCCGTTTCGGCCGGCGTGGGCGCGAGCCGCGTGAAGCGCTTCAGGAACGCCGCGCGGTAGGCGTAGACGCCCAGGTGCAGCATGTGGCGCACCGAGCCGCCGCCGTCGCGGTCGTAGGGGATCGGCGCGCGGGAGAAGTACAGCGCCCGCCCGCGCCGGTCGGTGACGCACTTGACGCGGTTGGGGTCGTCGGCCTGCCCGGCCGGCAGGGGCGTGATCAGCGTGGCCATGGCCGTGGCCGTGCCGGACTCCGCGAGCAGCTCGACCAGCCGGTCCACGCACGCCGCGGGGATCTCCGGCTCGTCGCCCTGCACGTTGACGACGATCTCGTCGTCGGCGAGGCCCAGCGCGTCGGCGGCTTCCGCCAGCCGGTCCGTGCCCGTGCGGTGATCGGCGCGGGTCGTCACTGCCTCGCCGCCGAAGGCGCGGACGGCGGCGGCGATCCGCTCGTCGTCGGTGGCCACGACGATCCGCCGGATGCGCTTCGCGCCGCGGACGGCCTCCACGACGTGCTGGATGAGCGGCTGGCCCGTCCCGGCGAGCAGCGGCTTGCCCGGCAGGCGCGTCGAGGCGTACCGCGCGGGGATGATCGCGACGGCGTCCATGACGGTGAGTGTAGCGCGGGCGCCGCGGAATGCAACGATCGCCCTCCCGTCGGCGCAGGACGACCGCCGGACGCGGTCGGGGGCGCTGGGTCTGTACGGGACGGCACGGGCGGGCGCGTCAGGCGCGCCCGAGGTACTCGCCCGTTCGCGTATCCACCTTCACCACCGTGCCGTTCTCGACGAACGGTGGGACCCTCACCTTCGCCCCGCCCTCGCAGATAGCCTCCTTGAGCTGGTTGGTCGCCGTGGCGCCCCGCAGCGGCGGCGGCGTGTCCACCACGGTCAGCTCCACCGTGTTCGGCAGCTCGATGGAGGCGGCCTGGCCCTCCGCGAAGGAGATGTCCAGCTCCATGTTCGGCGTGAGGTACACCCCCTTGTCGCCGACGAGCTCCTTGGGCACCTCGACCTGGTCGTACGTCTCGGGGTCCATCACGACCAGGTTCGAGCCGTCGGAGTAGAGGTACTCCATCTTCTTGCGCTCGAAGAACGCCTCGTCGAGCTGCTCGTCGACGCGGAACCGCCGGCCGATGAGCTGCCCCGTCTTGGCGTTCTTCAGTTCGATCTGCATGTAGCTCTGGCCCTTGCCCTTCACGACGTGCGTCGTGGAGAACACGACCCAGACCTGGCCTTCCCACTGCACGCCCTGGCCGCGGCGAAGGTGAAGCGCTTTGACTGACATATGCCTACATCTCCTGCTCGGTCCGAGGCCGAAAGGGCCGCATTGTAGCACATCGCCCCCGACCTGCCAAACCGGCGTTCCTTCGAAGCCGCCGCGCGCCGTGGCGGCCTGGTCCGGACGCGTCACTCCGTGCGAGTCCCGCTGCCGCAAGCGCCCGCCCGCTCATTCAGAACGGGCTCAACCACGGCGCGTAGTTCCAGTTCTGGAAGAGGTTCATGGCCGCGCGGTCGACCTCCGGCACCGCCGGCAGGAGCACCAGCGCGTCGAAGCGCGCCCCCTTGTCGGCCCCGAGCGTCAGGCGGTGCCGGCCCGCCGTGAGCCTCACCTCGGGAATGCGATACCACGACCAGTGAGCGTACTGCTCGCCGTAGTGCGCGAACATCTTGGTGTGGGCCCGGGCGGGGTCGGTCCAGTCGGTGAACCCGATCATCGCGGCGGCGCGCAGGCTGCGCGGCTTCCGGCCGTCGAGGGCCAGGGCCATGCGCGTGCTGCTGTCCGGGAGCCATCGGGCTCGCAGCCAGAGGGCGCAGGTGCCGGCCCGGTCCGCCGTGAAGGCGAAGGCGAGCTTCCCCGCATCGGCGAAGGCGACGGCCTTGGCTCCGCTCGCCTCCGGGACGTCGACGGCGGCGGCCTTGCCGAGGACCTCGTCGGCCCGTTCGGCCTCGCGGACAAGCGGGGCGTCGGCGACCAGCACCTCTGCGGCGACGCGCCGCTCGCGGCCGCCCTCCCGCAGAACGACGTCGAAGCCGCGGACCTCGCCCGGGCGCGCCTTGCCCGGCAGGAAGGTGAATGTCGCCGTCGCCGGCTTGGAAGCGTCGGCGGTCTGGAGGCTTTGTTTCGTGCGGCCCTGCGCCCAGCCGGGGGGGAGGCCCTCGACGGACGCCTCGCCCCGCAGCCGCCGGCCTCGCAGCGTGAGGGCCATGGCGACCTTCTCCCCGGGGCGGGCGACGAAGACGTTTCGGTGGGCCTCGTCGCCGTTCAGGTAGTAGCTGAGGGCGTTGAGGGAGACGCCCAGGTCGCTCCGGTGGCGCTCGGTCCAGCGGCAGGTCGTTCGGACGGGGCGGGTCACCGGGCCGCCGACGAAGCGGATCCGGTTCTCCCCCAGCGACAGCCGCCCCGGCAGCGCCAGCGGGGACGCCACGAACGTGGACCGCACGTTCAGGCCCGTGACTCGCGCATCCGCCCCGGGCGCGACCGCGAGCTTTAGCCGGTACGCGTAGCGCGCGGAAACGTGCGGCAGCAGGGACACGTCCATGCGGCCGGCCTCGCCGCCGCTGCGCCAGACCTCGGACCACTTCTTGCCCCGGTCGAACGACAGCGACAGGCGGATCGCGCCCGGAGCCGCGGCTTCGTACACGCCGACGACCCGGCCGTCGGAGAAGATGTACGGGCAAGCGGCGCGGTAGATGAGTGCGGCGGCCCGGGCCGGGTCGGTCGGGCGGAGCACGGTCGTGCCGTCGTCGAGGCGCTCGACCGTCATGTTCTCCCCCGCGGCCGCGTCGGTCCTGGCCGCCGGCTCGAAGATGATCGCCCCGTTGCCGAAGTATGGCGGGACCTTCGCGAGGGGGATGGGCCGGCGGTCGTCGGTCAGCTCGAACCACCGCCCCTCGTTGTGCCAGCCGATGCCGACCCGCTCGCCGGCGCGGAGGGCGAAGCGCATCGAATGCGGGCGGACGGCCTGGCCGAACCGCGGGGCGCTGGGGCGCCCGCGAAGGGCCGACGTGATCCCGCTGCCCTGGCGGAGCTTCAGGTAGGGGTCGTCCTCGAACGCGCGCCGGCCGGCGACCGTGCGGTTGTCGCGGTTCAGCCAGTACACGCGCGGCGACAGGTCGAACAGCCGCCAGTCGCCGCCGTGGTAGGCCTGCTCGAACTGGTGGTGCGTTCCCGACGCGTCGTTCGACGAGATGCCCGCCGCGAGGAAGAGCTTCCGCAGCATGTAGTTGAGCGGCCCGCACTGGTCGAACGGGTAGATGTTGAGGCCCTTGAGCAGCGTGTAGGAGACGCGCCGCCGGTGCCCGGTCGGGAGCGTCTCGCAGTAGTGGGCGTCGTAGTAGTTGGTCGTCTGGAGGGCGTAGCGGAACACCTTGAGGGCCCGCTCGGCGTCGCTTTGCGCGTTCGGGGCCAGTGTGGCCGCCAGGTCCGCGACGCCGAACGGCACGACGTTGTCGTTGGCCCGCCAGCGCGGCAGCGGCGTGGTGCCGGTGTCGGGCGGCGTGCCGGCGTGCCGGAAGGTGATCGACCGCATCAACGGCGGGTAGTCGCCGGAGACGCTCAGCGTGAAGCCGTCGTCCTTCCCGGTCACGACGCGCTCGATGAGCCGAGGGCGGTACGCCACGTGGCGCGGATCGGGCAGGTCGCGGATCGGGCGATGGACGGGCAGGCGGTTTTCGGCGCGGCCGGCCTCGAAGAGCTCCTCCGGCGCTGGTGGCCGGACGACGATCATCCGCCGCTGCACCTTCCCGTCGTGCCGCACCTCCAGCGGCACGCGGTCGCTCTGCGGCGGCAGCTCGCAGGCCAGGTGCCCGCGGACGAACCGGTCGTCGCCGTCGTGCACGCCGTGGCGCTCGTTCTCGAAGTGGAACAGCGCCCGCGTGTGCTCATCGACGCGGAACTCCTCGCGCGGTGGCGGGAACTCGCTCTCGTACCGCACCGCGTCGGAGATGCGGAACTCGTCGACGCCGGCCTCGGCGGCCTGGCCCCTCCGGCAGCGCCGGTCCCCGCCGAGGAACGCCTGCATCGGCAGCGACCGCGTGTCCGCCTCCGAAATGCCGATGCCCTTGGACTTCTTCTTCCCGCCGACGGCGATCGTGCTCCACGGCCAGGGCTCCTTCCCGGGGCCCACCCGGCCGATGCGCTTTCCGTCGACGAAGAGCTGGAGGTGCGCCCCGCGCAGGTCCCACGTTGCCGCGAGGTGGTGCCAGCGGCCCGCCCGCAGCCGCGCCCGGCCGCGGACGCTCCGCAGCGTCCCGCCGGCGTCGGCGATGGAGAACTCCAGCCGGTTGTCCCCTTCGCCTCCGCGCTTGCGCAGGCGGGACTGGGTCCGGTGGCCGTAGGCCACGCCCTCGAAGAACACGTGCTCCGCGCCGTCGTCGGCGTTCCACTTCGGGCGGCACCAGAACTCCAGCGTTCCGGCCCGCAGGCCCCAGTGGACGCTGTTGGCGTCGCCGTAGCGGCGCGCCTGGAGCGTTCCCTCGGAGGCCCCGTTGAACGCCAGGCGCCGCAAGTGCGTGAGCTCCACCGCGCGGTTCAGCGGGGCCGACGGGATCGCCCCCTCGACGAAGCCGCCGCCCGTCGCCGCCGGCCAGGGCCAACGCTCGCCCGGACGCACGGCGATACGGCCCAGGTGGACGGTGAAGCAGCCCTCCGCGCCGGTGACGGGCCGGCGCGTGTCGGCGTCGCGCACGCTGCAGCGAAGGCGGATGCGGACGTGGACGGTGTGCGCCTCGTGGCTGAAGCGGCCGCGCTGGCGCAGGCGGACAAGCTGCCCCCGGGCCAGCTCGAGGGTCAGCCAGCGCGGGTCGACCGCGTAGTCGCGGATGCGCGAGCCGTCCTTGCGGTACTGCTCGAGCAGGACGCAGACGGGCGCCCCGTAGGCGGCCTTCGCGGCCAGCAGGTCGCACTCGAAGACCATCTCGCAGCCGGCGTAGCGGCGGACGTCGATCCGGCGAAGGAGCGTCACGTCGCGCGAGACGTTCGGCGGCGTGTTCTCCGTGACCCGGACCGTCACGTCCCATCGCCTGCCGGCGTGGCGGGCGGCGTCGAGGCTCACCAGGGACGGGGGCGTGGCCTTCCACGGCCCGTGGACCTCGCCGGCCGAAACGCCGGCGCGCGGCGCGGCGAGCAGGTTGGCCGGCGGCAGGTCGGCCGGCGCGGGCTTCGGCGCCGGCAGGCGGCGGTCCTTCGTGTCGAAGTAGACGTCGAAGGCGCCGACGCGGCCGGGGCGGGGGCGAGCAACCCACGCCAGGTACGCCCGCTGACCGTCGCCGGGGAGGTCCGGTTCGAGGCTGCGGCGGAACGCCACCTCCCGCGGCGCGGCGCCGTCGCGGCGCTCGACGACGCGCAGCGACGACGGGTCGAACCGCCCGGATACCCCCGCCCGCTCCAGGAGGAGCGGGAAGTCGATCGCCGCCTCGACCGGCCGGGGGCGATCGCCGCGGTAGGGCGTCGGGCGCGCGACCGTCGTGCGGCAGCGCCACTTCGGGTTCCACCAGGCTGCCTCCTCGCCAGCCGCCGCGACCGTGCAGACCGCCGCGGCGCAAGCCGCCGCCACCGATAGCCTCGCGTTCATGGTCTTGTCCTTCCGGCGCCAAGCCGCGGGGGTCATTCGGGCCTGTGAGGCTTCTCCGTCAGCAGGCCGTAGGTCCCCGGCATGCGATGGCGCGGGCCGATCGATCGCCAGTGCCCCACCCACCGGAGCGGCTCGCGGCGGCCCAGGTCCACGTCGGTCCAGTAGACGCCCTCGTTCGCGCCCTTGCTGGTGGCCAGGATGCGCCCGAGCGGGTCGACCACCATGCTCGATCCGTCGTAGACGCTCGGCACGAGGTACAGCCCGTTGTCGCGCGCCCGAACGCGGAAGACGGTTTCGCCGTCGGCCTTGCCGCCCTCGTCGGGCAGCGTGTTGCCCCAGGTGGGCGCGAAGAGCACCTCCGCGCCGCGCAGGGCGAAGATCTCCGCCGCCTCCGGGAAGAACCAGTCGTAGCAGATCATGATCGCGACCTTGCCGAAGTCCGTCTCGAAGACGGGGTAGTCCCCGCCGGGCGCGACGCCCTTCTTCCACTCCTCGCGCGGCAGGTGGACCTTGCGGTACTTGCCGGCGAGCCGCCCGTCCCGGCCGATCAGCACCGCCGTGTTGTACAGCGCCTCCCCGTCGCGCTCCGCCAGCCCGGCGACGACCCAGAGCCCGTTCTTCCTGGCGGCCTCGCCGAGGCGCTGGGTATCCGGCCCGGGGATGGGCTTGGCGACGTCCGTGCCCGTCTTCGTCGTGCCGGCCTGGAGGATCGCCTCGCAGAGGCACACGGCGTCCAGCTTCAGCTTGCCCGCCTCGTCGATCTTCCGGCACCACAGGTCCATGTTCCGCTGGGGCGTGCTGTTCCTCGGCCGCAGGAACACCGTGCCGATGCGGGCCTTCCGCGCCTTGGGCATGTCGGTCGGCCGGACGCTCGCGCGCCGCCACAGCACCGAGCCGCCCTGCGGCCACTTCAGCTCCAGCGACAGCTTCGCCCCGTCGGCTTCCTTCGGCGCGACGAGGACGTCGTGGAAGGCGGCCTGGCCGCCTTCGAGGACCGGCCCGCGGACGAGCATGCCCGCCGGGTGGAGGAGCTTCCTGCCGCGGGTCCAGGTCAGCCGGACCAGCAGCGACTGGAAGCGCGACGGGATTCCCCGCGCCCGGCAGACGACGTCGATCGCATACGCCTGCCCGCCGCGAATGCCCCGGATCGCCTGGGAGGCCCCGCCGACGGCGTAGGGCCGCTGGGGCGCCTCCATCCGCAGCCCGTCGGGCGCCTTGCGGACCGTGCAGGCTGCGCCCTTCCACGGCGGCGACCAGACCCGCCAGTGCGTCGGCGGCTTGCCGTCCTCGCCGGCGGAGAAGTCGCCGTTGCGGACGACGTCCTCCTCTCCGCCCGACGACGGGGCGCCGGAGGCCATCGTACCGAGAAACGCCGCCGCGAACGCAACCAGTGCCACGTGGACGTAGAACATCGCCATGGGATCTCTCCTCATGCAGCCCGGTCCACCGGGACCGCGCGCTTTGCTTCTTCTTCCGCTGACGGGTGCGGACGGACGGGCGCGGTGACTGTAGGCAGGACGGGACAAGCTGTCAACGAAGGGCGTGCCGAGTGGGTATAATCGGCCCGCGCCGTGTCGGCGGCGCCGAGCTGCGCGAGGTGAGACGATGGCACGGAACCTGCTGGCCGTGGCGTGTGTAGCCTGCGTCTGGGCGGCCCTGCCCGGTGCGGCGCCCGCGGACGAAGTGGACGACCTGGTTCGCCGGCTCAAGCCGCCGGCGCGGTTCCGGGGCCACACGCCCCGTTTCTCCGTCGAGAAGGCCCAGCGGACGTTCGAGGTCCTCGACGGGCCCCGCACGCTGCACTACTACCTCGTCAAGGACGCCGGCCGGTGCGTGGCCTACGTCCCGATCGGCGGCGGGGCGATCCACGTGCTGGACTTCAATCCCCAGACGGCGCCGAAGGAATGGCGGATGCCGCCCGGGCGCCCGCGGATCGAGACGATGGTCGGCACGGCGCTTCGCACCGATGCCCTGATCCCCTCGAAGGCGGCCGCCACGGAGGCGACCTACCGGTTCACCGTCGGCGACGGCACGCTGACGCTCGTTCGCCGCTGGAAGGGCACGGCCACCTTCCGCAAGTGGACCTACAAGGGAACCAACACGGTCGACGCGACCAACACGTTCGTCTTCCGCTGCGATCCCGTGCTGGGCTACGTGGTGCAGGGCACCTACGACGGGCGGATGAAGCCCGCGCCGAAGACCTTCCAGTACTTCAGCCTCGCCTCGCAGGACATGTGCAACGTCTGGGCCGGCAAGGACGCCATCAGCCGCGCCGTCATCACGCCGGCGCACAAGCCCGGCTTCGAGGGCTACAGCCTCAACTTCCCCGTCATCGACTGGTGCGACAACGACCGCACGAAGTTCCGCTGCCGCGACGGAGGCTTCGCGGCGTTCCTGAACAACTCGACCGGCTGGAGCCCGGCCGTGACGCTCGTCGGCCGCGAGTGCCGCTTCGTCGTCTGCAACGCGCACGCGGACCTGGACTTCGTGACGCAGTGGCCGGCCGAGGAGCCGGCCGACGCCGACGGCATGGTCCACCGCGTGGTCCGCACGCGGATGCTCGCCCTGCCGCCGGAGGTCACCCGGTGGCTGTGGGAGAACATGTCGCTGCGCTTCACGACCGGCAAGCGCACGCAGATTCGCCTCGGTGTGCTGGAGGACTTCGAGGACCAGCCGCTGCCCCTGACGACGTGGTGGCGGGCGCTGACCAGCACGGGCGGCGGGCCAGAGATTACCGAGGAGCATGCCCGAAGCGGCAAGCGGTCGGCCGTCATCCGCGGGCGGTTCTGGCCGAACCTGCCCCAGGTGCCGCTGGAGCCCGACGTCCGCTACCGCCTGGAGGCCCACTTCCAGGTCGTGCCCTGGAGTGACGAGGAGCGGCGCAAGGAGGAGGTCAAGGCCCGGGCTCGCATCGAGAAGCTCCGCCAGCGCGGCAAGCCGGCGGAGGACTTCCGCGGCTTCGGCGAGCCGCAGGCCTACATCACCGGCCACCTCTACCAGCACACGCCGCACAACCCCGAGCGCGTCGTGCGGCAGCAAACCAGCATCGCCAGGCCCGGCGGGGGCGAGTGGCAGAAGGTCTCGCTGGAGTTCACCGCGCCGACGTGGGGGCCGTTCATCGACTTCGTCTTCGTGGCGAACGCGTGCACGGCCTACATGGACGATTTCCGCTTCCAGCCCGTCGGCAAGGGCCCCGGCGGCACGTAGCCGCCTTTGCCCTGCGCCCCGACGTGCTGCGAAAGGAGCGAGCAGTTATGCTGAGCGGCGTCTTCACCCCCATGGTGACCGCCTTCGACGCCGAAGGGCGGCTGGACTTTGCGAGCAACGAGCGGATCATCCGCCACGTGATCGACGGCGGCATCCACGGCATCCTGTTCCTCGGGAGCATCGGCGAGTTCTTCGCGCTGACGCCGGCCGAGAAGAAGGAGTTCATCCGTTTCGCGGCCGACACCGTCGCCGGGCGCGCGGCCGTGCTGGTCGGCACGGGCGGGACGGTCGTGGAGGAGGTCGTCGAGCTGAACCGCCTTGCCGCCGAGGCCGGTGCCGACGCGGCCGTGATCATCTCCCCGTACTACTTCCGCCTCGACGAGGAGAGCCTCTACCGCTACTACGCCGAGATCGCCGCCCGTGCGGAACTGCCGGTGGTTCTCTACAACTTCCCGGACCGCACGGCCGTCAGCATGAGCCCCGAGCTCGTCCTCCGCCTGGCGAGCGACTTCGCGAACATCCGCGGCATCAAGGACACGGTGGACACGATCAGCCACACCCGCGCCGTGATCGCCGCGGTCAAGCCGCATCGCCCGGACTTCGCGGTCCTGTCGGGGTTCGACGAGTACCTCGTAGCGAACCTCCTCGCCGGCGGGGACGGGCTGATCGGCGGGCTGAGCAACATCGCGCCGGGGCTGGTCGTGGCCATCCACGACGCCTACGGGCGCGGGGACCTGGCCCGCATGGAGCAGCTTCAGCGCCGGCTCAACGTCCTGATGGGCCTGTACGGCGTCTCGCAGCCGTTCGTCGGCGCGATCAAGGGCGCAGTCGCGATGGTGGTGAAGGGCGTCTCGGCGGCGTGCCGCGCCCCGGCCGGCGAGCTGGACGCCCGCCAGCAGGCGGCCATCCGCGGCATCCTCGCCCAGGCCGGCGTGCTCGAGCAGCCCGGCGCGCCGCAGGAGAAGCCATGACGGCCAGCAGCCGGACCCCGCCGGCGTTCCCCGAGCCGGACGATCCCGGCATCTACGACGTGCGGACGCGTGCCCCCGGTCCGCCCGGCCGCCTGCCGCTCGACGCCGATACCCTTCGAGCCGCGCCGAGCGGGGACCTGTTCGGCCTGACGATGGACGCGGGCATGGGCTGGCCGGCCGGGGAGCTGCGGCGCGGGGAATTCCTGATCCTGAGCACGCAGGGCGGGCTCCGCGGCGCCGATGGCCGCCCGATCGCCCTGGGCTACCACACGGGGCACTGGGAGCTCGGCCTGCTGGTTCGGGCCGCGGCCCAGGAGCTGCGCCGCCTGGGCGGCATCCCGTTCGCCGCCTGCCTGACCGACCCGTGCGACGGGCGAACGCAGGGCACGCCGGGCATGATGGACAGCCTGGCGTACCGCAACGACGCGGCGGTCGTGCTGCGGCGCCTGATCCGCTCGCTGCCGACGCGGCGCGGGGTGATGGGCGTCGCCACGTGCGACAAGGGCCTGCCGGCGATGATGATGGCCCTCGCGGCCCAGCGCGACCTGCCCACGGTCCTCGTGCCGGGCGGGGTGACGCTGCCGGCGGCTGACGGCGAGGACCTGGGCACGGTCCAGTCCATCGGCGCGCGGTTCGCCCGGGGCGAGATCGACCTGGAGTACGCCTGCCAAGTGGGGTGCCGGGCCTGCGGCTCCGCCGGCGGGGGCTGCCAGTTCCTCGGCACGGCGGCGACCTCCCAGGTCGTCGGCGAGGCGCTGGGCCTGTCGCCGGCGCACTCGGCGCTGGCACCGTCGGGGCAGGCGATCTGGCTGGACGCGGCGCGCCGCGGCGCGGCGGCGCTGGCGGCCCTGGCCGAGGGCGGCACGACCACGTCCGACATCCTGTCGCAGGACGCGCTGCACAACGCGATGGTCGCCTACGCGGCCTTCGGGGGCAGCACCAACCTCCTGCTGCACCTGCCGGCGATCGCCCACGCCGCGGGCCTCCGGCGCCCGGCCGTGAGCGACTGGGACGACGTGAACCGCTCCGTGCCGCGCCTCGTCGACGTGCTTCCCAACGGGCCGGCGGGCCACCCCACGGTCCGCGTGTTCCTGGCCGGCGGCGTGCCGGAGGTGATGCTCCACCTGCGCGACCTGGGGCTGCTGCGCCTCGAGGCGATGACCGTCCACGGCCTGCGCCTGGGGCGCGTGCTGGATGAGTGGCAGCGCAGCGAGCGCCGCCGGCGGCTGCGGGAGTGCCTGCACCGGCTCGACGGCGTCGATCCGGGCGAGGTGATCTACTCCCCGGACGCCGCCCGCGCCGCGGGGCTCACCAGCACGGTGACCTTCCCGCGGGGCAACCTCGCGCCGCGGGGGGCGGTCATCAAGAGCACGGCCATCGACCCCAGCGTGGTGGACGCCGACGGCGTGTTCCGCCACACGGGCCCGGCGCGGGTCTTCACCACGGAGCGGGAGGCCGTCGCGGCCGTCAAGGGACTCACCGGCCGGCACGTCCAGGGCGGCGACGTCCTCGTGCTGATCGGGCGGGGGCCGCTCGGCTGCGGCATGGAGGAGACGTTCCAGATCACCTCCGCGCTGAGGCACCTGCCGTGGGGCAAGCACGTCTCGCTCGTCACGGACGCGCGGTTCAGCGGCGTCAGCACGGGCGCGTGCATCGGGCACGTGGGCCCGGAGGCCCTGGCCGGCGGGCCGATCGGGCGCGTGCGGGACGGCGACACGGTTCGGATCGTCGTGGATCGCCTGAACCTCACCGGCCGCGTCGACCTGGTCGGCTGCGACGAGCGGCGCTTCGACCCGGAGGAAGGCGCCCGCGTGCTGTCCTCTCGAGAGCCTCACCCCGGCCTCCGCCCCGACCCCGACCTGCCGGACGACTCGCGCCTGTGGGCGGCGCTCCAGCAGGCCAGCGGCGGGACGTGGGGCGGCTGCGTGTACGACGTGGACCGGATCGTCTCGCTTCTCGGGCCGGAGGCGCCGCGCCCGCCCGACGGCCCGCCGTAGGCGCGGCGCCGGCCGCTTGCCCGGGACGCCCGCCCGGGGGAAGGGCGGACGGGTCCCGCCCGTTCGGGCGTTATACTACCTGCGAGGCCGGTGAGGTTGTGACCCGGCCCCGCGGAGGCAAGACGATGGCTCGCAGCCGAACGGCACGCAGCGCGTGGATCGCGCTGGCACTGGTGGTGTCGGCGGCGTGGCGGCCCTGTGCGGCCCAGCCTCAGAAGGCCCGCCGGCCGCTCAAGCGCGGCGTGAAACGCGTGCCCCGCCCGGCGGGGGAGCTGACGCCGCGGCAGTTCCGCTCCCTCCGTCTGGCCATCCGAGACCTGACCGAGACGTTCGGCAGGCGCTACCCGGACGGCGGGAAGTTCCTCGCGCGCCTGGGCGCCCTGGAGAAGGCCCGGGCCCGCCCGCTCGCCCAGCGTATCCGCGAGTTTCGGCGGCTCCAGGCCGAGGCGCTGCTGGCCAACCCGCTGCTGGACTTCGGGCGGCTGCTGCTGATCCGGCGCGCCGTGCAGAGGTCGGCCGACTGGCGGCAGCTCGGCATGCCCTCCAACCACGAGTGCAACTCGTCGCTGCGGCGGACGGGCTACGACAACGAGATCGCCGTCCTCTCGCCGGTCCGCCCCGACGGCAAGCTCACGACGCTGTACCGACCGGGGCAGGGCGGCTACGTCGGCGAGATCGAGCTGCACTGGGACGCCGACCGGCTGCTGTTCACCCAGTCGGACCGCGACAACTGGAAGCTCTGGGAGCTCCGCACCGACCCGTCGGCCCCGTTCCGGACGGGCGCGGCCGCGCCGCGCCGGGTCTCGCGGATGCCGGACGATGTGGACAGCTTCGACGGCTGCTACGTGCCCGACGGCGGGATCGTCTTCGGCTGCACGGCGACGTTCCAGTCCGTGCCCTGCTGGCACGGGCAGAAGCGGGTCAGCACGCTGTACCGGATGAGCGCCGACGGCGGCGGCGTGCGGCAGCTCTGCTTCGACCAGGACCACGACTTTCACCCCTGCGTGCTCGCCGACGGGCAGGTCCTCTTCCATCGCTGGGACTACACGGGCATCAGCCACATCTTCCTCCGCCAGTTGATGGTGATGAACCCCGACGGGACCGCCCAGCGGGCCGTCTACGGCAGCAACTCGTGGTACCCCAACTCGCTGTACTTCCCGCGCCCGATCCCGACCCGCCCGGGCCGGCTCGTCTGCATCCTGTCGGGCTATCACGGCGTGCACCGGATGGGACAGCTCGTGGTCGTCGACACGGACCGCGGCTCCTACGACGCCGACGGGCTGGTCACGCGCATCTCCGGGCGCGGCGATCCGATCCGCCCCGCCATCCGCGACAACCTGGTCGATCGCGACTGGCCCAAGTTCCTCCATCCCTACCCGCTGGGCGACCCGCACACCGGCGCGGGGGCCGGCAAGTACTTCCTCGTGTCCTGCTGGCAGGGGGGCAACCGGCCGTGGGGCATCTACCTGGCCGACGTGTTCGACAACCTCGTGCTCGTCCGCGAGGAGGCGGGACATGCCCTCCTCGAGCCCGTACCGATCGTCAAGCGGCCCCGGCCGCGACTGCTCCCGGACAGGGTCGACCCGGCGCGCAAGGACGGCGTCCTGTACCTGCACGACATCCACGCCGGGCCGGGCCTGGCCGGCGTGCCCCGCGGGACGATCAGGAAGCTGCGGGTCCTCGCCTACCACTACGGCTACCTCGGCCTCGCCGGGCCGGACAAGGTCGGCTACGGCGGGCCGTGGGAGGCGATGCGCATTCTCGGGACGGTCAAGCTGGACCGGGACGGCTCGGCCGTCTTCCGCGTGCCGGCGAACACGCCGATCGGCCTCCAGGCGCTCGATGCCGAAGGCAAGGCCGTCCAGCTCATGCGAAGCTGGCTCACCGTCATGCCGGGCGAGCACCAGTCGTGCATCGGCTGCCACGAGCGGACCTCCGACACGCCGGGGCTCCAGTTGTCCCTGGCGATGCGCGAGCCGGGGGAGATCCGGCCGTGGTACGGGCCGGCGCGGGGCTTCGACTTCGAGCGAGAGGTCCAGCCCGTGCTCGACCGGTACTGCGTCGGCTGCCACAACGGGCAGGCCGCCGGGCGCCCGGACCTGCGGTCCGAGACGCTCGTCAAGGGCTACCGGGGCCGGCCTCTCAGCGGCCTGGGGCGGGAGCGGATGCACCCCCGCATGAAGGCCGCCACCGGGGGCCTGGTTCGCTACACGCCGGCGTACGACGCGCTGCTGCCGTACATCCGCCGCGTCAGCATCGAGGACAACGTGAGCCTCCTGGTTCCCGGGGAGTACCACGCCGACACGAGCGAGCTCGTCCAGATGCTGCGCACGGGGCACGGGGGCGTGCACCTGGACGCCGAGGCGTGGGACCGGCTGGTCACGTGGATCGACCTGAACGCGCCCTGCCACGGCACCTGGGGCGACGTGAATCCGTACCCCACCAACGCCCACCGGCGCCGCATGGAGATGCGCAAGCTCTGCGGCGGCCCGGCGCGCGACCCCGAGTCCATGCCCGACATCTCCCGCCCGCCGGCCCGGCCCGTCCGCCCGAAGCCGCTGCCGGCTGCCCAACCGGTGACGGTGCCCGGCTGGCCCTTCGACGCCGACGAGGCCCGCCGTCGCCAAGCCGCCGCCGGAACGCGAGAGGCAACCGTCGACCTCGGTGGGGGGGTGACGCTGAAACTCCTGCGCATCCCCGCCGGCGAGTTCGCGATGGGCGACCCGGCCGGGCAGCCGGACGAGCGGCCGCTCACGCGCGTCGCGATCCGCAGGCCGTTCTGGATGGGTGCCTGCGAGGTGACGAACGAGCAGCTCCGGCGGTTCGACGCGACGTTCGACAGCGGCTACTACGTGAAGCTGCACGCCCGGCCGGACGACCAGGGCCTTCCCCTTAACGGGGCGAAGCAACCGGCCGTCCGCGTCTCCTGGCAGCAGGCCGTCGGCTTCTGCCGCTGGCTGTCGGGGAAGACCGGCCGGACGTTCACGCTGCCGACGGAGGCCCGGTGGGAGTGGGCCTGCCGCGCCGGCAGCGCCGCGCCGCTGTCCTACGGCCGGCTCGACGCGGACTTCTCCAAGTGGGCCAACCTGGGCGACAAGGCGTACGCAGGCATGAAGATCGTCACCGGCGGCGTGGAGCACCTGGACCCCTCCGGCCGGGCGCTCTGCGACGCGCGGTTCCATGACGGCGCCCCCGTGACCGCGCCGGTCGGCAGCTACCGGCCCAACGCGTGGGGCCTCCACGACGTGCACGGCAACGCCGCCGAATGGACCCGCACGACCTACCGGCCGTACCCGTACCGCGACGACGACGGGCGCAACGACCCGTCCGCCGGCGGACGCAAGGTCCTCCGCGGCGGCTCCTTCTTCGACCGACCCAAGCGCTGCCGCAGCGCCGGGCGGCTGGCCTACCCCGCCTGGCAGCGCGTCTTCAACGCGGGCTTCCGCGTGGCGTGCGAGGACGCCGACGCGTCGCCGACACGCTGAGGGCCCTTCACCGCCGCGGGCGGGCGTCGCAGGACGGCGCGGTCAACTGCCCAGGACGTACCGCCTCAGGTCGGCGGCGTTCGAGACGGCGTGCCCCCCGACGTCGTTGTTGAAGTAGGCGTGCACGTCCAGCCCGTCGGCGAGGTGGGCCCGGACCCGCCGGGCG
>CAZXOC010000026.1:0-4917 GCA_964642165.1 uncultured Planctomycetaceae bacterium | reverse complement strand
CCGCCGGGCGCGCTCCAGGAAGTTGCCGACGGGCCCGGCCGGGTCCTTCAGCCGCTTGACGTGCGTGCCGTAGCGGCTGAACTTCAGCACGTAGCAGAAGCCCGCCGGCGCCCGCCGCCGCCAGGCGTCGAACGTCTCCGCCTTCGGCAGGCCGTAGAATGTGTTGTTGATCTCGACCGTGTCGAAGCGCTCGGCGTAGTGGCCGAACCACGCGTTGCGGCGCAGCTCCGGCGGGTAGAAGACGCCCGACCAGTGGGGATACTCGTAGCCGGACGTGCCGATTCGCAGCGTGCCTTGCGACGTCACGACGCTCTCGCTGGGTCTGGCGGGGCGGCTCGGGCGGCGCCCCTGTGGCGACGGCGGACGCGTCACTTCCTCTCGTACGTCCCGACGAGCTCGCCCTCGGCGAGGATGTGTCCCTTCGCGGCGGCGAGCACGGCGCCCTTGTCGGCGCCCGGCGGGAGGCCCAGCGCGGCGTCGAGGGCGTACAGCCGGAAGCGGTAGTGGTGCACGCCGTGCCCCTTGGGCGGCATGGGCCCGCCGTAGCCGACCTTGCCCCAGGAGTTCTTGCCCTGGGCGGCGCCCGGGGGCCCGGCCGGTTCGCCCGTCTTCGCGACGCCCTCGGGCAGGGCGTCGGCGTCGGCGGGGATCCCGTAGATCACCCAGTGCACCCAAGGCTCGTCGCGCGGGGCGTCGGGGTCGTCCACGATGAGCGCCAGCTCCTTCGTGCCGGCCGGCACGCCCGTCCAGCTCAGCGGCGGGGAGACGTCTTGGCCCTCGCCGGTGTGCTTGGCCGGGATCGCCTTGCCGGCCTCGAACGCGCCGCTGCGAATCCGGATTGCCGCCGACGCCGGCTTGCCCGCCGGTGGGGCTCCGTCCGGCTTCGGCGCCGCTTCCTTGCACCCGGTCAGCCCGCAAAGCAAGCACCCAAGGGCCACCCACGTCGCCGTCTTGACGAATCCGAAGTGTTTCCTGCTCACGGTTCCTGCCTCCCCAGAAGTGTCTCGCTGCGCGTCCATTGTACCGGGCGGCTCGCGGGCCGTCCATGCAAGCGCGCGCGGCGGCGTGCTCAGGATCCCCGCCGACAAGCCCGTCTTCTGCGTCGAGCTGCAGCGCCCGTAGGCACGCCGTGCACCGAAGGCCCCTCGCCGGGCGACCTCACCGTGCGGTGTGTCGGCGGCGGTGGGCCTCGTGCTGCTCGGGCGGGACCAGTCGCCCGCCCGTGGTCCAGATGACGTGCGTCGCCGAGGCCAGATGCTCCGCCAGCCCGCGCCGCTCGACGTGCGCGCGACCGGCCTCCGTGCCGAGCAGCATGCCCGGCCCGGCGCAGCCCGCCGCCGCGGACGGCTCCACCTCGATGCCCTCCGACTCGTACAGCTCGACCACGAAGCGGTAGAGCTGGGCGTCGGTGACGGTGTAGCAGCCGCTCAGCAGGGACTCCATGAGCCGGCCGACGAAGCCCGACGGCCTTGAGACGGCCAGGCCGTCCGCGTCGGTCTCTCCCGCCAGGCCGACGTCGTACACCGAGATGCCCGCGTGCCGGCCGGTCAGCATCCCCAGCAGCATGCACGGCGCCTCGACCGGTTCGGCGAAGAAGCAGTCCACGTCGTCGCCGAAGACGTGCCTCGCCCCGAACGTGACGCCCCCGGGCGCCCCGCCCACGCCGCACGGAAGGTACAGCAGCAGCGGGTGCTCCCGGTCCACGGGCACGCCGATCTCCCGCAACTGCCCCCGCAGCCGCACCGCCGCCACGCTGTAGCCGAAGAACATCTCGCGGGAGTTCTCGTCGTCGACGAAATGCACCTGGCGACTGCCCTCGGCGGCAGCCCTCGCCGCCGCGCCCGCCGAGATGTAGTCCCCCGCGCGCTCGACGACCTCCACGCCGCGCCGCCGCAGGAGACGCTTCTTCCAGCCCTTCGCCTCGGCCGACATGTGCACCGTGACGCGGAAGCCCAACGCCGAGCCCATGATGCCGATGCTGAGGCCCAGGTTGCCCGTGCTGGCGGTGGTCAGCTCCCAGCCGGCGAACAGGGCGCGGGCCTCGTCGCCGCGGAGCTTGCGGTAGTCGTCGTCCGTGCCGCCCAGCACGCCGGCGTCCAGGGCGAGGCGCTCGGCGAAGTGCAGCACCGCGTAGATGCCCCCGCGGGCCTTGACCGACCCCGCCACCGGCAGGGCGTGGTCCGCCTTGAGCAGGACGCGCCCGCCCGGCGGCAGATGGCCTCGACGCCGAAGCACCTCGGCGAAGCGCGGCGCCGGCTGGAGGGCCGACTCGATCCGCCCCCGCGCGGCGCGGAGCTCGTCGAACCGCTCCGCCAGCAGGGGCGAGAAACGCCTCCAGCGGGCCTCGGCGTCCTCCACGTCGGCCAGGCCCGGGCAATGTCGCCCCCGCCAACGCGCTGCCGGGAGCCACGTCGGGTTCGACCAGAACAGGGGCTCCGTTCGCCGGAGCCGGTCGATCTCCGGGTGGGCGGCCGCGAGGCTGTCATCGCTCTCCGGCAGGATGGGCTCTCCGCAGTCGGGCAGGTGTGCGGCCGGGGTGGGCACCGCACGGGTCGGCCCGCCGCCCGCCATCGTACACAACGCCCGCCCGGGGGCCAGGGGGCACCCCGTTGGCTCGCGCTCGAACGAGGTGCAGCGCGGCGAGCGGAGGCCCTGGCACCGGGCGGGGCGGGAGCGTACGATGGGCGGCGTTCACGGCTCCAACATGCGGGAGGAGATGCCATGGCTGCCGCGTTGCCTCGTCTTGGGGGCCGCACGCCGCGGGTGTGGACCGCCCTGGTGCTGCTGACCGTCGCCGCGGGGTTGGCGGCCTCGGGCTGCAAGGGCAAGGACAGCTCGCCCGGCGGCAGGCCCAAGACGGGCGCGCCGGGGCGGGGCAAGGCGCCGCCCAAGACGCCTTCCCCCGGCGGCTACCTCGACGCCGTCTTCGGCGCGAAGAGGCGGGCCGAGTTGGCCCTCGGCATGAACCGCCTGCGCGTCCTGTCGACGGTCCTGATGCAGTACGCCCTGCGGCACGACGGCAAGTTCCCCGCGAGCCTCAAGGACCTCAAGCAGCCCGAGCTGCTGCGACCCCCCGGCGCCGGCGCCGAGCCGTACAAGTACGTCCCCGGCCAGACCAGCGACCTGCACGCCAACGTCCTGGTCTACGAGGCTCGGCCCCTCCGCGACGGCAAGGTGCTGATCCTCCGCGTCAACGGCAGCATCGAGGGGCTGACACCCGAGCACCTCCGGCAGGAGCTGGCCAGGACGACCGCGAGCCTCGCCCAGCCGCCGTCGGCCGGCGCCACTGGGCCCACCGCCCCGAGCACCCGGACGAACGGCGGCTGAGCCTGCTCAGAGGTCGTCCGGCCGCCCGACGAACGCGCCGTTGCGCGACACTTTTCGGGCTTTCCGGCGAAATCCCAGCATCTCTGGCCGCGACGCATCGCACCCCCGAAAACGGCCATAAGTCTCGAACGATTGTGTCAAAAGTGTCCAATCCTGGGGCCCTCCGGACGGCCCGAAATGATGCTAACCTATTGTTTTACAAGGATTTAGTATTGTACAGACTTTGGACATTCCGCCCCATTTTGGACATTCAGCCTGCCCGCCGGCCGACTCGCACGGCGAAACACTTGTAACGGCTTTACTGATAAGAGATTTACCCCGTTTCCAGCCGCAGCCGGGCTCCGCCCCCCCTCGCGCCGTGCCCAAGCTCCTGAACGGGGGCGCGGCAGCGCCACGCGCACCGCGCGGCGCCGCCCGATCGGCCTCCGGCAGGTCCCGAACGGTGGCGCCTGTCGGTTGCCACGGGCGCCAGCCCGTGGAAGCCTTGCCCAAAGAACCGAGCCCCGGAACGGGGGCGACTGAACGCGCGCGGCCTTGCCGAATCCGCTCGGGCTCGCTACGATGGATGGTGGCCGCGATGCGCCGATCGCTTGGAACCTCGGCGCATCGGCGGCACGGGAAGAGGATCATGGGCTACGGGGAGTTCGCCCGCGCGGCCGCCAGGCCAAGCGCCTCCGCAGCCGGAGGCGCAGCGGAGACGCAGCCGCGCTTGGGCGCCCTTCCGCAAGGCGGAACGAGCCCGCCGGTGGCCCGGCAGGGCCGAAAAAGCGGCCTGACCCCGATTCCCCCTTCCTATCAGTCAAGCTGACCTCAATCGTACATCATCCCTCTTCTCCGACGCCGCACGGACGGACGGCATCTACAAGGCTTCGGAAGAACTCCCGCCTCCTCCTCGACGAGGTCGGACATGTCCGTCGCCAGCGTTGACACGCCCTGGACACGAGCGATAGAATCGACTCCCGAGTCGAGACGCCGTGTAGCTTGCGCCGTCGGTTCTCATCGGGAAACCAACCATGAAAGGGCAGACTTTCATTCTGCTGGCTGTGGCTTTCTTGCTCCCCATCGCTTCTCTCCAGGCGGATGAGGTAGATGACCTCATCGACGCGCTCAAGCCATCTCCGTTGGACTACGCCGTCTGGGCTGAGAGCCTTCTGAAGGCTGGCCAGGATCTGGGAAGCAAGCCGGACGTCCAGGTCCGAGTCTACAGGAGAACCTACGAATACGGCCTCAAGAAGGCCAACGGGTATCCCACGGCGATCCAGGCGGCACAAGCCTTGTTGAAGGCGGACCCCGACCAGAAAGCCGCTTGGCAATGGAAGCTCCTTACGGCTCTCAAGCTCGATTGGCAAGGGGCTGACCGCAAGAGGAAGAAAGAGGCGGGAAGGACATACGTGGAGCAACTCATCGCCCTAGCAGACGATCTGGCGGCATCGGGCGATGCCTCGGAAGCCATCAAGCTCTATACAGACGCATCCCGGATGACCAAGTACTACGCTCCCGACCGTAGAGACGAGGTGGTTCAGAAGCTCAAGGACACGCGAGAGCAGCAGCAACTCCAAGAGCAGGCGGAACGGTGCAGGCGGGTGCTAG
>CAZXOC010000025.1:0-41559 GCA_964642165.1 uncultured Planctomycetaceae bacterium | reverse complement strand
GGCACGGAATTCCCAGGGAGGTGCTGTATGAATGCTTGCGCGCCGTGTGCTCGTGCCGCCGATGGCTTGCCGATGCGCGCCCGCCTGGCGCTCCGCGCCGCCGTTGCGGCGCTGCCGGTGGTCCTCAGCGGCTGCGTCCAGCCGGTCACGCCCGAGGCGCGGAAGCTCGTGGCCGACGCGCGGGCGGCCTACGACCGCGGGGACGACCCGGCCGTGGTCCGCGACACGACGACGTTTCTCGACCGGTACGCCCAGACGGACCTGGCGGACGTGGCGTACTACCTCCGCGGGCTGGCGCACTACCGGCGGAAGGACCTGTCGGCGGCGCGGGCCGACCTGAAGCTCGCCGCCTCCCGCGCCGAGCGCCGCGACGTGCGGGTCGGGGCGCTGAAGGCGCTGGGGGACCTGGCCTTCGACGCCGGCGACCTGGAGTGGGCCGAGACGCTCTACCGCGAGGGCCTCGCGGCGGCGGCGCCCAGGAGGCCCCCGGCGGATGAGATCCGCTACCGCCTTGGCTGCACGCTCCAGCGCCAGGGGCGCTGGGCGCAGGCCGACGAGCAGTTCGACCGCGTGGTGTACGTCTTCGCCGACACGGAGGTCGCCCGCCGGGCGGAACGGCGGCTGCGCTGCCTGGGCTGGACGGTCCAGGCCGGGGCGTACGCGCGGCAGGACTCGGCCCGCGCGGAGGCGGCCCGCCTGCGCAAGGCGGGGCTGGCGGCCGCGACGAAGTCGGCCATGCTCGACGGCAAGCTTCGGTTCCTGGTCCACGTCGGGCGGTACAGGAGGCACGACGAGGCCGCGGGTGCCCTGCCGGCCGTCCGGCGTCTGCGCAGCGACGCGTTCGTCACGCCGACCCGCTGAGCCCCCCCCGCCCCGTGCCGCGACAAGCCTTTCTGTGGGAAAGAGCTGCGCCGCGGGCGAAGTTGCTTCATCCCCTCGGGCCAACTGCCGATAGGACTGCACGGAGGTCCTTGGCAGTGAGCCATCACGGCGAGCAAGACAACTCGGACGTCGCGCGCTACGTGCGGGGGCTGCGGCACTTCCGCCACGGGCGGCTGGAAGCTGCCGCTGGCGAACTGGAGGGGCTCCTGCCGCGCGGCGACGGGGTGGGGCACGTGGGCCGGTTCTACTTCGCGGCCGCCCAACGCGCGCTGGGCGCCGAGGCCGCCCGCGCCGGCGACCTGGCCCGGGCGGATCGTCATCTGCGCCGGGCGATCGCGGCGGCGGGGCGCGACAGCGCGCTGCCGGCGTGCCTGACGGAGCTGTACGCCGCCTCGCACCGGCGCGAGCAGTGCCTGCGCGAGATGGACAAGGCGGTCGAGACCGGCGGCGACGACGCCGACGCCCGGCGCAAGCTCGCGCAGGCCCACTGGCAGGCCGGGCGCCGCGAGGAGGCCTACCTGGCCCTCGCCGACGCCCTGCGCCGCCACGGCGACGTGGGCGGGCTGCACCTCCAGATGGGGCTCTTCCACGCGGCCGAGGAGCGCTACGCCGAGGCGCGGGCCTCCTTCGCGCGGGCGGCAGAGGCCGACGGCGAGGATGCCGACGCGCACCGCTACCTGGCGCTGGCGGCGGCGGCGGAGGGCGACCTGGCCGCGGCGGTGACGTCGTTCCAGCAGGCGGTGGACCTTCGCCCGACGGACTCGCTGGTGGCCCGTCAGCTCCTGGCGGCGGCGAAGGCGGCGGCGGACGGCGGGCAGGCGGTGACGGTTCGGCTGCCGGCGCCGTCGAAGCTCCCGAGCGACCGGCGGCTGGGCGAGCTGGCCGACTACGTCGCCGCGGAGCCGGACTTCGCGGAGGCCCTGCTGGCGCTGCCGCCGAGCGAGGCCGACGAGGAGCTGTTCGCCCTGCTGGCGGGCGTGGTGGAGCTGGCGGTGGCGAGGCACCCGGCGATCGCGGAGCTGCATCTGCTGGCCTCTCGGGCGCTGGAGCGGCTGGGGCAGATCGACGCCGCCATCGAGCGCGCGCGCGGCGCGCTGGCGGTGGACCTCCGCTTCGCGCGGGCGCGCGTGCAGTTGGCCGACCTGTACGCCCGCGCCGGGCGCGGGCCCGAGGCGGTCGGGCACATGGAACGAGCGATCGCCGACGGGGCGGACTGGGCGGACGTGCACCTGCGCCTGGGCGTGCTGCTCGGGCGTCTCGGGCGCACCGCTCGCGCCCGGAGCCACTTCGAGCGGGCGCTGAAGCTCAACGCGCACTACGGGGCGGCGGCGGACGCCTTGGCGGCGCTGGCGGCGTGAGGGAGGGAGATCGTGAGTCACATTCTGGAACTACTCGGCCGGGGGGTGGGCAGCGAGCTGGGCGACCTGCTCGACCGCTACTTCTGGGCGCCGTCGCCGCGGAGCGTCGAGGAGCTGCGCCGCTCGTGCGCGGAGCAGCCGGACCGCCCGGAGCTGCACCTGCGGCTGGGGCTGGCGCAGTTGCGCGCGGTGCAGTTGGACGAGGCGATCCGGCACCTGTCGGAGGCGTGCCGTCTCCAGCCGGACGACCTCGCCGCGCGCGTGGCGCTGGCGTCGGCCTACGACGAGAAGGGCCAGGCGCCCCAGGCGCTGGAGCAGTTGAAGATCGCCAACCAGACGCACACCGGCGAGGTGCCGGTGCTGTTCTGCATCGGCTTCTGCCACGAGAAGCTGGGCGCGCCCGACGAGGCCGCCGAGTACTACCGCGACGTGCTGAAAATCGACCCGGCCTTCGCCCCGGCGCGGGAGCGTCTGGCGGCCGTGGACGTGCTGCGCGGCGACCTCGACGAGGCCATCGAGCAGTACCAGGCCCTCCGCGACGCCGAGCCGCAGGAGGCGTTCTACCGGTCGGCGCTGGCGCAGTTGTACCTCCGCGCCGGGCGCCACGCGGAGGCGGTCGACGAGTTCGAGACGTGCATCGCCATGGAGCCGGAGAACTGGGCGCTGCTGGACGACGAGGTCGAGGCGCTGGTGGTCGACGGGCAGGTCGGCGAGGCGATCGGGCGGCTGGAGTCGCTCATCGAGCACCAGGGCCCGTTCGCGGACCTGCACCTGCGCCTGGCGGACCTGTGCGGGCGCAGCGGGGACGACGACCGGGCGATGAGGCACTACCTGGCCGCCCTGGACCTCCAGCCGGACTACCTGGAGGCCACCGTCAAGCTCGGCACGCACCACCTCGTCAACGGTCGGTGGGAGGAGGCGGCCGAGGCGTTCCACCGCGCCGTCGAGCTGAACGATCGGCTGCTGACGTGCTACATCGGGCTGGGCGTGGCGCAGGCGGCGATGGGGCAGCAGGCCGACGCCGCGAACAGCTTCGACCTGGCGGCGGCGATCGAGCCGAACAGCACGCTGCTGCTGGCGGAGATGGCGAAGCTCCAGTTGCGCTCGGCGGTGGCCGAGGAGTACGCCAAGAGCTTCGGCGTCGGCGACCAGGGCTTCGCCGAGCCGCTGGGGCCGGCGAGCAACGACCTGCTGGACGAACAGGTGGAGCGCCATGCCGAGGAGGTGCGGCGGCGCCCGAACCACGCCGACCTGCGCTACCGCTACGGCGTGCTGCTTCGCGCCCAGGGACGCCTCGCCGAGGCCCTGGAGCAGTTCCACCGCGCGGTGCGCCTCAGCCCCACCTACACCAAGGCGTGGATCAACCTCGGCGTCGCGCAGCAGGAGCTGGGGCTGCCCGACGACGCGGCCGACGCGTTCCAGCAGGCGCTGGAGATCCAGCCGCAGTACGTGGAACTGCACTACCGCCTCGCCCTGCTGTACATCAGCCGGCACAACTTCGAGGAGGCGGTGCGGCACATGGAGCAGGCCTCCGCCCGGCGCGACACCGGCGAGCAGGTCCGCAGCGGGCTGGCCCTGTCGCTCCAGAACATGGGGCTGATGGACCGCGTGGCGGCCACCTGGCGCAGCCTCTGGCGGATCCACCGCGCCCGGGCCGGATGAAGTGCGCGGAGGCGACGAGGAGAGGCCCCCATGTGCGGGATCGTCGGGTACATCGGCAGGAAGCAGGCGTCGGGCGTGCTGGTGGAGGGGCTCAAGCGCCTGGAGTACCGCGGGTACGATTCGGCCGGCGTGTGCGTGTGCCACGAGGGCGAGCTGCGCATCTGCAAGGAAGCCGGACGGGTGATGAGGGTCGGGGAGCAGCTCGCGGCCGACGCGCGTTTCCGGGAGGGCACGATCGGCATCGCCCACACTCGCTGGGCCACGCACGGCGCGCCGAACCGGGTCAACGCCCACCCGCACATCGACGGCCCCGGGCGCATCGCCCTGGTGCACAACGGCATCATCGAGAACTACGCCACGCTCAAGCAGTTCCTCCTCAACAAGGGCCACGAGTTCCGTTCGGAGACGGACACGGAGGTGCTGGCGAACCTGATCAGCGAGTTCTACCGGGACGGCGCGGGGACGCTGGAGCAGGCGGTGCAGGCCGCCCTGCGGGAGGTGACCGGCACGTACGGCATCGCGGTGGTGTGCGCCGACGAGCCGGACAAGGTCGTCGCCGCGCGGAAGGGAAGCCCGCTGATCGTCGGCGTGGGGACGGACGAGTACATCGTCGCGTCGGACGCCTCGGCGATCATCGAGCACACGGCGAACGTGATCTACCTGAACGACAGCGAGATGGCCGTCATCTCCCGCGAGGGCATCCGCACGCTGACGATCGACAACGTGCCGGTCACGAAGGACGTCGAGCAGATCGAGTGGTCGCTGGAGGAGATCGCCCTCGGCGGCTTCGACCACTTCATGCTGAAGGAGATCTTCGAGCAGCCCGAGGCGCTGCGGAACTGCTTGCGGGGGCGCCTGGACCTGCGCGACCAGCGCATCCAGCTCGGCGGGCTGGAGGGCGTGCGGCGCGAGCTGGCCAAGACGCGCCGCGTGGTGATCTCGGCGTGCGGGACGGCCTGGCACGCCGGGCTGGTCGGCGAATACCTCTTCGAGGACCTCGCGCGCGTGTCCACCGAGGTGGAGTACGCCAGCGAGTTCCGCTACCGCAACCCGATCATCGAGGACGGCACGGTGTTCCTGGCGATCAGCCAGTCGGGCGAGACGGCCGACACGCTCGCCGCCCTCCGCGAGGCCATGGAGAAGGGCGCCCTGGTGCTGGGCATCGTGAACGTCGTCGGCTCGACCGTCGCGCGCGAGACGGACGCCGGCGTCTACATCCACGCCGGGCCGGAAATCGGCGTGGCGAGCACGAAGGCCTTCACGTGCCAGCTCGCGGTGGAGACGATGATGGCGTTGATGCTCGGCCGGCGGCGGTTCATGTCGCAGAACAGCATGGACCGCTACATGCGGGCGCTGGCGGAGATTCCCGACCAGGTCGAGCGGACGCTCGAGCAGAGCGAGACGGTCCGGCAGGTCGTCGGCGAATACGTGGACTTCGACAACTGGCTGTTCCTCGGGCGGGGGTACAACTACCCCATCGCGCTGGAGGGGGCGCTGAAGCTCAAGGAGATCAGCTACATCCACGCCGAGGGCCTGGCCGCCGCGGAGATGAAGCACGGGCCCATCGCGCTGATCCACGAGGGCATGCCGGTGGTGGTGATCGCGCCGCGCTGCGCGACGTATGAGAAGATCGTCAGCAACATCGAGGAGGTCCGCGCCCGCAAGGGTCGGATCATCGCCGTGGCGACCGAGGGCGACGAGCGCATCAGCCACTACGCCGACCACGTCTTCTACGTGCCGGACACGCCCGTGCCGCTCCAGCCGCTGCTGACGGTGGTGCCGCTGCAACTGCTGGCCTACCACGCCGCGGTCGCCCGGGGCTGCAACGTCGACAAGCCCCGCAACCTCGCCAAGAGCGTCACGGTGGAATAGCGCCCGCCGCGCCCGTAGCGCCCGTAGCGCTGCGCGCCTTCAGTCCGCCAGGACCTCCAGGGCGATGTCGATCTTCCCCAGCGGGGCGGAGGCCTGGGAGCCCTGAACGCGGTCGGCGATGCGCTCGCGCGCCTCGCGGGCGATCTCGATGCCCGTCTTGACGCCGTCGGCCTTCGTCCGGCAGCGCCTCATGCGCTCCAGCACGCCGTCCGGAACGACCACGCCGGGGACGTGCTGGTTCATGAACTCGGCGTTGCGCAGCGACAGCAGCGGGTACACGCCCGCCACGACGGGAATGGTCCTGTGGTGCCCGGCGGCGCGGTCCAGGAAGCGCAGCAGCGCGTCGGGGTCGAAGATCGGCTGCGTGATGGCGAACTCGGCCCCCGCGTCGATCTTGGCGAAGAAGCGGCGGATCTCGCGCTCCGGCTCGACGGCGACGGGATTGGCCCCCACGCCGATGAGCAGGCCGGTCGGCGGGTCGATGGGCTTGCCCGCGGCGTCGTAGCCGTGGTTCAGCCCGTGGATCACCTGCGTCAGGCCGATCGAGTCCACGTCGAAGACGCCCGTGGCGTCGGGGAAGTCGCCGAGCTTGGGCGGGTCGCCGGTGATGATGAGCCAGTTGGCCAGGCCCGCGGCGTGCCCGCCGAGGAGGTCGGACTGCATGCCGAGGAGATTGCGGTCGCGGCAGCAGTAGTGCGGGATGGGCTCGATGTCGGTCTGTTGATGGACCGCCAGGGCGCTGATCAGCACGCTGAGGCGGGCCGTGGCGCGCGGGCCGTCGGGGATGTTCACGGCGTCGATGCCCGCGGCGCGGCAGCGGCGGCACTTGTCCAGGAACGCCTCCAGCCCCGCGCCCGTGCGCGGCGGGAGGATCTCCACGCTGGTGACCGGCTCGCCGGCGGCGAGCTTCGCGCCGAAGCGGGACTTTTCGGCCGTGGGCACGGCCTTGTCGGCCAGCGCCGCGTGCTCGGCGGCCGCCGGAGCGGTGGCCACCTCGATGTGCTCCTTGACGCCGCTGAGGCCCTTGATCGCCCGCGCCGCCATGCGCAGGTGCTGCGGCGTCGTGCCGCAGCAGCCGCCCACGCCGCGAACGCCCATCTCGATGTACCGCCTGGCGTACTCGGTGAAGTACTCCGGGCTGGTCAGGTAGAGCATGCGCCCGCCGGTCTCCTTGGGCCCGCCGGCGTTGGGCATGACCATGACGGGCTTGTCGGTGGCCGCCAGGACGCCCGGCAGCAGCTCGAGGATGCCCGCCGGGCCCGTCCCGCAATTCATGCCGATCACGTCGACGTTCCCGTCGGCGTCGAGGCGCTGGGCGGCGACCTCCTCCGGGCGCATGCCCATGACCGCCGCGTGGTCCGGGCGGATCGTGAACGACGCCACGACCGGGAGGTGCAGCTCCTTCGCCGCCGCGGCCGCCGCCTGAAGCTCGATGACCTTGTCGAACGTCTCCAGGACCACCAGGTCCACGCCCGCCTCGGCCAGGACGCCGAGCTGCTCGGCGAACGCCTCGCGGACGGGCTCGACCAGCCCCGGCTCGATGGGCTCGTCCAGCGGCAGGCACGGGCCGACCGACCCGGCCACGTAGGTCTCCTCCCCGGCCGCCTGACGCGCCAGATCCACCGCGGCGCGGTTGATCGCCTCGACCTGCCCGGCCAGCCCGTACGCGGCGAGCTTCCTGCGGTTGGCGCCGAAGCTGTTGGTCTCGATCACGTCGACGCCCGCCTCGACGTACTCGCGGTGGATGTCGAGGATCAGCTCCGGCTGCTTGAGGCACAGCTCGTCGTAGCAGACGTTCACGAAGACGCCCCGCTGGTAGATCATCGTGCCCATCGCGCCGTCGAAGACCAGCGGCGTGGCGGCGAGGCGCTCCGGGAAGCTCGGCTTGTCAGGCATGTGGGACAGGTCGCTTTCGTCTGCCGGGCGCGCGGCGTTCTTGCTGGAGGGATTGTAGGTCGGCCCTCGCTCGACGGCAACCGGGGCTTGCGGGCCCGCGGCGCCTCACGCCTCGCAGGCGGGCTCGCCGGCCAGCGCGCCGATCAGCTCCTCGGCGGCGCGGACGTCGCCGTCCTCGCCCTGCACGCCGATCCAGACGGCGCCCTCGGCCCCGGCGATGCCCCCGCCGGCGACGACGAAGGCCATCCCGCCGGTGAGCTGCTCGATGGCGTCCAGCTCCGTGAACGGCTCGCCCGGCAGCGGCAGCAGGCGCGGGCCCTCGGCCTGCGGGGCGTTGATCGCCGCGGCGACCTCGTCGATGTCGTCGCAGATGCGCTTCTCCAGGCCGACGGGAACGATCAGCCGCACGCGCCGTCCGAAGATCGCCGGCAGGACCGCGCCGATCGTCCCCGCCTCGGGGTGGCCGATGAGCACCGCCGCCTTCGTGCCGTCCGGGCTCAGCGCGTTGGCGCCCTTCAGCACGACGTCACCCGCCTTCAGGTCCGCGGCGACGTCGAAGACCTCCCTGCCCTTCTGCCAGACGCCGTCGACGAGGATCACGTCGCCCGTGAACTCCGCCGTCGGGGCCGCCGCGCCGGGCGGGACGGTCACGCCGCGGCGAAAGCCCTGGCGCGTGAATCCCTCGGCCTGGTGAGTCGCGGCGAGGATCTCCTCGGCGACGTACCCGTTGGTCGTCCCCGCGATGATCGCCAGCGTGCCCTTGCCGAGCACCTCCCCGACGGCCGGATGCGAGGCCATCGCCCTGGCGATCAGACGCTTGCCCATCGACGACGTCACAACGAATTGCTTGAGTTTCATCGCACGTTGTCCCGTTGCTGTTGGCCCTGCTGGCGGGGCGATCCCGCCGGAGCGGTTCCCGCGCCCCCAGTATGCCACGTCCCTCCTCGGCCGTCACCCTCGCGGCGTCGCTGTACTCGTCTCTCACACGTCGGTGTCGAAGAGGCCGGGCGGATTGGCCCGGAGGCAGACGAAGACTTCGGAGCCTGGTTCACGTGGCGTGGTCACTACTGACTCGCCTCGACTGGCCTGTCGGGGGAGGCATCGGCGACCCGCAGCTTCAGTTGTCTCCCGGTCCGGGCACGCGCTCGTTCCAGGGCCCCATCGGCGTACTCGATGATCTCCTGCGGCGTCATGTCGGCCAGCTTCCCGTCGAGCTGCTCTCTGGCCTTCCAGACCTCAATCTGTCTCTTGCTGTACCTCATCCTCGAAGACCTCCGGGGGCGCGGCCGATGTCGGTGGCTTACAGGTACTCGCTGAACAGCTCGCGGTTGGGGCGGGGGATGACGACCTCGGCGACGAGCAGCCCGCGCTGGCGGGCCTCGGCGGCGGCGGCCGCCACGCCCGCGTGGCAGTCGGCCACCGTGCCGGTCATCAGGCAGAAGCCCTTGCCTCCCAGCGCCATGGCCACGTGGATGCGGAAGAGCGTAACGCGTGCGGCCTTGGCGGCGGCGTCGGCGGCGGCGATGATGCTCACGCCGCTGAAGGTCTCCACGACGCCGAGGGCGCCGAGCTCGTCCTCGTCGATCGTGACGGACTGCCCCAGCGCGGGGAAGACGGACTCGTGCACGTTGGGGATCACCAGGTGGTCGATGACCGCTTCCTCGGGGGCGTTCAGGCCGGCGCGGATCGCCGCCCTCACGTCGCTGACCGACCCGCCGACGATGAGGAGGTACTTCCCCGAGCAGATCGTCCGGGCGATGAGGATCTCCACGTCGGCGGCGTCCAGCATGGCGTCCTGGACGCGGTAGCCCAGGGCGATGCTCGACAGCTCGATCGCGCCTATCGATTTCGGTGCTGCCATGCTCGTGTGACCGTTCTCGCGGAGGTTAGCCCTTCTCGATCCAGACCACGCCGTCCTCGACGGCGGCGACGCGCCCGTCGATCGACGCGTGCACCGCGGCGCCCAGCGCGGGCTTGCCGTTGCTCATCGGCGGGTGCCCGACCACCGCGCCGATCTTCACGCGCTCGCCCACCGTCACCGTCGCCTCGCACGGCGCGCCGACGTGCTGCTTGAGCTTGATGCCGACGCGATCCGCCGCGACGGGCGCATCGGCCAGCGGGCCGACGTTCGCGAAGCCGGTCAGCCCGAGCTTCTCCATCAGCCGGCGCGTCGGCGCCTTGCGGTTGTTCATGTGCAGCTCCGGGCGGCGCGGGTCGAACGGGGGCTGCTCCCACCGGCGCGCTTCGGCCGCCAGGCGCTGCTTGTTCTGCGTGCAGACGTTTTTCGGGTCGAGGTCCTCGGGGCACGAGTACAGGCTGCACAGGTTGCACTCGCAGCAGAAGGCCGTCCCGCGCACGTTCGCCTCGCCGACGAGGTTGAACGCCAGCGAGCGCATCGCGCGGTGCGGCTCGATGGGATGCCCCAGCAGCCAGCGGGGGCACAGCTCGGTGCAGAAGCTGCACTGGTCGCACGCGCTGCGTCCGATGCGGGCGATCTGCTTCCAGTCCTGCCGGCGCCGCCGCACGACGACGTGGTCGTCCGGCAGGACGAGGATGCCGCCGGTGGTCTTGTCCACGGGCGCGTCGTGGTCCTCTTCGAGGTAGCCCATCATGACGCCGCCGACCATGTAGTTGCCCGGCCGGCAGGTCGCCCCGCCCGCGGCGGCCACGCACGCGGACATCGCCGCGCCCACGGGCACGCGCAGCGTCCTCGGCTGGGCGACGGCGCCGCCGACGGTCAGGAACGTTTCCGTGACGCTCTGGTGGGCGGCGCGGGCCACGTTCCTCGCCGTCTCCACGTTCAGGACGACCGCGTTGACGTGGAGCGGGATCCCCCCCGGGGGGACGACGCGCCCGAGCACGTCGTAGACCAGGATGAGCTCGTCGCCGGCGGGGTACGCGTCGCGCAGCGGGGCGATCTCCACGTTCGCCGCGAGCTTGCCCCTCAGGTGCTCGATCACGTCGCCGTACTTCTCCTTGATGCCGACGATGCCTCGCCCGGCGCCGACCAGCGCCATGGCCCCGGCCAGGCCCGCCAGCACCTCGTCGGCGAACTGCCGCAGCACCTCCTTGTCCTTGTGCAGCAGCGGCTCGCACTCCGCGGCGTTGATCAGGACGGTATCGGCCCGGGCGGAGAGCTTCACGTGCGTCGGGAAGCCCGCGCCGCCGGCCCCGACGACGCCGGCCTCGGCGAGTTGCTCGACGGTCAGCTCGCTCATGGAGCCCACTATAACGAGTCGCTTGGGGGATGCTTACAAGATTCCGGCCCGTCGCCCGACGGGCTCCGGGCGCGTGGTGATCGGCGGGGGGACGGGGGGCATCCCGGCCGCGCAGAGACGGGGCACACAAGGCCGAAAGGGAAACGCCGCCGCAAGCTCCCCCGCCGCGGCGGCGCGTGATGTCTGTCCGGTCACAACGTCTGGGTCACAGAAAGACGCTCCTCGGGCGGCGCGAGCGCACCGAGTGCCGCAAGGTCTGTTCCAGCAAGACGAAGACGGGTCGCCTTACCGGACCGCGCCCCGCTGTCGGTCCCGCTCCATGCCTTCGTGGAGCTTGAGCTTCATGAGGCGCCCGACCTTGAACTTCACGGTCCGCTTGGGCGGGACCTCGACGCGCTGGAGCGTCTTGGGATTCTGGGCGATGCGGGCGGCGCGCTCCTTGGTCTCGAAGACGCCGAAGTCTCTGAATTCCAGGCGATTCCCTCCGCCGAGCTCGTTGATGATCTCGTTGAGGAAGCCCTGGACGATCTTCTTGACGACCACCCGCTTGGTTCCGGTCTGGTCGGCAACGCGATCTACCAGTTCCTTCTTGGTCACCGTAGCCATGAAGATCCCTTTCGCAACGGATGTATGATGTCACCCTACAGCCCAGCGGCAAGACCCGACACGGCGACCGGGTCAGACATGCCGAAACCAACCTGCCGTCGCAGCTAATCTTACGTCGCAAGGCGGCGGCAAACAAGCAAAAAAAGCGGCCGCGACCGAAGCCCGCGCGGCGCGGCTCACTCTCGGTACGGTCCCAGCGGACGGAACTCCAGGCGGGTTCGCCGAGGCAGGTCGCCCTGCTCGACGAACAGCAGCAACTCGTTCTCCTTGCCCAGCCAGCACTCCGGCAGGTAGTAGTACTGCTGAGGCCCGATCGTCCAGAAGCGCCCGGCGTTGTGCCCGTTAAGGAAGACCTGACCTTTCTTTGCGCCGGCGACGTGCACGAACAGCGGTTTGCCGGCCGGCTCATACGTGAAGTGCGAGGCGTACCAGGCGGGCTGGTCCTTGCCCACCACCGGGCCGCCGGGGCTGGGCAGTTGCCACGGGCGATACGCCCACTTCGCGTCTTGGGAGATCGGCGTCAACAGGCTGTAGAACCGGAGCTTCCCGGCGATGGAGGCATCCACGTCGCCCCACATCAGCAGCCGGAGGACGTTCTTTCCCTTCTTCAGCCCGGCCGCCAGGGTCAGGTCGCCGAAGTTCCTGTCGCTGCACGGGAAGAAGCCCACCGTTCGCTCGTTGCACAGCGCCGCGACGTGGAAGGGCACCTCGGTGAATGCCAGGTGCACGGGGCAGACCTGGCTGAGGGTCAGATCCACCTCCAGCGCCCAGAGGGGCAGGGCCTCGAGCTCCGGGACCAGGTGGGCCAGCCCCCGCGGAATGATCCGCCGGGGGAACTTGTCCAGGCGACGGAGCTTCGGCTTGCGGACGCGCGTCACCTTGGCGTCGTAGACGTCCTTGAACAGGCCCTTGGCCTCGCCCAGCCGCCAGCCGCAGTTGGCCCGGCCGAGGTTGTCCGTCAGCAGCGTCAAGACGTTCTCGCCGCGTTTGACGGCCGCGGAGATGGGCCGGCGCGCGGCGTCCTCGCTTCGCCCCCAGGTGCCCGCGAACGCGCCGTTGAGGTAGACCGTCGCGCGGTCCTCGCACCCGGGGAACAACAGGCTCCGGGTGCGCGGGCGCGGCTCCGACCAGACGAGGCGGTACCACACGTACCCGTGATGGATGCCCAGCTTGTCGGTGTCCCGGGGGCGGTCGATCTTGTGCCACTCGAGCGTCGACGAGACCGGTTCCGTGCAGACGCTGACTCGCCGCCAGGGCTTGAGCTTGGGGGCGGTGGGCCTGGGCGCCTTGCCGGCGGGTGCCTTGCGGTGCGTGAGCTTGCCTTCCAGCGGCAGCAGCGCGCACTGCCGCGTGCCCGGCGCATGCTCGATGTCGTCGAGCGTCTCGCCGACGAAGCTCGGCCCGAACACCAGCGTGTCTTCGACCAGCCAGGTCCGCGTGGCCAGATCGCTGTGGATCAGCACGATTTGCAGTTCCTCGTGCTCGAAGAGGGCGGGCTCCCCATCCTTCGGCACCGCCGCGCGAAGCGCCGCGCCGTTGATGCTGACCTCCGCCGGGCTGCCCGCCGGGCCGTGCAGCACCAGCGTCCGCTCGCCGAAGAACCCCAGCGGCGTCAGGTTCGTGTGGTCCAGGCGCTTGCCGGGCAACAGGGCCAGATCGAAGGGCACGGCGGCCGCGCCGATCCGCCCCAGCGGCACGGTCAGTTCCTTCCCGCTCGGCAGGGCGACGCGAACGGCGTCGATGTCGCTCCGCCCGTTGTTGCTGAGGAACGCCCAGGAGCCCTCCGGGCCCGCGAGGTTCAGGATCGCCGTCGAGTCGTGCACGCTGGCTGCGGGAGGCCCGCCGGCGCACGGCGCGAGGAAGCGCCCCATGTGGTCGGCCAGCATGTTCACCGGGCGCGTGAGGTAGTACTTGTCGGTCAGCCCGCCGCCCTCGGCGATGGGCGCGTTGTAGTCGTAGCTGGTGGTCTCGTAGGCGGCGTCGGAGTCGCTCAGGCGGCTGCCCCAGAACGCGAAGTTCGTCCCGCCGTGGTACATGTAGTAGTTGAGCTGCGCGCCGCAGCCGAGAACGTCCATCGCCCGCCGCGCGGTCTCATCGGCCGCCATGGTGTGGTGCTCGCCGCCCCAGGCGTCGAACCAGCCGTTGTAGAACTCGATGGCCATCAGCGGCGCCGCCGGCTGGCGCCGGCGCTGACGTTTGAGACGCTGGACCACGTCCCGCCCGCCGCCGACGCACTCGATGCTGTCGGCCAACGGCGGGTCCGAGAAGTGGTTGCAGTTGATCACCGGGATGTCGAAGCCGGCCCGTCGGAACAACTGGCTGATGAACTCCAGGTGGTGAACGCGATCCGGCATCGTCGTCATGTAGTAGCCGTTCTCGTTCTGGATCAGGATGATGTTGCCCCCGCGCGTCACCTGCAACTCCGCCAGGCGAGGCAGGACCTGGTGGAAGTACTTGTCGAAGTAGTGCATGTAGGCCGCGTTGCTCGTACGGTACGCCATGCCCGTCTTCGTCGTCAGCCAGCCCGGCAGCCCGCCGAAGTCCCAGTCGGCGCAGATGTACGGCCCGGGGCGGAGGATCACGTAGAGCCCCAACTCCTGCGCGAGGCGCACGAAGCCGACGACGTCGTGATCGTCGGAGAACTCCCACTGCCCTTCGACCGGCTCGTGGAAGTTCCACGCGACGTAGGTGGAGATGCAGTTCAGCCCGCCGCGCTTGGCCTTCAGCAGACGGTCCCGCCACAGCGAGGAGGGAACGCGGAAGTAGTGCATCGAACCGCTGACGAGCCAGACTCGCTGGTCATCGATGAAGAAACTGCGGTCATCATAGGTGACGTTCGCCATGTCACGCGTCCTTCGCCCCTCCGGTCGCGTTGGACCGCCGGAACTACCTTTGGCGACGAGTGTAAGCCGCCGTACGCCACTTGCAACAAAAAACCCCTTCGACCTTCGACTCCCCCGGCAGACGCCCCGGAGGGCCTCCGGAAGGGCTCCTTTCATAAATCTCTTTTAAGAAAGGAGATGTGTCCCTGAGGTCCGCCCGGCAGCCTCGACGACCCCGCGCGACGGGCCCCGAAGGATTACCGCGAGCGGCTCTCTGCGTAAATCACCTCTATGAATGATCTTACATGAGGCGCGGCGGCGAAAGCGACCCGAAGAACCTCCCCCAAGGCGATCCTGACGCCGCCGCCCCTACGCGACGGCGCTTTACTCGGCGGTCGCGGCGGCTTATAACCATCGCCATGATGCGGGCGATCCTGGCTTTCCTTGCGTGGGGGCCGTGTGTCCTTGCCGCGGCCGGCGAGGCTTCGCCCCCGGTCCGCCCGCCCGTCCGTCCCGAGTTGACGCCGCGCCAGGGCCAGGCGCTCGTCCGCCGGGCCCGCCGGGCCATGAGCCTCTACCTGACCCGCCGCATCGACGCCAGGTCGATGCCCGTCCCTGACGCGCTCGAGGCCCTTCGCGCCCGCGACGACGCAGCGGCCGTCACCCTTCGGCAGGGCAGCGAGGTCGTCGCCGTGGAGATCCGTGCCGGGCGCGACCTCTGCACCCACGTCGCCGCCGCCGCCCAGCGCGCGATGCGCAGCCATCGGCTGCCCGACCGCATCGACCCAAAGGTCCTCGACGCGCTGCTCGTCGAGGTCGAGGTCTTCTCCGCTCTGCGACAGGTCGACCGGAGCGACCTGCCCAAGGCATTCGTCCCCGGGCTGACCGGCGTGGCGTACTTCCGCGGCGACCTCGCCGCTTCCCTGGACCGACGCCACGGCGTCTCCTGGGTCCTGCCGTCGGCCGGGTACGTGCTCGGCCTGGATGCCGAGGACCTCCGCCGCGCCGCGATGGGGCGGTTCCGCCTGACGGGCGACAACGCCTCCGCGCCGTCTCGCCTGGGCGTCTTCGCCACGCGCCACTACGTCGGCTTTCCCGACGGGCGCGTCGTGGAGCTGTTTCGCGGCAAGAAGATGTCGCTACGAGCGAAGGTCGACGGCCAGGCGCTCGCGGCCGCGGCGGACAAGGTCGGCGCCTTCCTCGCGCGCCACCAGGACGAGGACGGTCGCTACCACGCCCCCGCGGCGAGGGAGACGCTCGCCGATCACCTCTACGCCGCCTGGGCGATGGCCCGGCTGGCCCGCCGCAGGCCCGATCCGCGTCTGGCGCGCAGCGCGGCGCTGGCGATCCGCCACGGCGTGCAGCGCGCGCGACGGGGCGACGGGCGAGCGCTGGTCGAGGACAGCGCGCCGGACGCGACCCTCCGCACGACGGCGCTGCTGGCCTTGGCGATGGGACAGGTCGATCCGGGCACCGAGACCCGTCGGCTCCGCGCCGACCTGCTGCGGGGCCTGCTGGCCGAGCTGCCCGACATCGCGCCGTCCAGCAGGCCAACCAGCAGGCCAACCAGCAGGCCAGCCAGCCGGCCCGCCCCGTCGGCCGGGCCCTGGCTCGCCCTGCTGGCCCTGGGCGACGGCCGCGCGCTGGGTGAGGCCGGGGCCAGACAGGTTCAGGAGCTGCGCAAGGCCTGGCGGCAGGTCCGCCCCACCACGGCAGCGGGCGTGCACTGGGCCTGTCGCGCCGGATTGGGCAGCCGCTCGTCGCTGCTGGCCGGCGGAGGCCCCGACGGGGGCGGGAACATCACGCAGGCCGGTGCGGAGCGGCCGGCGGATGAGATCGGCGGCTTCGCCGAGGGCGGCGCGGGGCCCTCGACGGTCCTGACGGGCATGCGGGCGGCGTGCATCGCCCGCGCGCTGAAGGGGTCTCCGGCCGGGGCGGCCGAGATGCGGCGAGCCCGCATCGTGCTGACTGCGGCGCGCAAATTCTGCTTCGGCATGATGTACCAGGCGCCTGAGGCCTACTTCGCCCGGGAGCCGGACGCCTGGCTCGGCGGCGTGCGGGAAGGCCCGGGCACCGCGCGGGTCACCGTCTCGGCCTGCGCGGCGGCGATCGAGGCCTTCCTCGCCGAGTAGCCCCGTCCCTGTCGGGTGCGATCCCCACGGCTCTGCCCAGCGGATGGGTACTGTCTACCCACTCCCCGATCGCCCCCCGTCCCGGGCGGGAAGTTCAGCGGAACGTCTTCCATATACAAATACTTGGTAAAGAGATAGTTCCATCTCGGCCCGCGGCATGCGGAGGTGGCACGGTTTCTCATGGCACGGTCGCTGCATCATCATCCGACGTACCAGCAGCTTTGCGGTAGGGCGGCAGCTTGGGCCTTGAAACGGGCGGGCCAGGGACTGGCCCGCCCGGCCGCCCGCCTCGGCGTGGCAACGAAAGCGGCAGACGATGGGCCAGAACGCCAATATCCCGAGCAGTTGGGTGTACCCCGATCGCGATGCCTGGGAAAAGCTGCTCCAGATCCGCCCCAAGCCTCGCCCGGTCCTGGAAAAGCCCGCCTGGTGGCGAACCCCCTGGCCGCCCAGGCGGCCGGGCAGGGCTGGCGAGGCGGACTTGCCGAACGAACGGAAGCTCGACCTCCTGCGCAACGAGCTGGGCTGGGCGCGGAGATGCTTCCGCTATGCCGGCTCGGTCCTGCCCCCCTCGCGGGCCAAGGCCAAGGCCTCGCGGATCGCCGACGCGCTCGCCCGAGCGCGGAAGTCCTTTGACAGACCGGAGAAGACGAAGGACATGGACCCCGTCAGCGACGAGTTGGTCGCCGTCGGCAGATACGACCCGGCCAGGCACGCGCGGGCCTTCGTGGAGGCGTCCGGACGCAGCATCTCCGCGGCCGGGCAGGTCATGGCCGCCGCGGCCTTCGGCGACGTGGCCTACTGGGGCCGCGTGCTCGTCCGCGCCGGCGGCTTCTTCCGCGCGATGAAACACGAGTTGCCCGGCGAACAGGCCGCCGGGTAGATCCGTCCCCTGACATCCGAACAGAACCTCGGTGGTGCAGGATCCGGGAGGGCCGGCAAGGAGGATCGGTCCGGAGGCACGACAGCCAGAGGGCCAACGGAAGGACCGGCACTTCCCCGGCCGCAGGTTTCCAGCCCCTGCGGCCGGGGAGGGCCGGTGGCGACGCCCAGAGACCCCACGATCCGACCCCCGAGCGAAGAAGACTCGCCCCTCTCTCGCTACTTGCTGCCTCGTGGGTCGGTGTCCTTGGCACGACAGATGCGCTGCAAGGCATCGTGGAGGACCAGCTCAAGGCAGATGCGACGCAGTGCATCGACCCCGAGGCCAGGAGGGAGTACTGCAGCCGGTGATCTCGCGGCGGCCGAGGAGAGGGGCCATCCCGGAGGGGTGGATCCGGAGGGCGACACCAGGGATCCACCCCTCGCGGGCCCGACCGGGCCGTCCGGAGGGATGCAGCAGACGACCGGGGGAACCGCCTGGGAGGCGGACGTTGCCGACGGGATTGCCTCCGCGCGTCGGCGTCCGTAGACTCCGGCCATGCGGGCCGCCATCCTCATCGCCGCGGGGATTGTCTTTCTGCCCGTGGTCTTGGACGCCGTAAGCGTATTGGGAAGGCTGCGTCTGCGGGCCGATCCGGGCGGCTCGCCGGCCTCCGGCGTGGTGGTCTTCGTGGAGTCGATTCGCTGGTTGGGGGTCCGCTGGGGCCTGCGGAGCGTTGCGGCGGGTTTCCGCCGCGCCGGGTACGAGGGCGAATTCCTCTACTGGCGCTGGCACGCCGGGTGGCGTGGGTGGCTGGTGCTGCCGGCCATCATGGATGCCGCGATGCTCGAGCGCGAGGCCGGGCGGCTGGCGGAATTCCTCGCCGCCCGGCGCGACGAGCGCCCGGCAGCCCCGATCCACCTGGTGGGCTACTCCTGCGGCGGCTACGTCGCCGTGCGGGCGCTGGAGCTGCTTCGGCCCGGCGTGCGGGTCGATGCCGCGGCGCTGCTGGCGCCGGCGATCGATCCGCGGCGGGACCTGCGGGCGGCGCGGTCGCGCGTCTCCGGAGCGCTGGTGGTGGTCTGGAGCCTCCTGGACTGGTTCATCGTCGGGCTGGGGACGCTGCTGGCGGGGACGGGCGACCGAAAACACGTGGCGTCGATGGGCATGGTGGGCCCGCGCCGGGCCGAGGGCGAGCCCGGCGCGCCGGCGGGGGAGGAACGCAAAGGCCCGGACCGCGCCGACTGCGGCAGGATCGTGCAGGTCCGCTGGCGGCCGGGGCTCTTGCACGCGGGGTACCTCGGCGGGCACTTCTCCGCCTCGACGGCGGGGCTCATCCAGCAATGCGTTGCCCCGGCGATGGGCGTCGCCCCGGCGGGGGAGGCCTGAGCGAGCGCGGCGTCAGTCCCGCAGCGGGCGGGCGACGTCGTACCAGCGGGGCAGGTCGAAGTCCTCGGCGTCGGCGCCAAGCCGGATGGTGGCGAGCTGCGGGTGGCGATCGGCCGGCTCGACGACCAGCGTGTGCCTCTGCCCGACCTTGCGCTGGAGGACGGAGCGGATCGGCTTGTCGTCCAGCCCGCCCCAGTGCAGCACCTGGATCTCCTCGTGGGGGCAGTTGCCCTGGAGGACGTCGAGCACCTTGTAGCGATAGAGGATCAGGGCGTCGCCGTAGACGCCGGTGTGGACGGTGGGCGTGGACTTGGCCGTGAGCTTGGCGTGGAGCCTCAGGCGCGGGATGGGGGGGCGTTTGTGGAGCCCGGCGCGGTACAGGCTGGACTTCCAGCGGGCGTGGGTGGAGCTGATATGGCGGTTGTAGATGGCCACGCCCTCGATGCGCCCGCGCCAGTCGTGCCCGTGCCCCCAGCCGTCGCCGAAACACAGCCGCGCGCGAAGCCACCCGCGGAACCCCCCGCGGATGTCGCGCCGCGTGGCGGCCAGCCGCCCGTTGACGTAGCACGTCAGCAGCCCGCCGACGCAGCTCACCAGCACGTGCTTCGGCTCGCCCGGCTCCAGCTCGCACAGCTCGGCGGCCAGCGCGCGCTTGGCGCGGAAGCCGACCTTGATCTTCAGCAGAAGGTTCTCGCCGTCCTGCACGAGGGCGAAGTTCTCGCAGCCCCGCTCGGGAAGGAAGCTGATGATGTAGGCGTCCTTCTGGTCGGCCTGGTCGCTGGTGACCAGGGCCTCCAGCGCGAGCTGATCGGTGTTTCGGCAGGCGTCGTAGAGGACCTCGTCGTCGGCGTCCTGGGCGATGAAGGCCCCGCCGGCGGCGTCCATCTCGTGGTGGGGCCCGAGGACGGCCCGCCCGGTGCTGAGGACCGTGCAGGGGCGCGGCTTGCCGCGCGCCGGGTCGGTGACGATGTTCCTGGCCTTGGCGTTGTGCCAGAGGAAGATCAGCCCGTTGGCGGTCACCGGCCACTCGTCCGGCCTGGGCGGCGGGACGTAGGGCTTCGGCGGCGTGCGGGCGACGGGCACGGGCTTGGGCGGCGGCGCGGGCTTGCGGGCGCCCGGCGGGGGGAGCCACCGCTTCTTGGCGATGACGGCCACGGCGCGGCGGGACCACTCGATGTGCCCGGGGAAGGTGTAGTGGTGGTCGTCGGCCATCTCGATGCCGCGCGAGTCCACGATCGCCGCGTGGGTCAGGAGCTTGGGGATCTGGAAGATCTGCTTGATGACCGCGCGGGCGTTCGCGCCGCGGGGGTCGTAGGAGCCGCGCGACCCGGCCTCGTACTGCCCGATGAGGAACGGCAGTTCCGGCTGACCGAGGTCGCCGCGCAGGTCGCCGACGATCTGCTTGATGTCGCTCGCGAAACGCGCCGCCCGCTCGGCGTCGCGATGCTCGTTGACGCCCAGCATGCAGAGGACCCCGCCGAAGGTCACCTCCTCCCGGACCTTCTGCGCCGCGCCGACGATCTCGTCGTACAGCCGCCCCTTGCCCTTCCTGTAGCAGTTGCTGCCGCCGCTGGCCGAGGCCGCGCTGCTCGCGTTCAGAATCACGCCGAAGTGGTAACTGCGGTACTTGGCGGCCATCAGCTTCAGGAACGCCATGCCGGGCCCGCCGCTTCCGCGGGGGGTGAGCCCGCGCCGGTTGCTGTGGGTCTCGACGGCGGGGACCCACTGCTCGTCGGCGTACCAGCGGAAGTTCCAGCAGCGCGGATGGGTCGCCGTGTCGGCGCGGCGCCCGTCGCGACCGGCCATGTTCGAGTGCCCGATCAGCAGGTAGACGACGAACCGCTCGCGCGGGACGTGGCTGCCGCCCAGCGTGATCGCCCGCGCCGCGCCGGGCACAGCCAGCACCGCGCAGGCGCCCAAGGCTGCCATGTACGCGCGATTTCCACCCATCCACCGCACCTCACCACGTCGCCCGCGCTGCCGCGGGGCGCCTCGCCATCCCGGGGCCATTATACCGTCTCGCTCCGCTCGGCGGGGGCGAGCCGCGGTCCCGGCCGCTACCGGCCGAACATCTGCGTCCACCTGCGGCCGTCCCGCCCCAGGCCCACGCGCCGATGCCCGCCCAGCATGTTCCGGAAGTGCCCCGGGCTGTGGGACCACATGCGGATGACCGCCCGCCCGGTCTTCGGGCCGACCGCGATGTTCTCGGCGCCGGCGCGGGTTCCGGCGGCCGCCGCGCGCTTCCCGACGGTCTCCTTGCCCGGCACGGGGGACGTGTGACTGAAGAACTTGCGTGAGCGCATGTCGCCGGAGTGGTCTCGCGCGGCGCGGCACAGGGCCGGGTCGACCCGAAGCGCCGCCAGCCCCAGCAGCAGGCGAATGCGGTTGAGCTCGCGGATGCCGGCGGCTTCCTCGATGCCGAGCTGCCGCTCCAGCGCGGCGTTGCCCTCGATCGTGCGTCGCGCGTACCCGTCCATCGGAATGGCCAGCATGGCACACCGCTCGTCCAGGGCCGACAGCGACTGCTCGATGGACCAGGCGCCCTTCGGCCCGCCGCAGCGGTCGCGCAGGGCCAGCAGCCTCGCCAGGCGCTCGCGCCGCGCCTGCAGGTCCGCCGAGGTGGCCAGCACCTTCGCCGCATCGGGCAGCAGCAGCTTTGCCAGGCGTCCCACCGCCGGCGTGGCCTGCTCGCGGAGGGACTGCTTGGTGGTCTTGCCCGAGCGGAGACCCAGAACGATTCCGCGGTCGCGCCTTGTATCCTCTTCGAGCTGGAGGCGGGTCATCCCGGCCGCCTCGCGAGCCTTGGCGAGCTGGGCGTCGCGAACGCGCCGTCCCGCGGCGACGAACGCCTGCCCGTAGGCTCGCATCCGGGACCGGAGCTTCACCTCGACACGGCGGAGCAGCTCCGCCCTGCCCGCCTCGCCGAAGCCCAGCACCCTCTCGGCCGCGGCGAACCACTCGTCGCAGGCCGGGTGGGCGCCGGACAGCTCACCAAGGCGCCGGGTCAGCTCCAGGCGCTGCTCGAAGCTCAGCGAAGGGGACTTCGCGGCCGGCTCGGCGCCGAGGGACGACGCGAGGGCCAGCATCGCCAACGCAGCCGACAGCGCCGCCGCACGAACACACACGTCGGATCCACGCTCTCCGGACATCACGGTACGGCTCGTCTCCTCGTTTCCCCCGCCGACGCGGAGGGGAGCTTCTCCAGCAACAGGACCACGTCACGTTCGCACGGCGGCGGCCGGCGCGACGACGTCCATCTTACCGCGGCTGTGTCTCGACATCCCCGGCGAAATGCGGTCCAATCCTCCGCGATGGCCGCGGCGCCCCGCGGCGGAAGGAGATGGAACGATGCGCTACGTTGTCGCGGCGGCGATCTCGCTGATCCTCCTGGCGATCCTCGTGCCCGTTGTGTTTGTCGTGCCGCGGCTGGAAGCGAGGTGGAGCCAGCAGGGCAAGGCGCTGTCCTCCTTCCAGATAGCCCTCCTCGACGCGTCCCACTTCCTGGGAAGATCCGTGTTGTGGCTCTGGCCCCCCGCGGTCGCGCTACCGTTCGTCGTCGCTTTCGTCGTCGGGCGGGCAAAGAAACGCGCTCGCCCGTAGGAGCAGGGAACGCCTACTGAAGCGGACCGCCCTCCGCCGCGGCGCCGTTGTCGTGGCGGGGCGCCGGCAAGGGGATCGGGCGGCTACTTCAGCGGCAGGGAATAGGGGTTGGGGTACTCCGAGGCGTCGACGACTTCCCACGGGCCCCAGGTAACCTGCTGCGTCCGGTCGTTGGACTTGTTCTTGTTGCCGCCGAGTTGGATGGCGCGGGCCGGGCGGGCGACCTGCCCGGGCTTCCCGAGCGTCTCGATGCCCCAGAAGTTCCAGGGCGGCTCGACGATCCGCCCCTTCCCGGTCCGGCGGCGGCGGTAGAAGCGGTTGACGTAGCTGCGGGGGCCCGTCACCTCGCGGTGGACGACGAACTCGTACCACTCGCCGTCGGTGAACTCGCCGGCGATGTGCCCGCCCCAGCGGTGCGTGCCGAAGCTCCGCTCCGACTCGCGCCGGAAGCCGCCCTGGAGGTTCGTGTAGATGTACTGCCGGCGATTGGCAAACTCGATGCCCGTCCGCCCGCCGGCGCCCTCGAAGAGCAGGAAGAACAGTTTGTAGGCCGCGTTGGCCTTCGGCGGCGTGGTGCCCTGGAGATCGAACCCGGGCGAGAACCGCACGGTGAAGCGCACCCAGACGCTCGCCAGCGGGCGGGCGAACTTCTGCGTGAGGAAGAACGTCCGCCCGACGCGGCGCCGATTGCCGTCGTCGGCCTGCCGGGGCTGGGTCATCCGCACCACCTGCTTGAACGTCCTGTCGGGCACAAGACGGATGTGCTCCTTCCACTCCTCGCCGCGCGTGAAGTTCCACCACCGGCGCTTCGCGAAGAGCTCCTCGTTGCTGGCGTAGCTCCGCCAGTCCTCGCGGTGGAGGGGGACGTACTTCTTCCTCGGGGCGGGCGCCGTGTCGGCCTTCACGGGGCCGGTCGCCGTCGGCCTCGGCCCCGCGGCGCCTTGGGCGCCGGCGAGATCGCGCCGGGGATACCGCCGCCACGTGGGCCCGATGACGCGGCGCGTCTCGGCGTGCTCGAAGGCGCCGATGTCCGGCGCCCGGCCGGCGAACGGCAGCGTCACCGAGGCGCCGTCTGTCCAGGAGACGCGGCGGTCGAGCTTCAGGTGTGCGCGATCGAGCACCTCGACGACGGCCGCCCGCCGCGCCGCCTTGCCGCGCCCGATGTGCACCACGTCGCCGGGGAAGAAGCTCCACGCGCAGCGGACGGCGATCGTGTCGGCGTCGGCGCCCTTCCCGGCGGCGTACGTCATGGGCCGCCCGGCGTCGATGCACGGCGAGCCCGCGCGCAGGCGGAGGTCGCGCTTTGCCGGATCGACGAGCTGCGGGTCGGCCACGATCGAGTGCTGCTCCGTCCCGCGCTCCCGCCGCCACGCCGCCAGGCCGCGGTACGTCTTCGCGCGCGGCGTGTAGACGCCGAAACGCAGTTCGGCGGCCGGCCAGAACAGGTTGTGGTCCGACGCGGCGGATTCGGTGTTCTTGATCTCGCGGTAGCCGGCGACCTTCTCGCCGAGGAAGACGTTGTTGAACATCTCCAGCATCGCCCCGCCTTTGGAGCCCAGCGCGGCGCGGACGAACGTGTTGTTGTGCACGCGGAAGGGCTCCCGGACGTTGGCGGTGTTGTAGTACACGCCGCCGCCGGCGATGACGTTGTGATAGACCTCAACGCCGTCGATGCTCTCCCCGCCGTGCGTGTGCATGTGGAAGTTGGGGTGCCCGGGGCGCGGCTCGGCCTGCGGGTCGCGAAGCAGACAGAAGCGGTAGACGTTGTGCTTGCCGGAGTCCTTGTCGTAGACGCACGAGAAGCAGTTGCGGATGTCGCAGTGCTCCACGAGCAGTCGGCGGACGTCGTAGCACTTGATGCCGGCCGAGTTCCAACTGTTGCCCCGTACGCCGCGGATCACGCAGTTGCGCACCGTGATGTGCCGCGAGTGCTCGATGCGGATGCCGTCGTGGTTGTCGGTTGTCGGCTTGTACTGGCCGATGATCTCGCAGTCGATCAGCGCGCTGTGCCGGGCGTTCCAGAAGATCACCCGCCGATCGGTTCGCAGGCCGACCCAGCGGGTGTAGGCCCGCCCGTTGCCGAGCCCGCCGCCCTGGTCGTTCGTGACGAACACGTCGCAGCCGGGATAGGCGCGGAACGTGATCGGCGCCCCCGGCTCGCCGGCGCGGGCGGGAATCAGGTTGGGTGTCGCCCACATGCCGCGGTGCCACTTGGCCCACTGCTCGTGGTAGCGGCCGGACTTGACCAGGACCGTGTCGCCCGCGACGAGCACGTCGGCGGCGTGGCGGATGGTCTTCCAGGGCTTGCCCTCCGTGCCGGGGTTGGCGTCGTCGGCAGAGGCGTGGCCGCCGTCGACGAAGAACACCCGCCCGCGCCGCAGCCGGATCTTCTCGGCGTGCCGCCCGCCCGGCTCGATCCAGACGCTGCCGTCGTGGAGTTGCCGGCCGGCGTGCAGGAGCGTGTACTCCAGCAGCCCGGGCGCCAGCCCGCGCAGCGTCCGCGGCGTCCGGCCGGCCGGCGCGTAGCCGTTGATGCCGCCGGTGCGGACGAAGACGGCCGCGCCGGGCGGGTCGGATTCGATGACCAGCGTGCCGCGATCGCGGCCGCCGGAGGACGGGCTCGCCGTTGACGTGGCGACCAGCAGGGCCGCCGCCAAGAGTCCCGGACGCCACGAGCACGATCGCCGCTGCGCGTTCATCGCCGGCCTCTCGGTCCTTGAACGGGTCGGGGGGATATGCCATACGTAGAACCGCCGGCCGCCTTCGGGGGTTCCGGGCGGCGCGGGCGACGGGAAGGGAGAGGCGCCTGATGAAGGAAACGGCGGCGTGTGTCGCTCTCCTGCTGGCCGCCTGGGCGCAGGCGGCGGCGCCGGCCCCGAAGCGCCGAGGCGGGAACATGGCGAAGCGCGAGCCCCTGTGCATCAGCGGGATCTACCCGCACCTGGCGGTCTTCAACGGCAGCTACGACGCCGCGGCCGGGACGTGGCGCGGGACGGGCAGCGAGTGCGGCATCGGCGCGGTGGTGCCCTGGGCGGGGCGGCTCTGGCTGATCACCTACCCGCCCCACGAGACCCGCGGCGGGCGGGACAAGCTCTGGACCATCGACGAGGACCTGACGCTCCGGATGCGCCCCGAGAGCGTCGGCGGCACCCACGCCTCCCGCATGATCCACCGCGAGTCCAAGCAGCTCGTCATCGGCCCGTACTTCGTGGACGCCAACGGCACCGTCCGCGCCGCCGACGTCAAGAAGAAGCTCGTCGGCCGCATGACCGCCGCCATGCGCCACCTCACCGACCCGGCCAACCGGATCTACCTCTTCGACATGGAGGGGGCGATCTACGAGGTGAACGTCCACAGCCTCGCCGTGACGAAGCTCTTCTCCAAGCCCGTGCCCGGCTGGCACGGCAAGGGCGGCTACACGGGCCAGGGACGCGTGATCATTAGCAACAACGGCGAGCGCGGGGCGTCGGCGAGGTCCTACCCGGACTTGCAGGTCGGCGGGCCGCCGAAGCACCGCGACGAGATCGGCTGCCTGGCCGAGTGGGACGGGCGCGAGTGGCGCCTCGTCGAGCGCAAGCAGTTCCTGGACGTGACGGGCCCGGGCGGCATCCACGGCGCGCCGGACGACGAGGCGCCGGTCTGGGCCATGGGCTGGGACCGCCGCTCGTGCATCCTCAAGCTGCTGGACGGCGGGGCGTGGCGGACGTTCCGGCTGCCGAAGGCCAGCTACTGCTTCGACCCGGCCCACGGGTGGTACACGGAGTGGCCGCGAATCCGCGAGGTGGGCGGCGGCCAGTGGATGATGGACCTGCACGGGATGTTCTACGACTTCCCGCCGGACTTCCGCGCGGGGCGAACGGGCGGGCTGAAGCCCATCGCCAGCCACCTGCGGTACATCCCGGACTTCTGCGACTGGAACGGCCGGCTCGTGATCGGCGCCGACGACGCGTCGATCATGAAGAACCCGATGTGCGGCAAGGCGCAGTCGAACTTGTGGTTCGGGCGGCGGGAGGACCTTAGACGCTGGGGGCCCCCCGCGGGCTGGGGCGGGCCGTGGGTCGGCGACGCCGTCAAGGCGGGCCAGTGGTCCGTGCCGTTCGCCGTCGGCGGCTTCCGGCACCGCTGCCTGCACGTCTCGACGAACGTCCCGGCCCCGGCGTCCGGACGCATGCGCTGCACGGACAAGTACGAGATCACCCGCCTGCCGGCCGAGCTGGCGCCCCTGGCGGCCGTGACCATCGACCGCGGCGACTACCACGAGCCGGCGCCCGGCTATGCGTTCACCGTCAACCAGGAGGTGGTGGCCTACCTGGCCATGGACGCCCGCGGCACGCCCGATCCGGGCGCGGGCTGGCGGAGGACGACGCTGGGCTTGGAATGGGGCGGGCAGTACAGGGACGTCGTCTACCGGCGGACGTTTGCGAAGGGTCGAATCGAGATCCCCGGCCGCAGTGACAAGCACAAGGGCGGCCACTTCGCCCTGCCGAACACGTGCTTTGTGGGTCCCGCTCGGGCGGGCGCCGGGCCGCTCGAGATCACCGATCTGCCTGCGAAGCTGCGAGGCCGGGCGACGCGCGGCGCGCCGCCCGCCAGCCGACCCGCCGCCGGCGCCGACTTCGCGATCGAGGTCGACCGGGACGGCTCGGGGCGCTGGGCGCCCTGCGAGACGCTGTCGATCGGCGAGAGCGGCTACGCGTGGCACGTTCTCCCGCCGGACCTGGAAGCCTCTTGGATCCGCCTGAAGCCCAGCCGCGACTGCACGGCGACGGCCTACCTGCACTGCGCTTCGCCGCGCCGGGCCGAGCGCGGCGAGGAGGCGATCGTCGCGGCCGTGCCGAAGGCGGGCGACGCGGGCCCGACGTGCGCCGGGCTGATCCGCCCGGCCGGGCACAACACGCGCCTCCAGTTCGTCGCTCGGGTCACCGGCGCGGACGGCGAGGCCTCCGAGGCGGGCTACTGGGAGGTCGACGAGACGATGACCTTCCACCGCGTCGAGCCGGGCCGGGCGGAGCAGGTGCGGAAGATCGCGGCGATCCACTGCGACTTCGACGTCGACGCCGCCTCGGCCGTCATGACGTACCGCGGGCGGCGCTACCGTCTGCCGAAGGGCAGCGAGGCCTTCGACCGTCCCCTGGCGACCGGCTGGCCGAGAGGCATCCGCGAGTGCCAGTCCGAGCGCTACCTGGTCAACGTCCACGGGACGTTCTACGAGATGCCCCGCGACACGGGCGTGCCGCACCTCAAGCCCGTCTGCACCCACAACCGGCGGATCGTGGACTTCTGTTCGTGGCGCGGCCTGCTGGTCATGAGCGGCACGCGGCGCCGCGCCAGGCCCGACGGCCAGTACTTCGCCTCCGCCGGCGGCGAGGTGGGGCTGTGGTTCGGCAAGGTCGACGACCTGTGGAAGCTGGGCAAGCCGGTCGGGCACGGCGGGCCGTGGCTCGCGACGAGCGTCCGGGCCGATGAGCCCTCCGACCCGTACCTGATGACCGGCTTCGACCGCAAGAGCGTCGAGCTGTCCCACGACGCCGACGAGGACGTGGCGTTCACGATCGAGGTGGACTTCCTGGCCGCCGGAAGCTGGTGCGTCTACAAGACGATCTCCGTGCCGCCCGGGCGAAAGGTCCGCCACGAGTTCCCCGACGGCTTCGGCGCCCACTGGGTGCGCCTGCGGGCCGGCCGCAACTGCACCGCCACGGCGGGGTTCACCTACCGGTAGCGCGGCGGAGGTCCGCCCGGCGTGCCGGCGGGCAGGAATTGCCCCCCGCGGCGGGATGCGCGATGCGCCGCCGCGTTTAAGGGCTGGTGGCGCAGCGCTCGCGAGTCCGGGCCCGGCGCAGGAAGGAACAGGCCATGAGCAACTCGAGGCGATCGCTGTCCCGGCGGCAGTTCCTGTCGTGGACCGCCGGCGCGGTCGCCGCGCCGTACGTGCTGACCTCGCCCGCGCTGGGCCAGCGGAGGTCCCGCAGCGGCGAGAAGCTGCCCGCCAGCGAGCGCATCGGCCTGGCGCTGATCGGCATCGGGCGGCGCGGGGCCTCCTGGGCGAGCATGCTGGCCCGGCGCCCGGAGGTCCAGTGCGTCGGCGTCTGCGACGTCGACAGCCGCAAGTTCGCCTACGCCCTCCGGTACATCCGGCGCTACCAGAAGGACGGCTGCCCGACCTACAGGGACTACCGCCGGCTGCTGGACGTCGGCAGCGTCGACGCCGTGGTGATCTGCACGCCGGACCACTGGCACGGGGTGATGGCCTGCGACGCCGCGCGGGCGAGCAAGGACGTCTTCTGCGAGTCGCCGCTGTCGCTGACGGTCCGCGAGGCCGACGCGATGGCCACCGTCGCGCGCCGGTACGGGCGCGTCTTCCAGACCGGCACGCACTGGCGCTCCAGCGCCGGCTACCGCGCCGCCTGCGAGCTGATCGCCGGCAAGAAGCTGGGCCAGATCCGCACCGTCCACGTCCAGGCGGGGCTTGCCTCCGGCTACTGCTCCTTCGGCCCGCAGCCCGTCCCGAAGGAGCTGGACTGGGACCTGTGGCTGGGCCCGGCCCCCAAGGCCCCCTACAGCAACTACCGGTGCTCGGGCAGCTCCGGCAGCTACGGCTGGCGGGCCTGGCGGGACTACGGCGGCGGGCCCCTGGCCTCCAACGGGTCGCACTACTTCGATGCGATCCAGTGGGCGCTGGGCCGCGACGACACCGGGCCGGTTCAGTTCATCCCGCCCGACGGCAAGGAGCACAAGGCCCTGACGATCCGCTACGCCGACGGCGTGACCGTCGTCAACGCCAAGGGCCCGAAGGGCGCTCTCGTCGAGTTCACCGGCACCGACGGCGTGCTGGGCTTCAGCGTGGGACGCGGGGGCGTCCAGACCTGGCCGGAGGACCTCGCCGGGCGGGTCCCCAGGGACCGGGACAGCAGCTACTATCGCAGCAACGACCACATGGCGAACTTCCTCGAGGCCGTCAAGACGCGCCGGCGCTGCGTCAGCGACGTCGAGATCGCCGCCCGCTCGGTGACCGTCTGTCACCTGGCGTGCATCGCCTCCTGGCTGGGCCGGCCGCTCACGTGGGACCCGGCGAAGCGGCAGATCGTCGGCGATCCGCAGGCCGCCCGCTGGCTCGACCGCCCGAAGCGCGCCCCCTGGCGCGTCTAGCACGAGGCCAAGGAACCGGAATGAAGCGGCTCATTGTGATCGCGGCATTGCTGGGGGTCGGCCGGGTCGCCGCCGCGCAGCGAACGCCCGCCGTCGAGCCGGGCCTCGTCCAGGAGTTCAAGGGACTCGCCCCGGCCCGGAAGCGGGCGCCGGGGGCCCTCCAGGCAGACTACGAGAAAGCCGCCAAGTACCTCCTGGCCCGGATGTCCGATCGCAACCTCAGCTCGCGCCGGCGCGTCGAGGCGCGGGCGGACCTGGAGAGGATCTGCCTGCGCGCCGGGCGCCCCGGCGCGGGGGCGGAGCGGGCGGCCCTGTGCGGCGTGCTGGCGGGCCTCCTGGGCGACGCGGGCGCTTCCCGCGGCGTGCTGCTGAAGATGCTGGAGTACATCGGCTCGGGCGAGTCGGCCGACGCCGTGAGCAAGCTCCTGGCCGACGGCGACCCGCAGACTCGCGAGCGCGCCCGCCGGGCGCTGGAGGCCAACCCGTCTCCCCAGGCCGCCGAGAAGCTCCGCCGGGCGCTCTTCCAGGCCGTCAAGCCCGAGGAGAAGATCGCCCTGATCAACTCGCTCGGCCAGCGGCAGGACGCGCCCAGCGTCGATGGGCTCGCCCGGCTGCTGAAGGACAAGGACCAGGACGTCGCCCTGGCGGCGGCCGCGGCGCTCGGGAAGATCGCCGGCCCCGCCGCCACCCAGGCACTCAACGACGCGCGCCTGCTGGCCATGCATCGCCTGCGGGACGCCGTCGCCGACGCGCTGTTCGCCTGCGCCGAGCGCGCCCGGGCCTCCGGGGACGAGCAGACCGCGCTGACGATCTATCGCAAGACGTACGAGAACCCGCTGGAGCCCCGGCTCAGCCGCATCGCCGCGCTGCGGCGCGTCGTGGCCTGGAAGCCGGCCAGGGCCCTGCCCGTCCTGACCGCCATGCTCGCGGGCACCGACGCGTCGATCGTGCCGACGGCGCTGGAGCTGGCGCGTGAGGCGCCCGGCCGCGGGGCGACGGAGGCCTTCGCCGCGCTGCTGCCCCGGGCGAAGACGCCCGAGCGCGTCGTGGCGCTCATCGACCTGCTGGGCGCCCGGGGCGACCCGGCGGGGCGCGAGGCGGTCCTGGCGGCCATGCGTGGCCGGCAGTGGCCGCGGGACCAGCGCGAGCGCGTGCGCCTGGCGGTCGTCCGGGCCCTCGGCGGCGTGGGCACGGAGGCCGACGTGCCCTTGCTCGCCGGCCTCGCCGCCCAGGCCATCAAGGGCAAGGAGCTGGAGCGCGCCTCCGCTCGCCGGAGCCTCCAGCAGCTCCGCGGCGAGAAGGTCAACGCGACGATCCTGGCGAGCCTGGGCGAGGGAGACACGGCCCTGCGCGCCGAGCTCATCCGCGCCCTGGGCGCCCGCGAGGTGACCGCCGCGGCGCCGAAGCTGCTGGAGATGTCCGGCGAGACGGACGCGCTGGTGCGTTCGGCGGCGCTGGGGGCACTGGGGCAACTGGCCGACGACACGGCGCTGCCTGCGCTCGGGAAGTGGCTGGCCGAGACCAAGGAAGGCCGCGAGGTCTACGTCGCCGAACGGGCGATTCTGTCGACGTGCTTGCGGAGCCGCCGAAAGGACGCCGCCGCCGGCGCGGTCATCGCGGCCATGAAGGGCGCCTCCGTCCGCGCGCGGTGCGCCCTGATGAGGATCTGCGGGCGGCTCGGCGGAACGCAGGCGATCGCCGCCCTCGCCCGCGGCGTGCGGGACCCGGACCGCAACGTCCAGCAGGAGGCCCTGCGGGCCTTGACCAACTCGACCGACGTCCGGGCGGGGGAGGAGCTTCTCAAGGTCGCCGGCACGGCCGCCAAGCCGGAGGACAAGCTCCGCGCCCTCAACGGATACATCCGCCTGATCCGGTACGCGAACCAGCCGCCGGAGAAGAAGCTCTGGATGTTCATCCAGGCCCTCGACCTGGCGACGCGCCCGGAGGAGAAGAAGCTGGCGCTGGCCGGCCTGGGCGACATCAAGGTCCTCGCGGCGATGGCGCTCGCGATGGAGCACCTCGACGACGCGGAGGTCCGCCCCACGGCCGAGGTGGTCGTCTACCGCGTCGCACGGCACGTCTACGAAAAGCACCCCACCCGGGTCCGCCAGGCGATGGAGCGGCTGCTCCGCCTCACCGCCAGCCAGGAGACCGTCAAGGAGGCCCGGCGCATCCTGGATCTCGCCAAGGCCGCCGAGAAGAAGGCGACCAAGAAGCCGTAACGTCCGGCGAGGGCGGCCGGGGGATCCTCCGTCGGGGCGCCGGACCGGTCAGTCCTCCAGGAAGTGCTCGTCCAGCAGGTCCTGGGCGGCCTTGGCCTGCGGCGTGTCGGGGAAGTCCTTGACGATCCGCTCGAGCCGCACTCTCGCCTGGGGCTTGAGGCGGTTCCGCAGGTAGTTCTCGGCCTGCTGGAGGAGCCGGGCGGCCTGCCTCTCCTTGCTCTCGGCGGGCTTGGGCGTCGCCGCGGCGGCTTCCAGCTTGGCCAGCAAGGCCTTGGCCTCGGCGGCCTCGTCGCTGGCGGCATGGCGGGCGAGGATGTACCGAAGCTTCGCGCGTGCGGCCGCGAGCTTCCCATCGGCGGCGGCCTGTACCGCCTCGGCCAGCAGGCGCTTGGGCACGTTCTGGGGGACGGGCTTGAGCTTGGGCTTGGCGGGCGCTGCGGCGGTGCGGTGCGGGCCCGTCTCGAAGATCATGAAGTACCCGTCCGCCTCGCCGCCGGCGAGGTCCTCCTGGATCGGCTTGTGGACGTGGACGGAGCTGTCGCCGTCGGGCGGCTTGACGTGCCCGGCGGCGACGACGTAGCCGTTGCCGGCCGCCACACACGTCATGCTCGTCTGCTGGAAGGCCCCGCACTGGACCACGCCGAAGGCCGGGTCGAAGACCGCCAGGAACCCCCCGCCCTGGTAGCCCGCGGCGTACTCGTACCACGCCGCTCGCTTCGGGCAGGCCGACGCCGAGTTGCCGACGACGTAGATCCGCCCGGTCTCGTCGGCGGCGAGGTCCGCCATCCGCAGGTAGTTCGCCCGCCCCGGATCCAGCCAGGCGCACATCCACGTGCCCTTCTCGAGCGTGCCGGTGGGGGCGTCGACGCGGAAGACCACCGACGTGCTGCTGGCGCCCTTGAAGCCGTGCCCGGGCCCGCGCTGGTAGACGCCCGCGTAGACGTCCGGGTCGATGGGCTGATCCGGGTCGGCCGGGTCGCGCGTGCAGACGCTGTTGCCGCCGTCGGCGTACAGGCCCAGGAGGATCTTGCCGGCGGACCCCGCGCGGGCAATGTGCCCGGTCGTGTCGGCCATCAGGCCGTTGCCGCCGTGCCGGCTGCCGACCTGCTTGCGCGGGTCGGGGTCCCAGAGCTTCCAGAGCGGCTTGCCGGCGCGGTCGAAGCCGCAGGCGTAGGGGTCCTTCCAGGGCTCGCGCCCGGTGTGGGTCATGCCGTAGCCGACGACGGCCGCCACGCCCGTCGCCGGGCAGACGCACATCCCGCCGGGTCGGTTGCCGCCGTGGGCGTGCCAGGTGACCGACCACTTCCGCCGCGTCCAGCTCCGGTCGTAGCGAGTCATCCGCGCGCCGTGCAGGACGACGATCTCGCCGTCGGCGTCCACGCCGAAGTCCGCGATGCCCCGCACGGCGCAGGACTTGGTCGGCTTCGAGCGCCCGGGCCTCATCTGGTAGACGCCCGCGCCGTCCACCAGCACGCAGAGGTTGCCCGCCGGGGAGACCTTCATGCGGTCGATGTGCCCGCGGATCGCGACGGGCTTGTCGGCCTGGACGGTCCCGCCGGCGACGGTCAGGCGCAGCAGGAAACCGCGCCCCTTACCCTTCTTCAGCGACGTCAGGTTCGCGTTGCCGGCCAGCACGATCGACGCGTCCGGCAGGACGCCCGCGGCGACGATCTGTTCCGTGCCCTTGCCGCCGTACGGCGAGGCACAGAGCAGCTTCGCCGGCCCGGCGCTGTCGGGCTCGACGTTCTTGACCGACGCGGCCCGCGCGCCGCCCGCCGCGGACGAAAGCGCCATCGCCGCGACGAGCACACCCCGCCGCGCGTCTGGAAACCTTGACATCGCGTGTCCTCCCGAAGCGGAAGCCCAGGCCGGGTGCCCGGCCCTGCCCCCTACCTGTTTGAAGCCTCGAACAGCGCCGAAGTTCCACGAAGGCGGCAGCCGGACCGGGCCGGGGGCGGCCGGTGCGCATCGGCCGCAAGCGCTTGCACGGTGCCGCGTGGCAGGGGAAACTGGAAGCTCCGCGCCGGCGGCGCGTTGCCGACGGGCGGGTGCCGCGGCGCTTCCGAAACCGGAACCGAGGAACATGCCATGCCCAAGGACTACGACCTGATCACGTTCGGCGAGGCGATGGTGCGGCTGTCGTCATCGAGTCACATGCGGCTGGAGGCGGCGATGCAGTTGGACGTCTCGGTGGGCGGGGCGGAGTGGAACGTGGCGGTCAACGCCGCCTCGCTGGGGCTGCGGACGGCGTGGGTCAGCCGCCTGGTGGACGTCTGGAGCGGTCGGCTGATCACCAACACGGCGCGCTTCCACGGCGTGGACTGCTCGCACGTGGTATGGGTGCCGTTCGACGGCGTGGGGCGGGTGCGAAACGGCTTCTACCACCTGGAGATCGGCGCCGGGCCCCGGGCCAGCAGCGTCACGTACGATCGCGGCCACAGCGCCGTCAGCCTGATGACGCCCGACGAGCTGGACTGGAAGGCGCTGCTCGCCCGCGCGCGGTGGCTGCATTGCAGCGGCATCACGCCGGCGCTGTCGGAGACGCTGGCCGAGACGGTCGTCGCGGCGTTCCGGGTCGCCAACGAGCTGGGCGTCCGCACCAGCTACGACCTGAACTACCGCGGCAAGCTCTGGACGCCCGAGCAGGCCCGGGAGACCCACGCGCTGATCGTCCCCCACGTGAAGGTGCTGATCGGCAACGAGGAGGACTTCGAGAAGTGCCTCGGCATCGCCGCCGAGGGCACCGACGAGAGCTACTCGAAGCTCGACCCCGAGAGCTACAAGCAGGTCGCCCGCGAGGTCGCCCGGCGCTTCGAGAACGTGGAGATGGTCGGCACGACCCTCCGCGACGCCAAGACCGGGCTGCTGAACGACTGGCGCTGCCTGTTGTTCGACGGGGAGGCCTTCCACCTCAGCCGCATCTACGAGAACCTCGAGATCGTCGACCGCGTCGGCGGGGGCGACAGCTTCTCGGCCGGGCTGGTCTACTGCCTGCTCGACGGGCAGGACGCCGCGACGGCGGTCGAGTTCGCCGCGGCGTATTCGGCCCTGGCCCACACGTTCCCCGGCGACACGAACTGGGCGACGCGCGCCGAGGCGGAGAAGGTCATGGGCGGCGCGGGCGCGCGGATCTCGCGATAGCGGCGGCTTTGTCCGCCACCCCGCGGCCGTCTATGATGTATGGTCCGTTGGCCGCACTGAGCGGCGCTCATCATGATCGTCAGCTTCGCTGCGCCGGGCGCATCCCCGCGCCGATCCAGTCGCTGGGCAACTGAGCCGTGCGCCAAAAACCAACTCTTCGTGGATTCGCCCCGGGCGGCGGATCGATAATACCATCGGGCCGCGCGCCCGCAGGGACGAAGGGACTGCCATGGCTGAGCCGTCTCGAGAGATCTTCGTGGAGCCTTCGGCCGAACAGGCCGCCGGGCTGGCTTCGAAGTTCGTCAAGGCGATTCTCGCCGACGCCGTCCAGCGCCACGGCTTCTGCCACGTGGCGCTGTCGGGCGGGACGACGCCGCGCGGCCTGTACCTGCGTCTGGCGGCCGACGGCGTCATCGGCGACGTGCCCTGGCAGAACGTCGAGGTCTTCTTCGGCGACGAGCGCGACGTGCCCCACGACCACGTGGAGAGCAACTTCCGGATGGCGCAGCGCACGCTGCTGGACCACGTGCCGATCGACCTGATGCGCGTCCACGCCATGCGGGCGGACGCGGACGACCTTCAGGCCGCCGCGTCGGAGTACGAAGAGACCATTCGTCGCACCGTGCCGGCCGGGGAGGAGGGGACCCCCCGCTTCGACCTGATCCTCCTGGGCATGGGCATCGACGGACACATCGCCAGCCTCTTCCCCGGCGCCGAGGTCCTCGGCGAGGCCGACCGGCTCGTCGTGTCGTGCTTCGTGCAGGTGCTCGGGCGCAGCCGCATGACCATCACCTACCCGCTGATCAACGCGGCGCGGAACGTGATGCTGATCGTGACCGGCAGCGACAAGGCCGAGATCGTCGCCTGCCTGCTCGGCAACGACGACGAGGCCCGCGCCGAGCTGCCCGTCGGCGGCATCTGCCCCGCCAACGGCAGCCTCAAGATCATCCTCGACGCCGACGCCGCCAAGCTCGCCGGCCTGCGGTCCTGACCCCGCGCCTCCTGGCGGTCGCGCCGAGCCGCGCGCCGTCCGACGAGGCCTTCGCGGACCCGCTTCCTCCGCGGTACACTACGCGCCGCGAAAGGAGTGCGCCGATGGAATACCGCACGCTGGGGCGGACCGGGCTGACGGTGTCGCGCCTCGGCTTCGGCGGGGCGCCGATCGGGCTGGCGGGATACCTCACGCCGGACGACCGCGACAGTGAGGCGTTCCGCCGGCACGTCCTCGCCGCCGCGCGCGAGGCCGTCGCGCTCGGCGTGACCTACTTCGACACCGCCCCGGGCTACGGCGAGGGGCGCAGCGAGCGCCTGCTGGGCGAGGCCCTGGCCGGCGACCGCAGCCGCGTCGTGCTGGCGACGAAGTACACGTTCCACCGCGACGCGCCGCCGGAAAGCTACACGGAGCAGCTCCGCGCCTCGCTGGAGCGCCTGGGGACCGACCGGGTGGACGTGCTCCAGTTCCACGGCGGATACTTCGACGACGCCCGGGGCGAGGAGGTGCTCCGCTCCGGCGTGCTGGGCTGGGCGCGCGACATGCAGGGGCGGGGGCTGTGCGGGTTCACGGGCATCACGGCCGAGGGGCCCAGCGGGGCCCTGGAGCGGATCCTCCACACGGGCAAGGTCGACGTGCTCCAGGTCGCCTACAACGCCATCTACCAGAGCTGCTGCGACTACCAGCGCCGGCCGACGGGCATCATCCCGCTGGCGCGGTCGCTGGGGCTGGGGGTGGTGACGATGCGCCCGACGACGTGCCTGGCGCTGCCGCGCCTGCTGGCGACGGAGTTCCCCGACCTCGACGCCCGGCGCGTCCTGCGCTTGGCGATCAACTTCGTCCTGTCCACACCCGAGGTCGACTGCGCCCTCGTCGGCATGCGGACGCTTCGAGAGGTGCGCGAGAACGTCGCCCTGGCCCGGGACGCGGGCGCCCGCATCGACCTGCGGGCGCTCCACACGCGATACGTCTGAGAGACCGGCCACACACCAAGGAACTGCGCTCCATGAGCAAGGACACCGACGGCGCAACCGGGGCACGGGCCCCCCGGCCGAACATCGTCCTGGTCCTCGTCGACGACATGGGCTACTCGGACATCGGCTGCTACGGCGGCGAAATCCGCACGCCGAACTTGGATCGCCTGGCCGCCCGCGGGCTGCGGTACCGGCAGTTCTACAACACGGCGCGGTGCTGTCCGGCCAGGGCCTCGCTGATGACGGGGCTCTATCCGCACCAGGCGGGCATGGGCTGGATGACCGTCGCCGACCTGGGGCACGACGGGTACACCGGCGACCTCAACGCCCGGTGCCGCACGATCGGCGAGGTGCTCTCCCCGGCCGGTTACGGGACCTACATGAGCGGCAAGTGGCATCTCACCCACGACCGGTACAACGGCGCGGCGGGTCCGAAACACAGTTGGCCCCGCCAGCGAGGGTTCGACCGCTTCTTCGGCACGATCTGCGGCGGAGGCAGCTACTTCACGCCCCGAACGCTGACGGTGGACAACCGGCAGATCGACCCGCCGGAGGGCTTCTACTACACCGACGCCATCAGCGACCACGCGCGGCAGTTCATCGAGGACCACCGCCGCGACCGGCCGGGCGATCCCTTCTTCCTCTACGTGGCGTACACGGCCCCGCACTGGCCGCTCCACGCCCGCCCGGAGGACATCGCGCCCTACCGCGGGGCGTTCCGCGAGGGATGGGACGTCCTGCGAGAGCGGAAGTTCGAGCGGATGCGGCAGATGGGCATCCTGGACGAGAGCTGGGACCTGTCGCCCCGGGGCGAGGGCATCCGCCCGTGGGACGACCTGACCGACGCCGAGAAGGACGACTTCGACCTGAGGATGGCCATCTACGCCGCCCAGGTGGCGTGCGTGGACCGCGGCGTGGGGCGGATCGTGGCGAGCCTCGAGGCCGGCCGGCAGTCGGACGACACGCTCGTGCTGTTCCTCTCGGACAACGGCGGCTGCCACGAGGAGATCCACGCCAAGAGCGACCGCCAGGAGCACCTGGGCACGGACGCGTCGTTCGAGAGCTACGGGCGCCCGTGGGCGAACGTCTCCAACGTGCCGTTCCGCGAGTACAAGTCGTGGGTGCACGAAGGAGGCATCGCCACGCCGCTGATCGCGCACTGGCCGGCGGGCATCGCCGCCGCCGGCGAGTTCCGCGACCGCGTCGGGCATCTCATCGACCTCATGCCCACCTGCATCGAGCTGGCCGGGGCCCACTACCCCACCGATCCCAAGGAAGGCGTCTTCCCGCTGGAGGGCGAGAGCCTCGCCGCGAGCTTCGCCCGGGACCGCCCACGCCCGGCACCGGTGTTCTGGGAGCACGAAGGCAACCGGGCCGTCCGGCTGGGCCAGTGGAAGCTCGTCGCCAAGGGCCTCGACGGGAGGTGGGAGCTGTACGACATGGAGGCCGACCGGACCGAGCGGAACGACCTGTCCGCAGCGCACCGGGAACGGGTCGAGGAGATGGCCGCCGCGTGGCAGGCCTACGCCGAGCGGACGTACGTCTTTCCCATGGACGGGCGGGACTGGGGATCGCGCGTGCGGAACCCCCTGAGCCTGTAGACGCCCGGCCCCCGCCCGGTTCGACAGCAGCGACCCCCCGGGGGCGTTCGCCTGCCGGTCGCGGCGGCCCGCGACCCGCGTGCGGCCGCGGGCTACATGATCGTGAAGGCCTCGTTGGCCCACTTCAGCGAATCGGTGAACAGCTCGGGCACGACGTTCTCATCGACGCCCAGGGTCCGCGCGAGGTCGGCGAAGCGGTCCCAGTCGGCCTTCTCGTAGGCCTCGATCATCTCGTAGACGGTACGGAAGGGGCAGTCCTCGCCCAGCAGGGCGCGCTTGATCTCCTGGTCCAGGGGCAGCTTCTCGAGGATCTCGCTCATGGTGGTGTCCATGAGGGCGTCGATCAGCGAGAACATGCCCATCAGGAACAGCTCGGAGCTGCGGTCGGCCATGCCGATGGCCGGGGCGATGGCCTCGGCGATCTTGGCGCGCGCCACGGCGCGGAGCATCAGCTCCTCCGGCTTGTCGGTGGCCATCTGGCTCAGCGCGATCAGGGCGAACCACTTCTTGATTTCCTTGGGGCCCAGCAGGATCAGCGCGTGGCGGATGGACTTGATCTCGCTGCGGAAGCCGAACCACGCGGAGTTCATGAACCGCAGCAGCTTGTACGTCACCGAGACGTCCTGCTTGATGAGCTGCTCCAGCTCGTCGTAGGAGATGCCCGGCTGGTTGACCTTCGCGAGGATCTGGAGGTAGGTGAGCTTGTTGGCGGCGATCTGCTTGCCGGAATGGACCACCGGCTTGCTGAAGAAGTAGCCCTGGAAGTAGGAGTAGCCGCTGTCCAGCGCCTCGTCGAACTCCTCGGCGGTCTCGACCTTTTCGGCCAGGGCGGCCACCCCGCGAGTGGTCAGCTTCTGGCAGATGGCCCGGCGCTCGGCGGGGTCCGTCTGCATGAAGTCCACCTTGACGATGTCGGCATACTGGATCAGCGGGCTGCCCTCGTGCTCCGAGACGAAGTCGTCCATGGCCACGGAGAAGCCGGCCTGCTTGAGCCCCTGGCAGACCTCCAGGACCGTCTCGTCGGGCTCGACGTCCTCGAGGATCTCGACCGTGACCTGGTCCTTGGGCAGCAGGGCCGCCACGCCCTGCACCAGCAGGTTCCGGGTGAAGTTGATGAACGCCCGTCGCCCGTCCGTAAGCTGATCGAAGCCGATGACGAAGAAGCTGTTGGAGATGACGTCCACCGTCGCCCGATCCGGGTCCAGCGCCTTGTAGTAGTTCTCGAACCCCGACCGGAACAGCAGCTCGTAGCCGTAGACGTTCTTGCCGCGATCGAAGATCGGCTGTCTCGCCACGAAAACGTTCATCACAACACCTCTGCCCCGTGCTTCGACCGCAACGGCCGCACAAGCAACCGCCAAGGCCTGCGGCGAGCGCGCCCGTCCCGTTGCCGGCGTACGGGAGTCGCGCCCGTCGAGGCCATAGTGGTCCCGCTTCAGTCTTATCGGCCCGGGACGGGGGACCCTTGACCGGTTGGCCCATTTCGCCGCCGCTTTTCTGGCGGCGGGCAAGGCATACGCAAGCCGTTCCTTCTCAAACAGTTCCGGCCTCGGATCGTCTCGCCGGGGGCTCGACGGTGGCACCGTCCGGGCGGATCGGCTATAGGAGGGCGGTCCGACATCCCCAGCCGGAGGGCGATAGACATGCAGCGGACGCGGAATCGGATGGATCGGCGCGGCTTCCTGAAGGCCCTTGGCGTCGGGGCCGCAGCCCTCGCGCTGCCCAGGCGCCTGTGCGGCGCCGCGGCGCCTCGCCGGCCCAACATCGTCTTCATCCTGATGGATGACCTGGGTTGGCGCGACGCGGGCTTCATGGGCAGCCGGTACTACCGGACGCCCCACGTCGACCGGCTGGCGGCCGAGGGAATGGTCTTCACCCGCGCGTACGCCAACGCGCCGAACTGCGCCCCGACGCGGGCGTGTCTCATGTCGGGGCAGTACACGCCGCGGCACGGCGTCTACACGGTCGGCAGCAGCGAGCGCGGCAGTCGCAGGTACCGCAAGCTCGTCCCCATCCCCAACACCACCACGCTGGACGCGAAGATCGTCACGCTGCCGGAGGCCCTGCGGCGCGCGGGGTACGTCTGCGGGCACTTCGGCAAGTGGCACCTGGGCGACGGGGCGACCGGGCCGCTCGGCCAGGGCTTCCACGTCAACGCCGGCGGCAACACCGCGGGGCACCCCAGGAGCTACTTCAGCCCGTACCGCAACAAGGACCTGCCCGACGGGCCCAAGGGCGAGTACCTCACCGACCGCCTCACCGACGAGGCGCTGAAGTTCATCGACGCCAACCGGGACCGCCCCTTCTTCCTCTACCTGCCCCACTACGCCGTCCACACGCCCATCCAGGCCAAGAAGGCGCTCACCGAGACGTACCGCGGCAGGAAGCCCGACGGCGGGCAGAAGAACCCCGCCTACGCGGCCATGATCGACAGCGCCGATGCGGGCATCGGGCGCATCCTGAAGAAGCTCGACGAGCGGAAGCTCACCGACCGGACGGTGGTGGTGTTCTTCTCCGACAACGGCGGGGTGGGCGGCATCACGTCGATGGCGCCGCTGCGGGGCGCCAAGGGCATGCTCTACGAGGGCGGCATCCGCGAGCCGATGATCGTCCGCTGGCCCGGGCGCGTCAAGCCGGGCTCCCGCTGCGACGCCGCCGTCATCGGCATCGACTTCTACCCGACGATGCTGGAGATCGCCGTCGCCCAGCCGCCGACCGGCCAGGTCCTCGACGGCGAGAGCCTCGTCGGCCTGATGACCAAGGGCCGGCCGCTGGAACGCAAGGCCATCTTCTGGCACTTCCCGGCGTACCTCCAGGCTCGCGGCGCGGGCCAGTGGCGGACCACCCCGGCCGGGGCCGTCCAGGCCGGGGACTGGAAGCTCATCGAGTTCTTCGAGGACGGCCGGGTCGAGCTCTACCACCTCGCCGACGACATCGGCGAGAAGAACGACCTCGCCGCGAAGCGCCCGGAGAAGACCAGGGAGCTGCACGGCCTGCTGAAGGCCTGGCGCAAGGACGTCCACGCACCCGTGCCGACGAAACGCAACCCCGACTACGACCCCGATGCCCCCGCGCCGAAGCGCCGGGGGCCGAAACGTCCCTGACCGCCGCCGCGCCGACAGGAGAAGGCCCCCGCCATGAGAAGCACGCGCCACGCAGGCATCCTGCTCGCCCTGGCGGCCGCG
>CAZXOC010000024.1:30185-41565 GCA_964642165.1 uncultured Planctomycetaceae bacterium | reverse complement strand
CGTTTCGCGGGGTGCGATGCACTGCGGCCGGAGACGCTGGAATTTCGCAGGAAAGCCCCAAAAGTGTCGCGCAACGGCGCGTTCGTCGGGGGCGCGGGCTACCCTCCGGCACGCTGCTGCTCGGGGTCGGGGGCCTGGTCGGCGGGGGCGCTGCCGGGCTTCCGGGCGGTTGGCTTCCGGCCGGGGGCGGACTTGCCGTTGGGCTGCCGGGGGTGGCGTTCGCTGGCGGAGGGCTTCTCGCCGGCGGGCGTGGGGTAGGAGATCCGCGCGTGGTACGTGCTGCAAAGGCTCTTGATGACCGACGACTCGATCTGGTGGACCTGCTTGAGGGTCAGCTCGCACTCGTCGAGCTGGCCGTCCATCAGGCGGCGGGTGACCATGGTGTGGACCTGGTTTTCGATGCGGCCGGGGGTCGGCTCGCTCATGGCGCGGACGGAGCTCTCGGCGGCGTCGGCGAGCATGAGGATGGCGGGCTCCTGCGAATGGGGCTTGGGCCCCGGGTAGCGGAACTCCATCTCGTCGGGGGCTCGGTCGGCGTTGTCCTTTCGCTGCTCGGCGGCGGCCTGGTAGAAGTACTGGACGAGCGTGGTGCCGTGGTGGGTGGCGATGAACTCGTGGAGGACCTTGGGCAGGCCGTACTCCCGCGCCATCTCGATGCCGTCCTTGACGTGCCCGACGATGATGAGCAGGCTCATGGCGGGGGAGAGCTTGTCGTGCTTGGAGCCGGTGGTGCCGGACTGGTTTTCGATGAAGTAGTCGGGTTTGTGGATCTTTCCGATGTCGTGGTAGTAGGCCCCGACGCGTGCGAGCAGTCCGCCGGCGCCGATGGCCTCGGCGGCGGCCTCGCAGAGGGCCCCGAGCTGGAGGGAGTGGTTGTAGGTGCCGGGGGCCTCCATGGCGAGGCGCTTGAGGAGGGGTCGGGAGGCGTCGCACCACTCCAGGAGCGTCAGGCTGGTGGCGACGTGGAAGACGCGTTCGATGAGGGGCAGGATGCCCTGGACGACGAAGCCGGTGAGCACGGCGCAGCCGGCGGCCCAGGCGGCGTCGATGAGGGCGAAGCGCCAGGGCACGGCCTGGGCGAGTCCGACGACCCCGACGGCGAGGAAGACGACGAGCCCGGCGACGGCGCCGACGCGGATGACCTTGGTTCGGGTGCGGACCTCGTCGAGCTGGAAGACGCCGGCGGCGAGGGCGGCCAGCAGGACGAGGAACGGCTCGATGCCGGCGCGGGCCTGAAGGGCGACCAGCGCCGCGACGGTCGCCCCGGCAGCCAGGGCGAAGCGCTGCTCCCAGGCGATGCTCAGGACCGCCCCGGCCAGCATGACCGGCAGGACGGAGACGTAGGGGTTCAGGCGCAGCGCCCCGGCCAGCACCTTGTTGAGCCCCAGCGCCAAGACGAGGACGACCAGCAGCCCGACGGCGCGGAGGCGGTCGGTGATCAGTCGCGGCTGGTACCGCGCGACGTAGAGGCTCAGCAGCACCACGGCCAGCAGGCCGATCGCCGCCCGTCCGGCGATTCGCGGCCAGAAGCGCCAGCGATCGCCGGCCTCGACGGTGCGGAAGGACTCGTGCTCGGCGAGCAGGACGTCGAGCTCCTGGGCGGTGAGCCCGACGACGACGTCCTTTCCGCGCGCGTCGGTGCGGCGGCTGCGCCGGGCGATCCGCTCGCCGACGGCGTACTCCTTGTAGGCGCTGTCGGGCGGGTCGGCCGCCACGGCGGCGACGGCCTGGTCCATCCGTTCCTGCGTGGCGAGCCGGTCGTAGCGGTAGACGGGTCGGGTGCGCATCGCGGCGAGCAGGCCGTCGCGGACGCCTCGGCGCAGGGGAGGCGGGAAGGCGTCGGCGAGTCGTGCGGCTTCGGCGGCGAGGGCGGGCTCATCGCCCACGTCGAGCAGGTCGGCGACGGCCTTGTCCTCCCTGCCGCCGGGGAAGCGCAGGACGGCCTTGTCGGGCCAGCGCAACTGGGGCTTGTGGGTTTCGGGATCCTTGAGTCGGACGACGCGGGATTGGGGCAGTTCGGCGACGAGGGCGTCGACCTTCCTGGCGTACTCGGCCGCGCGGTTGGGGTCGTCGGCGACGGCGCGCCAGGCGGCGGGCTCGTTGGGGTCCGCCGCGGCGGGGGGCTTGGCGGGCGTGGCGGCGGCGGGGCGTGTCGCCGCGGCGCGGCGGGGAAGCTGCTTCAGGGCGGCGGCGATCTCCTCGATGAGCGCCTCGTCGAGCTGGAAGACCGCCGGCGTGGCGCGGAGGGCGGCGCCCTTGGCTCGCTCGATCTCCTCGCCGAGCGGGATGCGGAAGGCCGCGCGGGCATGGACGTCCTGCGGCAGGTACTGCCCCAGGCGGTAGGAGAACGGCTGGACGGGGTAGAGGTCCATCGCCAGGACGGCGAGGTAGAGCAGCAGGGCCATCAGCACGCCGCCGATGCCGCCGGCGACGACGAAGCGGCGCCAGGCCGGCTGCTCCGGCCGGGCCGCCTTGCGCGTCTCCAGGCGCCGCTGTCGAGCTGTCTTGCGGAACGGCCACATCGCCTGATGGTCCTGTCTGGTTTGCCGCGGCGGCCCCGGGGGGGCGACGACCGTCAGCCCGCCGGCGCCTCCGGAGGCGGCGGGCCCTGGCGCTGGTTGGCGTAGGCCTCCACGATGTTCTGCACCAGCCGGTGGCGGACGATGTCCGACTTGGCGAGGCGAACCATGGCCAAGCCCTTGATGCCCCGCAGCCGGCGCTGGGCGTCGAGCACGCCGCTGGGCACGTTGTCTGGCAGGTCGACCTGGCTGTCGTCGCCGGTGACGATCATCTTCGAGCCGTGCCCCATCCGCGTCAAGAACATCAGCATCTGCGGGACGGTGGTGTTCTGGGCCTCGTCCAGGATGATCACGGAGTCGTTCAGCGTCCGCCCGCGCATGAACGCCAGGGGGATCACCTCGATCAGGTCGTTGGCCATGAAGCGGCGGATCTGGTCGAAGTCCATCATGTCGTGCAGGCTGTCGAACAGCGGGCGCAGGTACGGGTTGACCTTCGCCTGCATGTCGCCGGGGAGGAAGCCGAGCTTCTCGCCGGCCTCCACGGCCGGACGAACCAGGATCAGGCGCTTGGCCTTCTGGTGCTTGAGCATGTGCACGGCGACCGCCACGGCGAGGTAGGTCTTGCCCGTCCCGGCCGGTCCCGTGCAGAAGATCAGGTCGTGCGTCCGCATGGCCTCGATGTACCCCCGCTGCCCCGCCGTCTTGGGGCGAATGAGCTGCCCCGGTACGTAGACGTCGAGGACCTCGGAGGCCTGCTTCTCGCGGTCGGCGGCCGCGGTGCTGATGGCCTCGGAGACCGCCTCGATCGTGATCGGGCCGTTGTGGCGGGCCTGGCGCTGGAGGTTCTCCAGCACGGCCGCGGCGCGGGAGACGTTCCGCGCCGAACCCGTCACCTTCACCTGCCCCTGGCGCGCGAAGAGCTGCACGCCGAGGGCCTCGCGGATCATCTTCAGGTGGCGGTCCATCGGGCCGAACAGCATGCCGGCGTTCTGCGGGTCTTCCAGCTTGATGCTCAGTTCCACAACCTTGTTCCTGGCGCCCGCGTCGGGTCGGGGGCGCCGCGTCACTGCCGCGGCATCCCCTCCGCCGGCCGACTCCGCGGCCGGACGGGGCGCGACCCCATCAAGGATAGCAGGAACGGTCTGCCCATGCACGGCCCAGCGTCGCGGCGGGCCGTCCCCGGCCAATATCGAGCTTCCCGCCGCCGATGTTGAGTACGGCCCGGTCCGGCGGGACCGACCGGCGGGGGGGGCGCGGGACGCGGCGGGGCGGACCCGCCCGGGGTCGGGCCCACCTCGCCGCGGCCTGCCGGGCCGCCTCGCAAGGCGGTCAGTCCTGCGGCTCGTCTGCTTGCGGCTCGGGCGAGTCGGCGACCGGGCCGATCAGGAACGTGTCCCGCAGGGACAGGTGGTGGGCGAGGTCCAGGCTGACCGCCTCGCGAGCGCCCACCTCCTTCCGGTTGGAGGCGGTGTAGATATTGTCGGAATCGATTCCGACGTCGGGGCGCTTGGCCTGGAAGACGCTCAGGTCGGCCCGCAGGACGTTGAGGACGCCGAGGCTCCGGTGGTTGGAGCTGAGGTTCCTGCGCAGCTCCTCCGGGGACGTCGTTTCGGCGACGGCGGCGGGGGTCCAGTCGGGGTCGAAGGCCGCGGGGGTCTTCTCGCCCACGAGGACGGCCGCCCCGTCGTCGTCGGACATCCCGCTGACGTACTCGTCGCCCCTCATGACGGGGGCCTGAACGGAGTAGCTGACGTTGCAGGCCTCGGCGAAGTCCCAGGCGAACACCGATGGTGTCGCCGGGTCGCCGTCGTGGTCCCACTTGACGTCGGTGTCCGGCAGGGCCTCGTCGTCGCCGGGACAGACGAACAGCCCCGGCGAGTTCCTCTCCCGGACGAGCAGGAACAGCAGCGCGGTGATGCTGCGCTCGCCGGGGTGCTTGGGGTCGTCGCGGGGGTCGGCGTGGCGTTGCGTGCCGGTGGGCACGTGGGACCAATCCGACGACACGTGCCGGATCCACGGCCAGTTCTGGTCGTTCTGGCTCCGGTACATCTGGATGGCCGTGCCGATGCTGCGGAGGTGGGTCATGCAGACCTTGGCCTCGGCGATCCGCACGGCGGCCTGGATGGAGGGCACGAGCATCCCGGCCAGCATGCCGATGATGCCGACCACGACGAGCAGCTCCACCAGGGTAAACGCGTTCGTTCGGCGCATACGATGGCCTCCTTCCCAATCCGTTCGCCAAGGAGCCGCACCGAACGCGCGGATGGTACGATATGATAGCTTCAGTATTCCGTTCGGTTTGCAGCTATGCCTTGACTCGGCGACGTCCCCCGGGGACGTTCGCCTGGCCTATGGGAACCGTCCCGGGCGTCCGCGGCCCGGGCTGTCTCCGCGGTTGCCATCGCCGCCCCGGACGAGCACGGCGGCTGCCCCGGCTGACGGCAAGTCCGGCCCGTCATCGCCGGCGACAACGCCGCGCCCGCCCCCGGGCGCTGTCCACTCTTATTGTAGCATCAACTTACTGTCCAAAGAAGACTTAGTGCCTGTTCCCCTGTCGTTGCGCGGACCCCGGGGCGGCGCGAGCCAGGCGAGGCCGCGCGCTCGGCGCGGGCGCAGAGAAACGGCGAGGCAGGCGGTCCCGTAGACGGCCTGCCTCGCCGAGCAAGGCGTGCGGATGTGCGGCCCGTGCGCGGTCAGTCCGTGCCCGAGCCCGGGTCGGGGTCGATGTCGTCCGGGTCTTCGTCGTCGGACCCGCTGCTCACCGGGCCGATCAGGTAGGTGTCCCGCGTCGACTTGTGGTCGCTGATGCTGATGCTGGTGGCACTGCGGGAGCCTCGCTTGTACTTGCTGGAGGCGGTGAAGATCATATCGTTGTTGACGGCGATGTCCGGCCGGTCGCTCTTGGAGACGTTCATGCCGACGAACAGCACGTTTTGCTGCTTGCCGCGGCTGTGGTTCTGGCTGACGTGCGCCCGGACCTTCTCACCTTTGAGGTCCGGGTCCCACTCGCTGTTCATCCATTCGTCGGTGGCCTCTGCCGGCGTCCTGTCGCCCATGGCGACGGTGTCGTTGTCGTTGTCATTGAGGCCCTGGCGGTATTTGCCGTTCTTGTCCTCGATGGGCGCCTGCCAGGAGTAGCTGACGTTGAAGTAGTACGAGAAGTCCCAGAAGTACTCGGGCTCCTCTTCCTCTTCGGCGTTGGCGTCATCGCGGATGTTCTCGTCCTTCCGGTCGTCGGTGCTCGGGCAGATGAACAGCTTGACCGGCTGGTTCTCGCGGACGAGGAGGAACATCATCGCCGTGACGGCGCGGTCGCCGGGGTTGTTGGCGTCCTCGAAGGGGTCGTCGCCCCGGTTCTGGCCCGTCGCGGTCGTGTCCCAGCTCTTGAGCTTGTCGGAGAGCCACGGCCAGAGGTTGTCGTTCGTGCCCTTGTAGAGCGTCAGGGCCTTACCGACGCTGCTGAGGTTGCTCATGCAGACGGTGCGGTTTGTCAGCTCGTTCGCCTGCTGGAGCGTCGGGACCAGGATCGCCGCCAGCAGGCCGATGATGCCGACCACGACCAACAACTCAACCAACGTGAAACCTTTCGTTCGTCGCATCATGCGACCTCCTTCCCCCACCTTGCGCCAGATGCCCATGTCCTGCGGTCAGGAACTACGATAGGATTAGGCCGTTCGTTCTTCCTCGCTCGGACGTCGGACACCTCGACTCGACAGGCAACTTGCCTGCCTGGGACCTGAAGCTTCCACCCGGGCGCCGCTCGCCCGGTTGTTCCCAAGATACGTTCGCCAAGCAGCCGCACCGCCGGCCCTTTGGCTCGGCCCCGACCGATCGCTCCGCCATCAGCCGCCCGGTCGGCAGCGAGCACAAAAAAGGCAATGAAAGGTGCGTACTGCTTGTCTACGATGCCGCGTGGCGAGTTGACAACGACCGCGGCGATTGGCCCGTCCTGCCATTGGCGGAGCCAGGAAGAGCCCGGCGCGGCCACGCCGTCGGCCCCACGGCATGAGCCTATTCTAGTTGATCCCCTCGGGGGTGTCAACAGGATTGGGCGCCGGGATCGGGCAAAAATGCCCTTCCTCCGTAAGTACCTGCGGAGAAACGGCATGTTGGGGGCCGATCGCCCCCGCCTGCCCCCTTTGCCCGGGCAGAAACGCCGGGGGGCCTCCCGTAGCTGCCTGCGGTGTTGCCCGTATCCCACCGGCGGCGCCCGACCGCCAGCCGCCGACCACCGGCCGCCTGCCGCCCGGGCGCACCCCGCAGACCATTGACACCGCCCGCCCGGGGGCCTACTCTCTGACCGCGCGACTGGACGCGCAGTACCACATGGAGGCGGCAATGGCCGGATTGGAGACCGTTCGCCGGACGCTGGAAGCCCACGGACAGCAGCACCTGCTGGCCTTCCATGACGAGTTGTCCGAGCCGGAGCAGCGGTCGCTCCTGGAGCAACTGGCGGGGATCGACTTCGACCGCATCGACGGCCTGGTCGAGCAGTACGTCCGCCGGCGCCCGAAGGTCGAGGTGCCCTCGGAGATCGTCCCGCCGGAGATCGTGCCGGCCCAGCCTGCCGGGGAGCTGGCCGAGGAATGCCAAGCGGCGCGGCGGCGGGGCCTGGAGCTGCTGTCGGCTGGGAAGGTGGCGGCCTTTGTCGTCGCCGGCGGACAGGGCACGCGGCTGGGATACGACGGGCCGAAGGGCTGCTTCGAGGTCACCCCGGTGACCCACAAGCCGCTCTTCCAGGCCTTCGCCGAGCAGATCCTCGCCGCCGCCAAGAGGGCCAAGGCGTCGGTGCCCTGGTACGTGATGACCTCCCCGGCGAACCACGTCCAGACGCAGGCCTTCTTCCGACGCAACCAGCACTTCGGGCTGAACCCCAAGGACGTGTTCTTCCTGATGCAGGGGGCGCTGCCCTGCCTCGGCTACGACGGGCGCCTGCTGCTGGCCCGGAAAGACCGGGTCGCCATGAACCCCGACGGCCATGGGGGCAGCCTGCCGGCCTTGCGCAACAGCGGCGCGCTGGACGACATGGCCGCCCGGGGCGTCGAGCTGATCAGCTACTTCCAGGTGGACAACCCGTTGGTCCGGTGTCTCGATCCGTTGTTCCTGGGGCTGCACGACCTCCGCGGCGCCGAGATGAGCGCCAAGTGCCTTCCCAAGCGCGACCCGATGGAGAAGCTGGGCAACTTCTGCCTCGTCGACGGGCGGGTCACGGTGATCGAGTACTCCGACATGCCGGACGACCTCGCGCGGGCCACCACCGAGGACGGGCACCTGCGGTTCAGTGCCGGGAGCATCGCCATCCACGTCCTCGGCCGGTCGTTCGTCGAGCGTCTGACGGCCGGCGGCAGGTGCGAGCTGCCGCTGCACCGGGCCGACAAGAAGGTGCCCCACGTCGACGCCTCCGGCGCGCTGGTCGAGCCCGACGAGCCCAACGTCGTCAAGCTGGAGATGTTCGTCTTCGACGCCCTGCCGCTGGCGAAGGAGGCCGTCATCCTCGAAACGCTGCGCAGCGAGGAGTTCAGCCCGGTCAAGAACGCCGACGGCGACGACAGCCCGATGACCTGCCTGCACGACCAGGTGCGGCGTGCGGCGGGGTGGCTGGAAGACGCGGGGATCCACGTCCCGCGCGACGCGGACGGGCAGATCGCCGCGCCCATCGAGATCTCCCCCCTCTTCGCCGACAGCGCCGAGGAGCTCGCCAGGAAGGCCGACCGCGGACTGACCATCACCACCGGGCAGAGCGTCTACCTCGGCTCGCGCGGGCAGACCGGCGGCCTGCGGTAGGCGCGGGCGCCGGGAGCCGCGCGCGGCGCCGCGAGCATCGTCGCCTCGTGCGAGAGGGCCACGAAGAAAGGGGAATGCCATGGCCGACGTGCCACCACGCGTTGCCAGCCTGCAGGAAGTCCGCGCCATCCTCGCCCGCCACCGGCAGCTTCGTCTGCTGCGGCACTACGGCGGCCTGCGGGGCTGGGAGCAGCGCCGCTTCCGCGCCCAGTTGGCGGCGATCAACTTCCGCCAGGTCGCGAAGTGGGCCGAGAGGTTCGTCTCCCGGTACAAGAAACCGCCCTGGCCCGGGGACATTCAGCCTCCGCTGGTCGAGCCCGCCCTTCCGCGCGGCGCGAGGGTCCGCACGCATGCCGAGGCACGACAGCGCGGCCGGGAACTGCTGAAGCAAGGCAAGGTCGCGGCCTTCGTGGTGGCCGGGGGACAGGGCACGCGCCTGGGCTTTCCGGGCCCGAAGGGCTGCTATCCCGTCACGCCGGTGACGGCCCAGCCGCTCTTTCGCGTCTTTGCCGAGCAGATCCTCGCCGTGTCCCGTCGCGCCGGGGTGGCGATCCGCTGGTACGTGATGACCTCGCCGGCGAACGACGCCGAGACGAGGGCCTTCTTCGCCGAGCGGGGCTACTTCGGGCTTCCGCGGGGGGACGTGTTCTTCCTGACCCAGGGCGTGCTGCCGGTGCTGGACCGCAAGACGGGCAAGCTCCTGCTGGACGGCAAGGGGCGCGTCGCGATGAGCCCCGACGGCCACGGCGGCAGCCTGCTGGCCCTGCGCGACAGCGGCGCGCTGGCGGACATGGCCCGCCGGGGGATTGAGCTGATCAGCTACTTCCAGGCGGACAACCCCCTCGTGCGATGCCTCGACCCGCTGTTCCTGGGGCTGCACGATCTCCACGGCGCCGAGATGAGCGCCAAGTGCGTCCGCGCGCGCTTCGACCTCACCGCACGGGAGATGGAGAAGGTCGGCGTCCTCTGCCGCGTCGACGGGCGAACGTGCGTGATCGAGTACTCCGACATCCCCACGCGCGGGGGCAAGGCGAGACTGGACCTCATCCAGCCGGCGCTCGTGGACGGCGGCTGGCTCGCCGGAAGCATCGCCGTGCACGTGCTGAGCCGGTCGTTCGTCGACCGCCTCACCGAGGGCGGCACCTGCGGGCTGCCGCGGCACCGCGCCGTGAAGAAGGTGCCCTGCGTCGACGCCTCCGGCCGGCTCGTGGAGCCGACGACGAAGAACGCCGTGAAGCTCGAGCGGTTCGTCTTCGACGCCCTGCCGCTGGCGAGCCGCGCCGTGGTCCTCGAGGCGCTCCGCAGCGAGGAGTTCAGCCCGGTGAAGAACGCCGAGGGCAGCGACAGCGCCGCGACCTGCCGGCGCGACCAGGTCCGCCGCGCCGCGGCGTGGCTGGAAGCCGCCGGCGTGCGCGTCCCGCGCGGCGGCGACGGCGAGCCGGCCGCCACGATCGAGATCTCGCCCCGCTTCGCCGACAGCGCCGAGGAGCTGGCGCGAAGGCTCCGCCGCAAGCCGTCCATCTCCCCCGGCGAGGTCCTCTACCACGGCGCGGGCGGGCGCTGGCAGCGCTTCTGACGGCCGCAGGCCGGCGGGCGCGCCGGCGGCGCTTCGGACCGGCCGGACAAGGCGGTTTCGCCGCGCCGCCCGGGTCGGTACGATGGGGGGCATGGCAGGTGCGATGGGCAAGAAGCTCCTCATCCTGGCGAACTTCGACAAGGCGGGCGTCTCGGAGCAGATCGAGCGGCTGCGGGGGTGGTTCGAGCAGCGGGCGGAGATCCTGGCGGTGCGTTCGACTCTCGAGCCGCTGCCGGAAGCGGCCGGGCAGGCCGACCTCTGCGTCGTGTTCGGCGGGGACGGCACGCTGCTGTCGGCGGCGCGGAAGCTGGCCCACACCGGCGTGCCGCTGCTGGGCGTCAACATGGGCAAGCTCGGCTTCCTGGCGGAGTTCAGCGTCGAGCACCTCCAGAAGCACTTCGGGCAGATCCTCGCGGGCGAGATCCAGCCCACCGAACGGATCGTCCTGGACGTGTGCGTCTACGGCGAGGCCGGCGAGGAGGCCTTCCGCAGCCCGGCGGCGAACGACGTGGCCATCTGCTCCGGCGAGCCGTTCCGCATGATCGACCTCAGTGTCGCCCGCGGCGACGACCACATCGCCCGCTACCGCGGCGACGGGCTGATCGTCGCGACCCCCACGGGCTCCACCGGCTACAACATGTCCGCCGGCGGGCCCATCCTCGAGCCCACCCTCCACGCCGTCACCATCACGCCCGTCGCGCCGCACACGCTGTCGCTCCGCCCCATCGCCGTCGGCATCGACCGTCCGATCCGCGTGACGGCCGTCCGCGTCAACGAAGGCACCGCCGCCATCGTCGATGGGCAGGTCCGCAGCAACCTGCACGACGGCGACGTCCTGGAGATCCGGCGTGCGGCCCGGTGCGCGAGGATCATCCCCCACCCCGGCCGGGCGTTCTTCCATACCCTCGCCAGCAAACTCCAGTGGGGCCACAGCCCCCACCACACCGGGCCGGACGGCTGACAGCAAAGCCGTGAGGGAACCCGGCCCGGCGCGGGGCGTCAGAACAAGGTGGTGGTCCGGACGTGCAGAAGAACCCCAAGCCGCGCCGGCGGGCACGCGCGGAACCGCACCGCGGTGTAGTGGTAGGCGACCTCGCAGACGGCGGGAGACCCCAATGAAACGGACAGCGACGTGCCTTGTGATCCTGGTCGTGACGGCCGCGGCGGGCGCCCGGCAGGGCCCCCCCGCGCTGATGGTGAAGGTCGGCGAGAGGTCCGAACCGCTCCAACTCGCCCTGCTGGACACGAAGGTCCGCATCCTCGGGTACCTCGCCGAGACGCGGACGACGATGACCTTCCGCAACCCGCACGGCCGCGCGCTGGCGGGCGAGCTGGTCTTCCCCCTCCCCGAGGGCGCCACCGTCAGCGGCTACGCCCTGGACATCCAGGGCAAGCTCATCGACGGCGTGGTGGTCGACCGGCCCCGCGCCCGGCAGGTCTTCGAGAAGATCGTCCGCCAGGGCGTCGACCCCGGGCTGGTCGAGTGGGTCAAGGGCAACAA
>CAZXOC010000024.1:3913-30085 GCA_964642165.1 uncultured Planctomycetaceae bacterium | reverse complement strand
ACTCGACGAAGTGGGTGGGCTTCCCCGTGGACCTCGTGGTCTTCCGCAACCGCGCCGAAGCGCCCCGGCGGTTCGAGTGGAACAACCTCAACGTCCGCCGGCCGAACGTGAAGTACCGCCAGGACCTGCTCCGGACGCTCCGGGAGATGGCGTATGACGGCGGGACGCAGATGGCGGCCATCTCCCCGCCGCCCGGGGCGCCCAAGCCCGATTTCTACTTCCTGTTTACCGACGGGCTGAGCAACTTCGGCCCGGAGGATCCCACCGACCTCGCCCGCCCCGTGTACGTCTTCAGCGCCGACGCGACGGCGAACCACCCCTTCCTGCGCTACCTCGCCATGAAGACCGGCGGCGAGTACTACAACCTGAGCCGCCTGGAGGACGCGGCGGTCCTGAACAGCGTCGGCGGCCCGGCGTTCGCGTTCCTGTCGGCCTGGACGGCGGGCGCGAAGGTGGAGGAGACCTACCCGAGCAGGACGCGCCCGGTCCACGGGCGATTCGCGCTGGTCGGCAAGCTCACGGGCGACGAGGCACACGTCACGCTGAACTACGGCACGGCCGGCAAGGTGCTGACGCGCTCGAAGTTCAAGGTCGCCCGCTCCGAGGCCGTCGAGGGGGACCTGCTGCGGCGCTTCTGGGCGCAGAGGAAGGTGGACGAGTTGAGCATCTTCCCGAAGCGCAACGCGAAGGCCATCACGGCCGTCGGCAGGGAGTACTCGATCGTCACGCCGGGGACGAGCCTGCTGGTGCTGGAGAGCCTGGAGCAGTACCTCGAGCACCGCATCGCCCCGCCGAAGTCGCTGGCGAAGATGCACGCCGAGTACCAGCGGCGAATGGACACGATCGGGATGCAGCGCAAGCGGCAGCGCGCCGCCAAGATCGACAAGGTGCTGGCCCTGTGGCGCGACCGCGTGGCGTGGTGGGAGAAGCAATTCAAGTACCCCAAGGACTTCAAGTACGACCCCGCGAAGGCCGCCGCCGAGGAAGCCGTGCCGTTGGCGACCCCCGCGCTCGCCCGGCCGGCGCGGCCGCCCGGCCGCCCGCCCGAGCCGGGGACCCCGGAGACCCCGGCGCCGGCCGACGTGCCCGCCGGCGGGGAAACCACCCGCCGCGGCCAACCCGGCGTGCTGATCAAGGCCTGGGATCCCAAGACGCCCTACCTCGCCGCCCTGAGGCGGGCCGCCCCCGGCGAGCGATTCGCCGTCTACATGGCGCAGCGCGAGCGGCACGGCACGAGCCCGGCGTTCTTCCTGGACTGCGCGGAGTTCTTCCGCGCCGCCGGGGAGGAGGACCTGGCCGTGCAGGTCCTCTCCAACGTCGCCGAGATGGAGCTCGACAACGCCGCCCTCGTCCGCGTGCTGGCCCACAAGCTCGCGCAGTGGCGGTTCCTCGAGCCGGCTGTCCTGCTCTTCGAGAGAGCCCTCGAAATGCGCCCGGAAGAGCCGCAGAGCTACCGCGACCTGGCCCTCGTGCTCGCCCGCCGCGAGCAGTACGCCCGCGCGATCGAGCTGCTGCACGAGGTCGTCATGAAGCCCTGGGACGAGCGCTTCGGCGAGGTCGAGGCCGTCGCCCTGATGGAGCTGAACCGCCTGATTCCCCGGGCCCAGGCCGCGGGCGTGGACGTGGCGAAGCTCCGCGTCGATCCGCGGCTGGTCAAGCTGCTCGACGTGGACTGCCGCGTCGTCCTGACCTGGGACGCCGACATGACCGACATCGACCTCCACGTCACCGAGCCGTCCGGCGAGAAGGTCTACTACAGCCACAACCGCAGCACCATCGGCGGGCGCATCAGCCGCGACTTCACCCGCGGCTACGGCCCGGAGGAGTACGTCCTCCGCAAGGCCCCCAGCGGCGTCTTCCAGGTGCACGTCAACTACTTCGGCACCAGCGCCGCCCGGCTGCTCGGGGCGGTGACGCTCCAGGTGGACATCTTCACGAACTACGGCCGTGCCAACGAGCAGCACAAGGCCATCATCCGCCGCCTGCGGACGAAGAAGGAGACACTCAAGATCGGCGAGGTCGAGTTCTGATCCCCGGCCCTCGATCCCCGCTCCCCGATTCCCCGTTCCTGGTTCCCGATTCCCGGCTCCTGGTTCCCAGTTCCCCGTTGGCCCGCCGCGCCCCCCGTCAGCCGCCGCTTGCCAGGGACAGCGATACGTCGTACACCCGCGTGGCCTCGGCGTCGGACACGTGGGCATAGGGCTCCCACATCTTCCGCATCGCCTCGCCGTGGTAGCCTCTTCGCTGGTGGATCGCGCCCTCGACTTGCTTGCTCGGCGAGGCGGCGCCCTGGAAGCCGAGCTTGCGGTACCGCTCGATGCTGAGCCGACCCGACCACATCATCAGCGGCCGGATGTGCTCGACGGCCTCGGCGCGGAGCTCGTCCCAGCCCTCGGCGCGTGCCCAGTCGATGAGCGTCCGGAGCATGTTCGTGGCGAGGCCGCGCCCGAAATAGCTGGGCACGTCGGTGGGCCGGCCCTCGGCCGCCGCCTTGTAGTCGTGAACCAACTGGAAGCAGCAGATAAACAGGGCCTTCTCCCGCAGCGCGTCCTTGGGGGGCAGCGCCTTGGGGTCGAACGTGGCCAGGACGCGCATGCGTTCCGGTGCCTGGAGGCACAGGGCGGGATAGAACCGCTCGGCGATCTCCTGCGGGTAGAACCGGACCTTGCCGACCACGGCGTCGCCGTCGACGGCCAGCACGCCGCACGAGCCGTAGGTCCGGCAGACGGCCCGCAGAAACCGCCCGACCGTGCCCGGGGGCAGGTGCGCCTCGGACTCCACCGCGAGCGGGCGGCCTTCGGGCGAACCGGCCTCTTCCAGCGGCACCGGCCCGTCGTGCAAGCACCGGCACAACAGGCGGCTCTCGTCCATCATGAGGTAGTCGATCATCGCCGTGCCTCGGCTCGCCTCGGGACGATCCGGCGGACGCGCATGTTGCGGTACGCGGGCGTCGGCCGCCACCGGGCGACGTGCTCGGGGGCGAGCAGGTCGATGGCCGGGGCGAGTTGTCCCGCCGCGGTGCGGAGCTGCGCGCACGAGCCGTTTATGGGTCGTCCTCTTTCGCCCGGTGCCGTGGATGCCGGGACGTCGCGTGCGAGTCTACCGTCCCCGGCCGGCCGACGCAAAGCGAAGGCCCCGCTTCCGGCGGGGTCGTGGGGGGGCGAAAAAGCCTTTGGCGGATTGGAAATGCTGCCTACAATGGCGGGTTATGAGCGTTGAGCCGCGATTCCTGACCGAAGACGGCCCGCAGATCTTCACCGGCAACGAGGCGATGTTGAAGGGTGCCCTGGAGACCGAGGGCGGCGTGCACTACCTCGGCGGGTACCCGGGCAGCCCGATCGCGGGCTTTTTCGACGCCTTCGCCGCCGTCGGGGACCTGCTGCGCGACAAGGGCATCCGCGCGGTGATCAACAACAACGAGGCCCTGGCGGCGGCGTCGCTGAACGGCACGCAGACGCTGCCAATCCGCGCGATGGTCGTGATGAAGAGCGTGGGCGTGCACGTGGCCGCCGACGGGCTGGCCCTGGCGAGCCTGGCGGGGGCCCACCCCGAGGGCGGGGCGATCGTCGTCTACGGCGACGACCCCTGGAGCGACTCCACCCAGGTGCCCTCCGACAGCCGCTTCATCTCCCGCCATCTGTTCATCCCCGTCGTCGAGCCGAGCAACGTCCAGGAGGTCAAGGACTTCGTCGACCTGTCGTTCAAGGTCTCCCGGCGCGCCGAGTTGCTGGCGGGCTTCATCCTGACGACCAACCTGGCCGACGGCGGCGGGACGGTCCAGTGCCGCCCGAACCAGTTCCCCGCCCTCAACACGCTCCACAAGCTCGACCTGGAGACGGCGTCGATCCCGCTGGACAAGCGCGTGCTGCTGCCGCCGAGGACGTGGTGGCAGGAGGAGGCGTACGCCGAGCGGTTCGAGCGAGCGATCGTCGTGGCGCGGGAGCTTGGGCTCAACCGCATCGACTACCCCGCGGACAAGCGCCGGCCGGTCGGTTTCGTCACGAGCGGGCTGGCGCACGGGTACCTCAGCCAGGCCCTTCACGAGATGGGCCAGCTCGGGCGCTACCCGCTCCTGAAGCTCGGCATGAGCTATCCGGTGGACCCGCGGCTGGTCCGCCGCCTGGCCCGCCAGTGCGAGCGGATCGTCGTCGTGGAGGAGCGGCGCAGCTTCATGGAGGAGCAGATCCACGAGGTCGTCGCTCGCGAGCGCCAGGAAGGCCGCGACACCGGCAACGTGGAGGTCTGGGGCAAGCGCTTCCCGAACGGCCTGAAGGGCCTGCCGGAGATCCGCGGGCTGCACCCGTCGATTCTGATCGCCCGCCTGGCGCCGCTGCTGAAGGAGGTGCAGGGCCCCGGCGCGCAGGTTCGCGTGCCGGCGGAGTACGAGGCCCTGGACCGCGAGCTGGAGACGATCGACTCGACGGCGGAAGGCAGCCTGGCGACGATGCCGCCGCGCCTGCCGACGTTCTGCCCCGGCTGCCCGCACCGCGACTCGGCGACCGTCTGCCTGGAGATCAAGGAGCGCTTCGCGGACCCCAACTACATGCGCCGGGTCCACGAGTGCGAGCCCGTCGACCTGATGTTCCACGGCGACACGGGCTGCTACACGATGCTCATGTTTCCGCCGACCTCGCCGCTGATGCACGACTACAGCGGCATGGGGCTCGGCGCCGGCACGGGCAGCGGCGTCGACCCGTTCATCACCAACAAGGAAGTCGTCTTCATGGGCGACTCGACCTTCTTCCACTCCGGGCAGATCGCCATCAGCCAAGCCATCAAGATCGGCCAGGACATCACCTTCATCATCCTGGACAACTCGACGACGGGGATGACGGGCCACCAGCCCACCCCGGGCGTGGCGTTCGACATCCTGGGCAACCCCACGCCGCGGCAGGACATCGAGGAGATCGTCCGCGGGATGGCGCCCGACGCCGAGAGCGTGGTGGTCGCCCGCGCCGACCCGTCGAAGCGCAAGCCCTATCATCACCTGCTGGAGGAGACGTTCCTCGCCGACGGGGTGAAGGTGATCATCGCGGACAAGGAGTGCGGCATCACGCGGACGCGCCGCCGCCGGCGCGAACAGCGCGCCCAGGTCCGCCATCTCGGCTACGTGCCCGTCGCCCACCACATGAACATCAACCAGGAGATCTGCCGCTTCTGCCTGGCCTGTGCCGAACAGACCGGCTGCCCCGGGCTCAAGCACGTCGAGACCGACTACGGCACGAAGATGGACACGTCGCTGTCCACCTGCGTCCACGACGGCGCCTGCATGCGCGTCGGGGCGTGCAGCAGCTTCGAGCGCATCACGATCCTGCGCAAGAAGCCCCCGCGCTCGCGCGTGCCCGAGCTGGGGCTGGACAAGATCCCCGAGCCGCAGAAGCGCCCCCCGGGCGAGCTGTGGCGATGCTGCCTGACCGGCGTCGGCGGCATGGGCGCGGGCGTCGCCACCCAGGTCCTCGTCCGCGCCGGGCACAAGCAGGGCTACCCCGTCATCTTCCTGGACAAGAAGGGCCTGGCCATCCGCAACGGCGGGGTCGTCAGCCAGGTCGCCTACAACATCGCCGGGCAGCCCATCACCGCCATCATCCCCTACGGCAAGGCCGACCTGCTGCTGGGCATCGACATCCTCGAAGCCGCACGGGCCATGGACCCCAAGGGGCGCACGCGCATCGCCAGCCGCGAGAAAACCGCCGCCGTCGTCAACACCGACAAGGTCCTGACCATCCGCGGCATCATGGGCCAGGAGGACTTCGACGTCGACGAGCTGGAGCGGCTCATCCGCGCCAACACGCGCGAGGAGGACTACCTCGCCCGCAACATCTCGCGGATCTGCGAGGAGTACCTCGGCGGGAGGATCTACGCCAACATCATGATGATCGGCTTCGCCTTCCAGCGCGGGCTGATCCCCGTGTCGATGGGCTCCATCTCCTGGGCCATCCAGGACACCCTCAAGGTGGACTTCCGCAAGAACCTGATGGCCTTCAACATGGGGCGCAAGCTGGTGGTGGACCGGGGCCTCTTCCAGGGCGCGCCACGGCGGACCGGCTGGAAAGAGACGCTCGACGAGAAGTGCCGCTACACCATCCGCCGCCACGGCGAGCGCAAGGGCCGCCCGATGGCCGAGCGGCTGCGCGAGGTGACGTGCGGCGTGATCGACGCCGTCGCCGACCTCGACGGGGCCCTCAAGCGCGACATCGTCATCCGCACCTACGATTGCATGCGGTGGGGCGGCCTGGACTACGCCCGGCGCTACGCCGACCGCGTCCAGGCGACCTACGAGAAGGACGGCGCCGCGAACGACTACGCCGTCACCCGCGCGGTCGTCCACAACCTCGCCAAGGCCATGCTCATCAAGGACGGGCCGTTCATCGCCGAACTGGCGACCGGCCCCGAGAAGCACGCCCGCGACCGCCGCAAGTACGACCTCCACCGCACCAACGGCGACCGCATCCACTACCGCCACTACGTGCACTCCTCCGCCCGCCTCGGGCCGTGGGAGCTGCCCTACAGCCTCACCGTCCCGCACTGGATGATGCGCCTGGCGAAGCGCCTCAAGTTCCTCCGCCGCCTGCCCGGGTGGCACCGGGGCGAGCGGACGTTCCGCGCCGCCTACGAGCGACGCGTCGACGCGTTCGCCCCGACGAGCCACGGCCGGTACCTCCAAGCCCTGACGGCCCTTTCCAGCCCGCGGTGCATGGACTGCGCCGACCCCCGCTGCCGCGAGGCCGGCTGCCCCCTGGCCAGCCACATCCCCCACTGGGTCCGCCTCGCCGAGGAAGGCCGCTGGCAAGAGGCCCTCCGGAGCCTCCACGAAACCAACAACTTCCCCGAGTTCACCGGGCACATCTGCCCCGCGCCCTGCCAGGAGCAGTGCAAGCAGGCCATCAGCGCCTACCCCGTCCAGATCCGCCAGATCGAACGCGAGATCATCGAGCGGGGGTGGCGCCAGGGTTGGGTGCTGCCGGAGCCGGCGGAGGAGAAGACCGGCCGAACCGTGGCGATTGTCGGCAGCGGCCCGGCCGCTCTCGCCGCCGCCCAGCAGCTCGCCCGCGCCGGGCACGACGTGACCGTCTTCGAGCGCGAGCGGGAGATCGGCGGCCTGCTGCGGTACGGCATCCCGGACTCGCGCCTCGACAAGCGGCTCGTCGACCGCCGCGTGCGGCAGCTCTGCGACGAGGGCGTCGAGTTCCGCACCGGCGTGACCGTCGGCAAGGACGTCTCCGCCGCCCGGCTCCGGGAGGACTACGACGCCCTGCTGCTGGCGACGGGCGCCGCCCGGCCGCGAGACCTGGAAGTGCCCGGCCGCAACCAGGACGGCGTGCACTTCGCCATGGAGTTCCTCCGCCAGCAGAACCTCGCCGCCGGCGAGGCCGAACCGATCGGCGAGTACATCAGCGTCAAGGACAAGGTCGTCGCCGTCATCGGCGGGGGCGAGACGGGCAACGACTGCGTCGAGCTCGCCTGCGTCCAGGGCGCCCGGGAGATCTACCAACTGGAGATCCTGCCCGCGCCGTCGAAGCGCCCGGTTCACCTGGCGGCCCCGCGCGAGCCGGTCGGCAACGGCGTCGAGCGGCAGTGGTCCGTCGCGACCAAGCGGTTCGCCGCGGACCAGGGGCACATCACCGGCATCCAGGGCGTGCAGGTCGAGTGGTTCGACTCCACCCGGGGGCCCGTCATGCGAGAGAAGCCCGGCAGCGGCTTCGCCGTGCCCGCCGACCTGGCGCTGCTGGCGCTCGGCTTCGACGCCGAGGTCGACCCGCGGCTCGCCGCCCAGCTCGGCGTGGAGGCCGACCCGGACGGCCGCGCCGCCGTCCGGGACTGCGCCATCGCCGTCGAGGGCGTCTTCGCCGCCGGCGACTTCGCCGAAGGCGCGTCCCTCGTCGTCCACGCCATCCGCTCCGGCCGAAAGGCCGCCGAAAAGATCGACGAGTACCTTCGCCAGCGCCCGTAGGCCGTCTCGCCCGCCCGCAGACGCCGCACACCATGCCGCCTGGCTGCGCGGCGGGGCTCAGCGCAGCAGTTTCGACAGCAGCCCCGGCTCGTACCCGCAGCCGCAGCAGGCGTTGTGCCGCCAGTCGAGGTTGTAGTACACCGTCGAGGTGCCCGTCAGGAAGCTGGTGGAGCCGATCGCCTGCGACGGGCGGCCCTTGGCGTTGTGGTGGTGGCAGCAGTTGGCGCAGCCCCACGCGCCGCAGGCCACGCAGGAGACCGACACCGCCGAGCCCATCACCGCCAGCAGGCCCCGCCCGCCGGTCAGCGTGCCGCAGGCGGGGCAGCGCTTCGGCGGCTCCGGCGCGTACAGCCGGGCCGGGTTGTGGGCGCTGTCGTGCCAGGCCGGGCCCCGAACGCGTCGGACCCGCGCGGGCCGGGCCTCCGCCTGGGCTTGTTCCTCCTCCTTGCCCTCTTCGTCCTTCTCGAGCGGCCCGAGCTGCCAGCCGCCGGCGAGACGCTGCTGGACGAGGGGGTGCTCCTCGACGGCCTGCTGCGGCCGGGTCGAGATCGCCGCCTGCGCCGCGGCGATCCGCCTGCCGTGTCGGCAGCCCAGCGCCACCCCCAGGATCGCCAGCCCCAGGAACACGTGCGCCGCCACGATCGCCGCGACGACCTGCGAGACGCCGCGGAGCAGCCAGTCCGTCACCAACGCGGCGGCCAGCGCCCCGGCGAGGGCGTAGGCGACCGTCACGACCGTCTCGTTCTTGCGCACGAGGTAGCCCACCAGCATCAGCGCGGCGCACAGGGCGATCGCCGCCAGCAGGCCGTAGCACACGTGCCCGGCTGCGAAGATCGGCAGGCTCAGCACCACCCCGCCGATCACGCCGACGCCGATGCCCCGGTCCCCCGCGTCGTGGACGCCCCGGCAGACCTTGCAGCGCGGCAGCTTGAGGGCCTCCTCGCGCTGGGCCTCCTTGTGGAGCTTCACCTCCAGCGCCGCGCCGGCGTCGGCTGGGTTGGTCTGGCAGAACCAGCACCGTGTCCCCGGCAGCGTCCCGACCGGTCCGGCCGTCGGCGTCGCGGCCGAGGCCCGGGCGGGCTGGGCCGGCTGGAGGACCGGGGCGTCCGGCGCCGGTTCGGTCTCGCCTTCGCTCGCCGGCGCCGGGATCACCTCGCCGCCCCCGCCTTGAAGTTCCGGAAGTGCATGCGGCCCTGCGGGTGCGTCGTCTCGACGTGCCCGAACAGGAAAAAACGCCCCGGGCCCACCGTCTTGGTGACGAGCTCAAACGAACCCGCGTAGGAGCGGTCGTCGATGCGTATCTCGATCCGTCCGCTGGGCTCGCGGTACGACCAGTCGAACCGGACGTGGTACCAACGGTCCGGCTTGAAGGCCGGGCCGATCGAGAAGATCTTCGTCGCCCGTCCGCGGAAGTGCGGACCATAGTTCCAGACGATGCACCGCGGCCGGTCGCCGAGGTTCGCCAGCTCGATCCGGGACCAGGGCTGCGCCCCGATGGCTTCGCGATCGCCCCGGTCAGCCACCCAGCTCATGATCTCCAGGAAGTGCTTCCCGCCGCCCTTGGGCGCGAGGTAGCCCGCGTCGAACTTCACGTCGAGCTCGACGGTGCCGGCGTTGACCCTATCCTCCCCGAGATACGTGCCCGTGCCGTTGCGCTGCCCGAGCGTTCCGACGCCGCCTGCCTGCCAGATCGCGGCCCGTTTCCGCGTGTTCCATACCCGGTCCACCCACGTGACGTGGTGGCCTTCACGGACCCGGGGCCAGTGCGGATCCGCTGCGGCGGCGGGGCTGCCGTCGGATGGCCTCGAGGCGGCTGGCGGTTCGGCCTGCGCCGCCGGGCGTGTCGCCTGCGGCGGTGTCTCCCCCGCAGGGCGACAGCCTGCGCCCAGGGCCATGACCAGGACGCAGCCAATCGCCGCCACTCGCTTGCGGCTTGCCTTCATGACGGGTCCCTTTCCTGCTGTTGGCGAGCCCATCGAGGCCACCCGACGCGCCGCCGCGACCCGGCAGCCTACCCGACGCGGAAGACGGCCAGCTTCGAGATCTTCGGGGTCGCGGCGGCCTTCGTCGCGCGGAAGCGCACCTTCGCCACCTCCGCCGCCGCGAACGGCTGGATCCGCTTGTGGCCGACCGATTCGCCGGCGCAGAGCCGCCGCCACTCGCCGCCCGCCCCCAGGCCCTCGACCTCGTAGGCCCGCACCCGCTCGCCGCGGGCGATGTCCTCCATGATCATCACGTGGTCGATCCGCCGCCCGGCCGGCAGGGCCAGGACCACCTCCTTGCCGTCGCCCTTCGTCTCAGCCACGGGGCGGGCGAACCGCGAGCGGATCTCCTTGCCGAACTCCGCCAGGCGCCGGATGTCGCACTCCGGCACGAGCCCTTCCGACGTGACGACCTCGCCGAGGATGAGGTTGCAGTTGCGGCCGACCGAGTTGTAGTACATCTGGACGAGTGCGTCCTTGGAGTACACGCCGCGGTCCTGCCCCGGGCGCCAGAACCAGTTGTGCACGCGGTTGGCGCCGCGCAGGGGCACGTCCACCATGCCGGGCGACCAGGCCCCCCCGTCCGGGTCGCCGCGGGCCAGCAGCGGGCGCCAGCGCTTTGCGTTGTGCGACAGCTCGCCCTTGCGGTAGGGCATCGTCGCCCAGCAGGGGTAGCCCGCCCGGCCCTGCTCGTTGCCGATCCACCGGTGGTCGCTGCGCTGCTTGTTGTGATAGAAGACGGACTTGGGCTGGTGCTTCTCGAAGATCGGCAGCACGTCGGGTCCGCCCTCGGCGGGCGTCTTGACCCCCGCGTCGTACCAGATCTGCACCAGCGGACCGTAGCGCGAGCACAGCTCGGCGGTCATCTTCTCGGCGACGCGGTTGAAGGCGGTCTGCTCTTCCGTGCCGCGCCCCTTGCCCCACTGGACGTAATGCCCCCACACGGTCCAGTGGACGTTGCGGTGCGTGCTGAAGTAGATGCCCGGGCGGATGCCGCACCGGCGGCAGGACTCGACGAAGCCGGCGACCACGTCGCCCTTGCCGCCGCGCCAGGCGGCCTGCCGGACGCCGTAGGGGTACAGGTCGCTCTGCCACTGCATGAAGCCGTTGAAGTGCGTGGCCGTGAAGATGGCGTACCTCGCCCCGGCCGCCTTGGCCGCCTCCAGCCACTGGTCGGTGTCCAGCTTCCTGGGGTTGTAGAGCTTGGGGTCCAGTCTCTTGCGGACGGTGTTGTTGCCCGCGAAGACGCCCGCGGCGATCGGCAGGTCGAAGTGGTAGATCAGCCCCACCTCACACTCCTGCCACACGACCTGCGCCGCCGTCGGCCGCGGCAGCGCCGTGTCCGTGTCCTTCACGCCTGCTCCCTCGGCCAGCGCCGCCCCGCCCCCCGCAGCGCACGCGGCCGCCCCCGCCGCCACCGACCGCAGCATCTCCCGCCTCGTCAACGCGCCCATGACGCTGTCGTTCCTTCCTTCCCGGACTGACGGGGCCCCGTCTCGGGAGTCCCTTTGCCGGCAGGCCTGCGCGCCCTACGTCTTCCGCCGCGGTCTCCTCGGCGTCGCGGGCGTGCCGGGGACGGGGACGACGCCTTCCTTGGGGATGGGGCAGCGGTCGGTCTGGAAGTCCTCGGCGGTCGGCTTGAGGGTCTCGTTGTAGACGCCCGGGTTGGCCTTGGCGTCGACCATCATCTCCTTCCAGGTGACGAGCCGGCCGGTGTAGGTGCTGATCCGCCCGAGGACGGCGGCGGCGCTGGACTCGGCGACGGCCCGCGCCTGGTCGGTGGGCCTGCCCTTCAGCACGTGGTACAGGACGTTGATCTGCTCCTGGAGGTGGCCGCTCTTGGCCTCGGGCAGGTCGGCGGGCCAAACGGAGGCCTTGGGGGCGGGCCCGTCGGAGCCGTTGGTGTGCCCCTTCTCGTAGGCCAGGTCGTGCCCGACCCATCGCCAGCAGCCGCTGACCTGGCGGCACATGCTGTGGACGTGGACGCCGTCGCCGTAGTCGTAGTCGATGCTGAAGAAGTCGTACATGTCGCCGGCGGGTCGCCTGGCCCGCCCGCCGAAGCCCACCGCGCTGACCGGCGGGTGGCCCGCGAACCAGTTGGCGATGTCGATGTTGTGCACGTGCTGCTCGACGAGGTGGTCGCCGGAGAGGGCCTGCCAGTTCTGCCACGAGGCGATCAGGTCGGCGGGCTTGGTCGGGCGGATCGGCTCGCGCCGGAAGAAGTGCCCCGCGCAGAAGGCGATCCGCCCGGCGATGAGGCGCCCGAGGGCCTTCTCGACGGCGACGGCCTGGTGCGTCTCGACGAAGCGCTTCTGGTGGCGCATCTCCGTGCCGGAGACGATCACGAGGCCCTTCTTCTTGGCCAGCTCGCCGGCGGCGATGACCCTCCGGCAGCCGGGCGGGTCCACGGCGACGGGCTTCTCGATGAAGACGTGCTTTCCGGCCTGGATGGCGGCCTCCAGGTGCAGCGGGCGGAACAGCGGGGCGGTCGCCTCGAGCATGAGCTCGACGTCGGTGGCCAGGAACTTCTTGTAGGCGTCGGCGCCGCCGAAGCAGCGATCCTTGGGCACGCCGTAGCGTTGGCCGGCGCGCTCGGCGCGGTCCTTGAAGTAGTCGGCCATCGCGACGACCTTCAGGTCGACGCCGAGCGTTTTGGCGGCCTCGACGTTGGAGCGCAGCGCCCCGTTGCCTCGTCCGCCGCAGCCGATCAGCCCGACCTTGACGGTCCGGCCTTGCGCCTTGGCCGAGGCGCCCACGACGTGGAACGCGCCGATCGTCGCCCCGGCGGCGACGGCGCCCTTGACGAAGTCCCGTCTGGATACCTTCCCGTTGGCCTTCATGTGCGGTTCTCCTTGTGCTGGCGCAGACCGTGCGAGCGGCCGAGCCGTTCGACGCGATGTCCCGCGCCCACGGCTATCGCAGCACGGCTCGCAAGTCAAGCGCGTCGCGGGCCCCGGCCGCCGGCCGGCGCTGGCCGGGCGCGTCGAGCCGGCGGACTTTCGGTGGACTTTTCCGAGCCGTTCCGCCGATAGGGGGTCAGCGCCGCGCCGCGCCGCGTTGCGTTGCGGCGGCGCCGCACAAAGCTTCCCAGTCAGGGGGCGCATACCGGCACCGGCGTTCGCCGAGGGACCGGCGAACGGGCGTGCAAGATGAACCGAGCCGGATTGCTGGCAGGCGGCGATGTCTCCGCGCGACCGCCGGGCAGTTCGGCGCCATGGACGAGGACAGCGACCTCGGCCGCGCTGGGACAACCATGAACGCAGACCACGGCGTCGGGCCTCAGATGGAACGAGTGCCCCCGAGTCGGGCGGGGAAGTGTCCCCTGACGGGCTTTCCCCGCGACGGTCCGGCCCGGGCGGCACGGCGCGATCCGCGCACACGGAACGTGGAACCCCCGATCCAACGGGAAAGGAGTATCCCAATGGGAAGATGCCTCAAGCTGGTTCTAGGAGCCGTTCTGCTCTGCGGCGCCACCGCGATGGCCGAGCCGGCCGACGTGGAGGAGCTACAGAAGACGATCGCGGAGCTGAACGCAACGCTCAAGGCGCAGCAGGCACAGATCGACCAGCTCGAATGCAAGATGGACGAGGGCATGCAGGCCGAGATGGCCAAGGTGGCCCGGGAGCTGGCCGACGACGCCGCCAAGCAGTCCGCCCTGCCGACGTGGCTTGACAACCTCAAGTTCTACGGCGACATGCGGCTGCGGTACCAGAACGACTGCTTCGCCGAGCGCGAGAAGAAGCGCAACCGGGCGCGTTTCCGGCTGCGCTTTGGCTTCACGAAGAAGTGGCTGGACGACCAGATGGAGGTCGGCTTCCGCCTGGCCAGCGGGTCGGACTGCGACCCGACGAGCACGAACCAGACCTTCACCGACCACTTCAACCGCAAGACGATCCTGATCGACCGCGTGTACGCCAAGTGGGAGCCGAAGAGCGTCCCGGGCCTGACGGTCATGGGCGGCAAGTTCGGCACGCCGATGGTGCACACCGACCTGATCTGGGACAGCGACGTCAACCCCGAGGGCGTCTGGGCGCAGTACCGGCACAAGTGCGGCGACTTCTCGCCGTTCGTCAACGCCGGCTACTTCATCCTGGATTCGGACTACATCTCGCCCGCGGGCGCGATGATCGACCGCGACAACGACGGCACCGCCGACTTCACCTATCGCGACGTCATCCTCGTGACCTACCAGGTCGGCATGGACTGGAAGATCACCGAGGACGTCAAGTGGACGTTTGCTGCGACGTACTACGACTTCGACCACTTCGACGTCAGCTACCGCGCCGCCAACGGCAACAACACGTTCACGGTCAACACGTCCGACGCCGGAGCGCCCTACGCGTTCGACCGCCTGGCCGCACGCCAGTTCCACATGATCAACCTGACCAACAAGGTCGGCTGGAAGCTCTTCGACCTGCCGTGGGCCGCCTACTTCGACTGGGTCCACAACTGCGGGGACGAGGACACCGCGTTCGGCTACACCGACCAGCGCGACGGCTTCGCCGTCGGCGCCCAGGTCGGCCAGAACAAGAAGAAGGGCGACTGGTCCGTGGCCTACAAGTACGCCTACATCGAGGCCAACTGCACGCCCGGCGCCCTCAACGACAGCGACTTCGGGCACAGCAACCGCAAGGGCCATGTCCTGGCCGGGAAGTACAACCTGGCCGACTCCCTCACGGTCCGCGCCGGCGTCTACCTGACCGAGCCCGTCACCGGCTTGTATGAGGACGACCTCGACGTGGCCACCCAGGTGGACCTGGTCTGGAAGTTCTAACGCCTGCGGGGCACGAGCCCCGGGCATCGCCCCATCGGGCAGCAATGCGGCCGTCCGCCACTCCGCGGGCGGCCGTTTCCCTATGCGCCGCCTCCGACGAGGTGGACGGCGTTCTTGCCGGCGGCCTTCGCCGCACCCGGGGCCTTATCGGCCGTGCGCAGCAGGCCGCGGGCGGAGGACCGTGGGGACCTACCAGCCGAGCACGATCCCGTAGCGAAGAAAGGTCGCGACGTCGTTGCGGGCGCTGGTGTAGAAGTCGCCGGGGAAGAAGACCTCGCCCGTGAGGCGATGGTGCACGTGCTCGTTGAGCTTGTGCTTGACCTGTACCTTCAGCAGTTGCCCGCGGAAGCAGCCGTGCCGACTCAGGCCCCGTCTGCCGCCCGCAGACGTGTTCTGATCGGCAAACAGCAGGGAATAATCCGTGATGATCTGCACGTCCTTCACCGGGCGGAATTCCCAGGTGAGGTTCGGCCGGTGCAGGTTGGAGCTGTCAAAGTCCCGCCCGTCAAGCGAATCGATCGCGCCGTTGTACAGATCGCTCCATTGGGCCTCGCGCCCCCAGAGCTTGTCGAAATGCCTGCCCGAATCGTCGTCGCCCGAAAGGTACTCGTAGCCCAAGTGAAGCCGGTTGTCCATCGAGTCGTTGAAGCGATAGCTGAGCCGGTTGATCGAACCGAACGCGCACAGGTTCCTGCCGTTCTTGTGGCCGAACTGCGGCGCGACCTCGACGCGATACGCCCACCCGCCGCCCAACTCGCCCTCGGCCACCGCGCCGAAGGTGTAGATGTCGCCCTCACTGCCGTTGTTGCGCGTGCTGCGGTTGTGGTCCCGCTTGTAGATGAAGTAGCCGTCAAGGCGGGTCTTCTTCAGCGACGCGTTGGAGACGTAGAGAATGGCCCCCTGCTCGTCCTGCTCGGCGAGATCGACGTCCCGGTCGTTGAAGGGCCGGATCCATTCGCTGCTGTTGGCGTGATCGTCGATCCAGATGAGATCGGCCGTCGTGTCGGCCTCTTGCCACTTGTACGTGAAGCGGATCGCATCGAAGAACATCGTCCGACTGCCGTCCATCGGCGTGCCTTCCCGCACAAGCCACCCGGCGCCCAGGAACAGGTCTTGCCGCCCGATCGTAGCCGTCAGCGGCACGCCCAGGACGTTCTCCCACCTGAGGTGCAGCCGATCAAACAGCGCTTCTTCCCTGATCAACGGATGCGGCAGGTCGCGTCGGCAGTAGTACCGCGGCTCGGTCACGACCCGCAGGTTCAGCTCGACGCCCTCGAACGGCTCGGCCTTCGCCCACACCCGGCCGCGATACCGCTGCCAGAACCGGTCGTCGCCCCTGTTGTTCTTGTCCAGCTTCCTGGCCCGTTCGCGGATTGCCCGCAGACGAAGGTCGCCCCCCAGCGACAGCCAGGGCGTCAGCCGGTGGGGGTCGTCCCCGGCCTGTCCGGCGCTTGGTCCCTTCTCCTCGCCGGCAGCGACCTTTCCGGCTGCTCGGGCGGGCGCGGCAGCCATCGCCCCCGCCAGGGCCGCCCACACCACGGTGCCCGCGCGCCATCGTTGGTTCATCTCGGTCGCCCTTCAGGAAGAGGCATCGGCGTGGCGCCCGGCGGCCAGTGTGTCACCGTGAACGATCAGGTCCACGACCTTCAGCAGGAGGACCAGGACACAGAAGGCCGTCGTCGTGAAGGCCCCGGGCGGCAGCGGTTCGTCAAACGTCTTGAGCCACTTGATCCAGCCGGGGACTTTCCCCAAGCTCAGCAGGTGCACCACCAGGAGGATCAGCACCAGGTAGGCCAGCTTCTGGAGGATCATCCACTTCCGCTTGCCGAGCTTCTTCATGGCTCGCGGAAAGGAGCACAGCGCGATCGCCAGCAAGAGGATCAAGACCATCGCCCCCATCGCGGTCGTGAGCCAGTGACTGAGATACCACCCGGCCCCCGAGTATTTGTCGGGGAACCTGAAGGGCAGATAGAACAGGCTCAGCAAGACGTGAGGGACGGCCATCCAGGCGGCCGTCAGCCCCAGGCTTCGGCGGTAGGGCAGCGCCTTCCGGAAGCCCCGCCCGAAGCGGGACAGTGGACCGATCGCCAGCGCCAGGCCCAGACAGAACACCGACGCGATGGCGATGCACTTCTCCGTCGTGAACCATGAGTAGTCCTTGCCCCGCACCTTGTGATACCACATGAAGAAGAAGTACAGCGCGACGAAGACGCTCGCCGAAACGAGCCATTGACGCAGCGTGTTCGACAGCACGTGCCGTGCTTGGGGCCTCTTCATGCCCATCTCCTTTCCACCTTACGGCGCTGCGAGGGGAGCTCGGACGCGAACTGGCAGGGAACCGACAGACGCGAGCTACCTGCGGAGGCCTGCCTACGAGCCGGGCACGAGTATAGCGGCCTCGGCGTGGTGGGCAAGCCCGGGGCTTGACCCCGGAGCCGGTTGCAGTGTCGGCGTTTGCCTGAGGAATACACCGACGACGAAGGCAAGGTCACGAAGGTGGTCGAGTGGTTCGGCTACAAGCTGCACCTGCTGGTCGACGTGACTCGGCGCCGGGCGGCTACTGGTCGCTGCCGACGAGGTGGACGGCGTTCTTGCCGGCGGCCTTCGCCGCGCGCAGGGCCTTGTCGGCGCTGCGCAGCAGGCCGCGGACGTCGCGCCCGTCCGAGGGGAAGCTCGCCAGCCCGCCGGAGATGGTCAGCGTGCCCCGGGCCTCGCGCCCGAGGCTGGCAAAGGCGTGCTTCTGGATGGCCTCGCGGAAGCGGTCGACCAAGGCGCAGGCGGTCGTCGGCGGCTGGCTGTCCGCCTTGCGCGGCTCGGGGTCCCAGAACAACACGGCGAACTCGTCGCCCCCGATCCGCGCGACGACGTCCTGCGAGCGGGTGATCTGTTTCATGAGGGCGGCCGTGTCGCGCAGGATCTCGTCGCCGGCGGCGTGGCCGTATGTATCGTTGTACCGCTTGAAGTCGTCGAGGTCATAGAGCAGCAAGGTGACGTGGAAGGCCTGCCGCTCGGCCTGGGCGATGATCTGGTCGGTCCGCTCGTAGAAGTACCGGCGGTTGTAGGCGCCGGTGAGGTGGTCGGTGATGGAGAGGCCCCGGAGGCGTTCGCTCCGCCGGGCGGCGGCCAGCAGCGCCGGCAGGCAGTCGCGGACGGCGGCGAGGTAGGCCTCGGCCGTCTCGGACCGCCGCATCGCGCCGCACGGCACAAGCACCCGCGGGACATCGTCGGCGGCCAGCAGCAGCGGCTCGACCCCCGCGGGCGCCTCGTCTGCCGCCACCCAGGCCACCGGGCAGCGGACCAGCGCGGCGACGGCGTCGGCGAGGTGGCCCTCCAGCGCCTCGAGGGTCTGGGCGGCCGCGATCAGCTCGGCGATCTGCTTGCTCGCCGCGGCGATACGCCCCTCCGCCCCAGCCGAGGGTGGGGCCGTCGGGGGCAGCGACCCCGCCCGACGAAGCTCCGCAACATCTTGCGGCGCCAAGGGGTAGATGAAGTAGTCGTCCAGGGGGTCGCCCAGGAGCCCGCGGGCGTCGCCCTCGCCGGCCGGGGGGCAGATCGCGTACAGCCGGGCGTCGCCCTGGAGACGCCGCGCCGCGCGGCACAGGCCCGCAAAGTCCCCCCGCGGGGCGCTGAGCACCACGACGGGCCAGCGCCGGCGCCCCATCTCCAGCAGCGCGTCGTACGGATCGCTTCGCGCGACGCACTGCCCGTCGTCCAGTTGGCGGACGATCTCCTCGCCGACCGCCCGGTCCGCCACCAGGAGCATGCGGGACGGGCCGCTCATGGCTCGTCCTCCAGCAGGGCGGAGAGCTCCTCCGGCGTCAGGAGGTCGCTGGGCGTTTCCGCCCGGCCGGGTTGCGTTTCGACCTCGGGTCCAGCCTCGCGCCCGGCCTCGGGTTCGTCGGGCGGCTCGGCGGCGTCGCGGTCCTCGGTGCTCGCCGGGCGGGGCGCGGCCGGGGCCGGTACCCCGGGCGGCTCGGCGGGTCCGCCGGCGCCTGCCGCGGCGGCCAGGCGGTCCAGCGCCCCCGGAAGGGCCGGACGCGACACCAAGCGAACGCCGTTGAGGTCGCCGCTGTCCATGCCGGCCGGAAGCGCCCCGACGCCCAGCACCTCGACATCCATTTGCCGTGCGATCTCCAGCAGGCGGCGATGGCTCGCCCCGAAGGCGCGGAAATCGACCACCAGCGCCGAAACGGGGGCGGCGAGGATTTCCGCGGCCGCTTCGTAGCCGCTGGGCGCCCGGGTCAGCGCGGTCGCCGACGCACAGTGATCCACGAGCCCCAACCCCAGTTGCGGGTCGCGCGATAAGATCACCACACGGAAGCCGTTTGACAGTACAGGACGACCTTCCATGAGGTCAGATCACCTCCTAGGATACGTATCTTACTGCAAAGGCACGCGTTCGTCAATCACGATCAGGCCGCCACGAGGGCGCGGGCCGGGGAGCATCGGCCCCGGGCCCCGCGCCGTGCGCCCGAAAAAGGGGCAGTTTTTGTCGTGCGGGCCTTGCCGGGGCGGATCCAAATCGTAGGTTTCCATGGGATCAGCGGTTGCATGGTCAGGAGTTGTCATCCCGACCTGGGTGCGGAACCCGGGCGGGTCCGTTCGAGATGCCAGCTGTCCTATCTCCTCAAGGCCGCCGGCTGAGCCAGAGCCGGCGGCCGCGTTTTTGCGCCGCCCGGCCGGAAGGCGCGCGTCAGCCGCCGTCCCCCACCAGCTCGCCCAGCAGCGCCAGGGCCGTCGCGCCGGTGACGCGGACGGGCACGTAGCGCCCGGCCAGACGCCTCGGGCCGACGAAATGGACGATGTGGTCGCCCCGCGTCCGTCCGACGAGCTGCGTGGCGGCCGGGGTCGGCGGCGCAGGCTGCTTGTCCGCCCGCACCGACGGGCCCTCGACCAGGACCTCGACGCCCTGCCCGACGTAGGCCCGGTGGTGCGCCAAGCCCACCTCCTGCTGAACGGCCAGCAACTCGCCGTGGCGGCGGCGCTTGACCGCCTCCGGCACGTCGTCCGGGAAGTTCCGCGCCGCGAACGTGCCGGGACGCGGCGAGTACTTGAACAGGAAGCTGTTCTTGAACCCGCTGCGGCGGATCAAGTCGGCCGAGGCGGCGTGGTCGGCCTCCGTTTCGCCGGGGAAGCCCGCGATGAAGTCCCCCGCCAGCACCACGCCGGGGACGATCTCTCGCGCCCGATCGACCAAGGCATCGTAGTCCCCCCGCGTGTAGCCGCGCTTCATCCGCCGGAGGACCGCGTCGGAGCCGCTCTGCGGCGGGCAGTGGAGGTACTCGCAGACGTTCGGCAGGTCGCGCATGGCGCGGAGGACGTCATCGCTCAGGCCCAGCGGGTGGCTGGTGACAAACCGCAGGCGCCGCAGTCCCTCGACCGCGGCGACGCGCTCCAGCAGTTCGCCGAAGCCCACCTCGCGCCGGCCGCCGGTCCAGCGGTAGCGGTTGACGGCCTGGCCCAGGAGGGTGATCTCGCTGCGCCCGGCGGCGGCGAGGCGGGCGACCTCCTCGACGACGCGGCGGGGGTCGCGGCTGCGCTCCGCGCCGCGGACGAACGGGACGATGCAGTACGTGCAGAAGTTGTCGCAGCCTTTCATGACGCGCACGTACGCCTGCCGCGGCGTGGTGGTGTGGCGGACGTCGCGGGCGAGGTCCAGCCGGTCCAGGTCGTCGGGTGCCGCCGGGCCGTCCGCCCCGCGGGGCGGGTCCAGCGCGACGGCCGGCGTGCCCGACGCCGCCCGGTCCAGCAGCTCCACCAGGCGCCCGAGCTGCCCCGGCGCGCAGACGACGTCAACTTCCGGGAATCGCCGCCGGAGGGCCTCGCCTTCGCGCTGGGCCATGCACCCCAGCACGCCCAGGATCAGCCTCGGGCGGTGGTGCCGCTTGCGCCGGCTGTCCGCCCCCAGCCGCGAGCAGACCTTCTCCTCGGCGTGCCGGCGGACCGAGCAGGTGTTGTAGAGCACGACGTCGGCGGCCTTGCGATCGCCGGTCAGCTCGTGCCCGGCCCGGCGCAACTGCGCCTCGACCAGCTCGCTGTCCAGGCGGTTCATCTGGCAGCCCATCGTCTCGAGGTAGACCTTCATGGGGCCCTCGTGCTCCCGGCAGGCCCATGATACACGGCCCGGGGCGGGCGCGGAGAGTGAATCGCCGCCGGGCCGGGGGGCGGGCGCAAGACGACGGCCGGCCGAAGTTAGATACGGGCGTTGGGCGGGGATAGAATGCTTCGCAGTCCTGGTCCGTGCGGGCGCGGGGTCGTCCGGCCGCGGCACGTCCGTCGAGCGGAACGGACCCAACGCGCAGGGCCGACAAGTCGAGGAAGCCATGACGCTGACGATTCGCATTGCCGGGCAGGCCGGCCAGGGAGTGCTGACGACCGGGGGCCTGCTCGTCCAAGCGTTCGCGGGGATGGGGCTGGGCGTCTGCGCCACGCGGAGCTACATGTCGCGGATTCGCGGCGGGCTGAACTGGTACGACGTCCGCATCGGCGATCAGCCGCTGCACGCGGGCACGGCGGGGGCCGACCTGCTCGTGGCGCTGACCGACGTGGCGCTCGAGGCGCTCCGCGGGGCCAGCGGCCCCGGCGGGCTGGCCCTGTACAACGGCGCGGACGCGGAGGGCGCCGTGGCCATCGACTTCGACGCCGTCGCGAAGGACGTCGGGGGGGACAAGCTCTACTCGAACACGGTGGCCGCCGGGGCGGTCTTCGCCCTGCTCGGCTACGACCTCGCGGCCCTCGTCTCGCTGCTGGGGAAGCAGTTCAAGAAGAAGGGCGGCGACGTCGTATCGGCGAACGTCACCTGCGCGCGGAAGGGCGCCGAGCTGGCGGCCGGGCACGCCGGCGCGCTGGCGGCGCCGAGCCCCGCCGGCGACGCGGCGGGCGTCTACGACGGCGCGACGGCGATCGGCCTGGGCGCCGCGACGGCCGGCGTGAAGTTCGCCACCGCCTACCCCATGACGCCGGCGACGGCGACGTTCACGTACCTGGCGGGCGTGGCCGACGAGTACGGCATCGTCGTCGAGCAGGCCGAGGACGAGATCGCCGCCGTGAACATGGTCTGCGGTGCCGCCTACGCGGGCGTGCCGGCCTTGACGGTGACCAGCGGCGGGGGCTTCGCCCTGATGGCGGAGGGGCTCAGCCTGGCGGGGATCATGGAGCTGCCGATCGTGATCCTGGTCGCGCAGCGTCCCGGCCCGGCGACGGGCCTGCCGACGCGCACCGCCCAGCAGGACCTGCTGTTCGCCCTGCGCGCCGGGCACGGGGAGTTCGCCCGCGCGATCTTCGCGCCGGGCTCGGTCCGGCAGTGCTACGACGTCACGCGCCGGGCGTTCGAGACGGCCCACAAGTTCCAGACGCCCGCGATCGTCCTGACCGACCAGTTCCTCCAGGACATGGAGCAGACCTGCGGCGAGCTGGACGCGACGGCGCGCCCCATCGACCGGTGCATCCTCGCCGACGCCGGCGAGGACTACGTCCGCTATGCCGTGACCGACTCGGGCGTCTCGCCCCGGGCGATCCCCGGCGCCGCCGCCCTGGTCGTCTGCGACAGCGACGCCCACGACGCCGACGGGCACCTCACCGAGGACCTCGATGCCCATCTCCGCCAGCAGGACAAGCGGATGCGCAAGGTCGCGGGCCTGGCTGCCGAGGCCCTGCCCCCCGAGCGCCACGGGCCCGAGCGGGCCGAGACGCTCCTGCTGGCGTGGGGCTCGACGTACGGCCCCGCGCGCGAGGCGGTCGACCTGCTGGCCGGCGGGGGCGAATCCGCGGCCATGCTGCACTTCGCCCAGCTCTGGCCGCTCGACGCCGACGCCGTGCGGGCCGCGGTCGGCTCGCCGAAGCGCCTCGTCAGTGTCGAGGGCAACCAGACGGGCCAGTTCGCCACGCTCCTGCGGTCGGAGGGGCTGTTGGGGGACTGCGAGCTCCTGACGAACTACAGCGGCCTGCCGTTCACCGGCAGCGAGATCGCCGAGAGGATCGCGAGATGATCGACCTGGCCAAAGCCGACACGAGCCCGGCGTGGTGCCCGGGCTGCGGGAACTTCCTGCTGCTCAAGACGTTCGACGAGGCCCTGGACGAGGCCGGCGTCGACCGCGGGGGCTTGGTGCTGGTCAGCGGCATCGGGCAGGCGGCCAAGCTGCCCCACTACACGAGGGCGAACGTCTTCAACGGCCTGCACGGCCGGGCGCTGCCCGCCGCCACCGGAATCAAGCTCGCCAACCACGAGCTGGAGGTCGTCGTCACCAGCGGCGACGGCGACATGTACGGCGAGGGCGGCAACCACTTCCTCCACGCCGTCCGCCGCAACGTCGGCGTCAAGGCGTTCGTTCACAACAACCAGGTGTACGGCCTGACGAAGGGACAGGCCTCGCCCACCAGCGAGCTGGGCATGGTCACGAAGGTCCAGACGCACGGCGTGATGAGCGTGCCGCTGAACCCGCTGGCCATCGCCATCGCGGAGGACTGCTCGTTCGTCGCCCGGTCGTTCACCGGCGCGCGCGATCACCTCCGGGCGATGATGGTCGCCGCGCTGAAGCACCGGGGGGGCTTCGCGCTGCTGGACATCCTCCAGCCCTGCCCGTCGTTCAACCGGCGGAACACCTTCGCGTGGTACAAGCAGCGCGTCCGGCCGATCGACGACGCCCACGACCCCACCGACCGCGAGGCGGCGCTTCGGCTGGCCTTCACCTGGGGCGATGAGATCCCGATCGGCATCTACTACCGGTCCGGCCGCGCGAGCTTCGAGTCGCAGCTCGGCGTGCTGGCGGGCGGCCCGCCGGCCCGGCGGTACGGGGCCTGACCTGCCGCCGGGCGTCTCGGCGCGCCCCGCCGCGGGCCCGCGCCCGGCCGGGGCCGGTCTCCTGCCCGGATCGTCTCCCGTCCGCGATGCAATAGCCGCCCTTCCTGACAGTTGTATAGTTCGGCAGGGGCGGCGCGCCGGCGAGGAAACCGTACTCGCCGGGGAAGAAAACCGCCCGCCCAGGGAACAGTACCTCCAGAGAATCGGCGAGCGATCTTGGCCGAGCAGAGCACGCACCGCCGCGATTCCGATGCCGAGCTCGTCCGGCGGGCCCGACGCGGCGACGATTCGGCGTTCCACCGGCTGGTGGAGGGGCACGGCGGGCGGTTGTACGGCCTGGCGATGTCCCTGCTCGGGCGACGGGAGGACGCAGAGGACGTGGTCCAGGAGACGTTTGCCGCCGCGTTCGGCGGGCTGGGCGGCTTCCGAGGACATGCATCGGTGAAGACGTGGTTGACCCGGATCCTGATGAAGAGAATCGCCAAACTCCGCAGGCGCCAGCGGTACCGTCGGACGAGGCCCATCGAGGAAGCCGACGGCCGCAACGACGCGGCGCCGCGGCCCGGCGGGGACGGACGCGCCGACCTGCGGATGGACGTCGCGGCCATGCTCGAGCGACTGAGCAACGACCATCGCGCCGTCATCCTCCTGCGAGAGATGCAGGGCATGAGCTACGAGGAGATCGCCAAGGTGCTTGCCGTGCCTCGCGGGACGGTCGAGTCGAGGCTCTTCCGCGCGAGGCAGCGGCTCAAGGAATTGCTGCGGGACTACTTGCCGTGACCCCCGACCGGCGGATCGACGCCGCCGAACGGGCGCGAAGCCCGGGAGCAGACCATGGCTCCGTGTGAGAGCAACCGACAGATCAGCGCGTATCACGACGGCGAGCTGCCCGCGGGCGTCGCGGGCGAGTTGGCCGAGCACATCCGCCAGTGCCCGTCGTGCCGACGGGAGCTGGAGCGCCTGCGGTCCCTGTCGCAGTGGCTCGCGGCGGCGCCGGTGCCCGAGGCGCCCGAAGCGCTGCTGGAGCGCCTGCGCCGCAGCGTCCAGCCGCGGCGCGACCGAATCGCCCTGCGAATGGCGGAGGCCCTGACGGCCGTCGCGGCGGTCGTGCTCGTGGCCTGCTCGGCCATGTTGTGGCAGCGATCCAGGCCTCAGCCGGTGCCGGTCCAGCCCGTGGCGCAGTGGGAGAGGCTGGCCGCCGCTCCCCTGCCCGACGAGTCGACCGCCATCGCCGACGACATGGGGGCCGGCACACAAACCGACACCGAGGCGGACGCGGACGTCCAGATCGCCCGATCGATCCTGGGCGCCGTCTCGACCGGAGGCGGGTAGAACGATGAACCGAATCATGCTCATACTGATCGTGGGATTCGCGGTGGCCTTCGCGGCGGGCGGATCCGTCGGGATGCTCGTCGCGCCGGCGGCGCCGAGCCCGCCCGCGCACGGGGGGCCCGGGCCCGGCTTCGGCCTCCGGCACGAGCTGGGGCTGACCGACCAGCAGCGCGACCAGATGCGGCGGATCTGGTCCGAGGTGATGGAGGGCCAGGACCGCTCGTCCCACGAGCGCAAACGGGCGCTGTGGGAGCAGCGCAACGAGAGGGTCAGGGCCCTGCTGACCGATGAGCAGCGCCCGCAGTACGACGAGATCCTCACCGAGCACGACCAGGCGATGCAGCAGATCGATCGGGAGCGATTCGAGCGGATCAAGCAGGCCGTCGAACGCACGCGGAAGCTCCTCACCGAGGAGCAGGCCCGCAAGTACGAGGAGATCCGACGCAAACGGCGCCCCCGGGGACACAAGGGCGGGCGCGGACCCGGCCCCCCCTTCGGCTCGCCCCGACGCGGCGGGCCACCAAGCCGCCGCGGCTACCGGGGACCGTTCCCCCGCGGGGAGCGGCCGTTCGGCCCCAAGCCCGGCGGACCCGGGTGGTTCGAGCGCGGGCACGCCGCCAGCCGGAAGCACCCGATCCCCTCCACCCAGCCCGACCACGGACCAAGCACTCGACCGACGTGAACGCGTGTGAAACGAGCGATTCTGAACACACCGAGGTAAGGAGAACGAACATGACGAAGCACCTGGCTGTTTGTGTGATCCTGGCGCTGGCCGCCGCCGCCTGGGCCGACCCGCCCGACGAGGCGAAGGGACCGACCCGCGGCCCGTTCGGCAGAGGCATGGGTATGCGGCGCGGGGGCAGCGAACGCCCCGGCGGGCGGTTCGGGATGTGGGGCGGGCCGTTCCGCCGAGAGGCCGCCCGGCCCGAAGCCGACCGCGGCGATCGCGAGGCCCCACGCCGGCACGGGCCGCCGGCTGGCAAGGACGCTCCGAAGCGACCGGACGCCCGGAAGGGATCCGGCCGTCCGGAAGGCGCCCGCCCGGGCGCGATGATGGGCCGAGGCCGACCCGGCGGCGAACGCCCCAGGCCGGAGATGAGCCACGGCCGTCACGGCCGCGGGCGCCCCGGCAGTGAGCGTCCCAGGCCGGAGATGAGCCACGGCCGTCACGGCCGCGGTGACCGCGACCGGCGGACGGCCCAAAGCCACCGCGGCTGTGGGCATCAAGGACGGGGTCGGGGCGGACCCAGCCCGATGATGGGTCGTGGCCGCGGTGGTCCCGGCGCGATGATGGGCCGCAGTCGTCGTGGCCCCAGCCCGATGATGGGTCGCG
>CAZXOC010000024.1:0-3813 GCA_964642165.1 uncultured Planctomycetaceae bacterium | reverse complement strand
AGCCCGATGATGGGTCGCGGCCGTGGCGGTCCGAGCCCGATGATGGGTCGCGGCCGCGGTGGTCCCGGCGCGATGATGGGTCGCGGCCGTGCTGGTCCCGGCGCGATGATGGGTCGCGGCCGTGGCGGTCCGAGCCCGATGATGGGCCATGGCCGCGGGCCCCGGGGCGCCGCCCCGCAGCGTCCCGGGTCGCGCAGGCCGCGGCAGATGGACAAGAGATCCGAGACCTTGCGGAAGCTCATGGAGGCCCGGCGTCGTGAGATGACGCCGAGCCGCCGGCCCACGCGAGAGCCCCAGCGCCCCGGCCCGCGCGGGACGGACGAGATGAAGAAGCGGTTCGAGGACGTGCGGAAGCTCATGGAAGCCCGCCGCCGTGAGTCGCTGGAGGAAGGCCGAAGCCGACGAGGCCCGGGCTTCGGCAGAGGACGGCGCGGAAGGTAACGGCCACCCCGAAGAGCCGGCTGACCCGGCCCACCCACCGGCGGCCGGGAGCCAAGTAACCAGCGCAACAGCGAAGCCCTCGGCTGTGTGCTCCACCCCTGCGGAGCCGCGTCGACCCTCAACCCGGGTTTCCTGGTCTGGGTTCTCTTCTTGGGCACAACAGAGCATCGTTTGATCGCATAAACAAAGGCTTTCCTCTCCAGTTTCAGACTGCCGTAGGATCAAGGGCAAGAAGGCCGGAGAATCCAATGCGTGAAGGCGGCAAGGATGCCATTCGCGCAGGGTCTCACGGCAGTCTGGAACTGGAGTTGCGCCGATCCAAGATCACCGGCAACGCACGATTGATCCCATATCGAGAGTTGGACGAGCCGTTGGGCTTGACACACACCGCAGCAGAGATCTTGGCAGATTAGCACACGGGCAAGAACACGCAACACACGGCGCCGGCCACGGTTCGTCAGTCGCTCTCAGTCGCTTGCCCGGCTCCGCGGACACCAACGCCGCCGAGTCCCGATGTACATCGGGGCGGTTCGAAGCCCACCGACCGCCGCCCAAACCCCAGATTCGGCTTGCCCAGCGCGCTGCCTCCCATACAATCACCGCAAATGCCCTGCGATCCCGATGTGCGTCGGGACGGGGAGAGAGGCTATCCAGGGAATCTCAGTTGACTGCGGCAATGGGCCAGGAGAACTTCGATGATTGAGCATCTGAACGATACTGCGCGGCAGACAGCAGGGCTTCCGCTCTGCTTGCCCGTGGCCTTGTGCATGACCTTCTTCGCCTCGATGCCGCGCGTGTCGGCTGCCGATATCCCACAAGGCAAGGTTCCATACGCCATCGTCGATACCGCCCAGGTCAGGTGCTACAGCGACAGGACTGAGATGGAATACCCTAAGCCAGGCACTGACTGGTTCGGCCAGGATGCACAGTACGCCGGCAATGAGCCGTCATACAAGGCCAACGGCGACGGCACCGTTACAGACTTGAATACTGGGCTGATGTGGCAGAGCGACCCCGGCGAGAAGATGACATTCAAACAGGCTGTCGCTGGAGCTTCCAAATGCAAACTCGGCGGCTACAGCGATTGGCGCCTGCCAACGATCAAAGAACTGTACTCTCTCATTCTCTTCAGCGGCACGGATCCTGATCCGCTGAGCCGATCCTCCTCCAAGCAGAAGCCGTTCATTGACACGAAGTACTTCAAGTTCCAGTACGGCAACCCTCGCCGTGGCGAGCGGATTATCGATTCGCAGTTTGCCACTTGCACGAAGTACGTTACCACAACGATGCGCGGCAACGAAACGATGTTCGGCGTCAACTTCGCCGACGGGCGAATCAAGGGCTACGGCATGAGAAGCCCTCGTACCGGCGGAGACAAGACGTTTCATGTCCTGTACGTGCGCGGCAACACGAGCTACGGCAAGAATGCATTCAAGGACAATGGCGACGGCAGGGTGACGGATGAGGCCACAGGCCTGATGTGGACGAGAGTGGACAGTGGAGCACTGAAGGCGGGCAAGAGGAAAGACGGAAAGCTGAATTGGCAAGAGGCGCTCAACTGGGCCGAGGCCCTTGAGTACGCGGGCCACTCGGACTGGCGGCTGCCCAGTATCAAGGAACTCCAGAGCATTGTGGACTATACACGCTCGCCCGCCACGACGAACTCCGCGGCGATCGATCCGGTCTTTCAGACGACTTCGTTCATCGCAGAAAGCGGCAAGAAGGACTTTCCGTGCTACTGGAGCGGGACCACCCATGCCAGCCTGTCGCGGGCCAGTACCGCCTGCTATGTCGCGTTTGGCAGGTCGTTCGGCTGGATGCGAAACAGGCGATCGGGCGGGTACATACTGATGGACGTGCACGGAGCCGGCTCGCAACGCAGTGATCCGAAGTCGGGTGATCCGTCGAGGTTTCCACATGGACGCGGCCCGCAAGGTGACGTGATCCGGATCAGCAATTTCGTCAGGTGTGTCCGCGGCGGCGTGGCAAAGCGACGGACCACCGGGCCCAAAGTTGAGATGACGCACGCCCCGAGGCGCCGCGGCGGACCGCAGGATGGACCGCCACGCCAGCCCGGGCGACCAGGTGGAGGTCAAAGGCCTGGCCGTGGTGATTTCGTCAAGCGCCTGGACAAGAACGGCGATGGGAAAGTCTCGAGGCGTGAGTTCGACGGCCCCGCAGATCATTTCGACGTATTGGACAGGGACGGCGATGGCTATCTATCGGCCAACGAGGCGCCGCAGGGACCACCACGAAGGCGTCGCGGCCCCGGCAGGCCGTAGCCAGCAATCAACGTTACGGCGGCACATGCTGACACGACTTCGTGGAGAAGGAGCCGGGATTATTCACCAACCCGCGATTGGCAGCGTAGATCGGCAAGATGAGGTGGTCAAGAGGTCGTGGGCCAGGATGTCCTGGTCGTCCTGATGGACGTGGCCGAGGGCCAGGGCGTAGAGGTGCTGGCGGAGCAGTTCGACCTGCTGGTAGCGGATGCGGTCCGGGTCGCGTGGGTCGGTCAGCTCGGCGGCCAGGTCGGCCGTGAGAGCGAGACGGTGGTCGACCTCTCGGAGCAGGAGGGCCCCGGCGTTGTCGGAGATTCGCGAATCGGCTTGACGGAGCTTGACGGATCGGTTAAACGTGGGCTCGAAGAGCCATCCTTGGCGTTCACCCATGAGGTGCATCTCCCGTTCTGTTCGTGTGGGTCCAGATTACCACTTCTTTACACGACGGAACGGGTCTGCGCCCGGCGAGGAATCATCGGTCTGGTGAATAATCCGGGTTGAAACTCTTCAACGTGAAGAAGGACATCGGCGAGCAGAGGGACCTCTCGAAAGAACTGCCCCAAAAGGTCGACCTGATGCACCGGCGCCTCCAGGAATACCTCCAGCGAGTCGGCGCCGTCGTTCCCAGGCCCAACCCCAACTACGATCCCGACGCTCCAGTACGGAGGATGCCGCCGCCCGGGGCCCGACGGCGGAGGCCCGGAGCAGGCGGCAGGCGAAGACCCCTCGGCAGACCGGGGCCGGGCGCCGGTGGTGGGGGCGGCGTTCGGAGAGCACCGGGGAAGGGACTCGGCGAGCAGTAGTCTGAGAGGAACCGAAACCGGGCTGCCTGCTGAGACTCGAGGTCGTACGGTGATAGAGCTCTCCGGCACCCAACGTGTGCTTCTGTGCTCAACGGATCGCCCGCCCCGCGAGGGTGGTTTGCTTTGCACCGCCTGGGGCGACCCGGTCGCGTCACCAGGACGCGGCGACGCCGATGATCACGATGGCCACCGCGAGGACGATGAGGACCACCAGGCAGCCCACGAGGAACTTGTCGCCGGCCGTCCACAGGGCGCCGGAGCCGGCCTCGGCGGCGAACCACGCGGCG
>CAZXOC010000023.1:40867-42506 GCA_964642165.1 uncultured Planctomycetaceae bacterium | reverse complement strand
TGGTCCTCGTGCTGACCGACGACCAGGGCTACGGCGACCTGTCGGGGCACGGCAACCCGGTGCTGAGGACGCCCCACCTCGACGCGCTGCGGAAGCAAAGCGTTCGCTTCACCGACTTCCACGTGGCGCCCATGTGCACGCCGACCCGCGGGCAGATCCTCACCGGCCGCGATGCCATGGCCAACGGCGCGACGTTCGTCTGCCTGGGGCGTTCGATGATGCGGCACGACCTGCCGACCCTGGCGGAGATCTTCGCCGCGAGCGGCTACCGGACGGGACACTTTGGCAAATGGCACCTGGGCGACAGCTATCCGCATCGGCCACAGGACCGCGGCTTCCAGGAGACCGTCCATCACGGGGCGTGGGGCATCACGTCCATCGCCGACCACTTCGGCAACGACTACTACGACGACACGTATCGCCACAACGACCGGCGCGAGAAGTACCGGGGCTACTGCACGGACGTCTGGTTCGACGAGGCCATGAAGTACATGCGAAAGTGCCACGCCGACGGCGAGCCGTTCTTCGTCTACCTGCCGACCAACTGCCCGCACGGCCCGCACTGGGTCGCGGACAAGTACGCCGCGCCCTACAAGCGGCCGCGCCTGCCGGCAATGTTCTTCGGACAGATCGCCAATATCGACGAGAACATGGGCAAGCTGCTGGCCATGCTCGACCGGACGGGATGGGCCGAGAACACGATCCTGATCTTCATGACCGACAACGGCACGGTCCGGGGGGAGAAGGTCTTCAACGCGGGCATGCGCGGCAAGAAGACGCAGCTCTGGGAGGGGGGCCATCGCGTGCCATGCTACGTTCGCTGGCCGGCCGGCAAACTGGGCCGGCCGCGCGACATCGACGAGCTGACCCAATGCCAGGACCTGCTGCCCACGCTGATCGACCTGTGCGGCCTGAAGGCGCCGCGCGGCCTGAAGCTGGACGGCACGTCCCTGGCCGGTCTGCTGCGCGGCACGCGGCAGCACCTGCCCGACCGCATGCTCGTGGTCCAGTACGGGCCCAATCCCAGGAAGGGGGCCGCCGCCGTTTTGTGGCGGAAGTGGCGGCTGGTGAACGACAGACAACTGTACGACGTGGGAGCCGACCCGCACCAGGACAGGGACGTCGCCGCCGAGCACGCCGACGTTGTCCGGAAGATGCGCGAGCACTACGCCGCGTGGTGGAAGCGGACGCGTCCGCAATTCGAGCAGGTCCGCTACATCCACCTCGGCTCCGACAAGGCGAATCCGACGATGCTGTACTCGTCGGACTGGGTGGGCTCGTACGCCGACAACTTCGGCAACCTCGCGGCAGGGAGAGGCGTCGGCCGATGGCACGTGATCGTCGAGACCGACGGCACGTACGAGTTCACGCTTCACCGCTGGGCCCCCGAGGCGGACACCCCCCTGGCCGCGCCGCTGGCGGGCCCGATGGGCAAGGGCCGGGCCCGGCCGATCGCGAAGGCCCGCCTGAAGATCGGCGACGCCGACGAGACCAAGCCCGCGCCCGACGGGGCGAAGTCCGTCTCCTTCACCGCGAAGCTCAAGGCGGGCCGGGCCGTGCTGGAGACGTGGTTTCTCGACCAGGCCGGCAAGCCGCTGTGCAGCGCGTACTACACCGAGGTCGGTCGGATCGCTTCCGC
>CAZXOC010000023.1:0-40767 GCA_964642165.1 uncultured Planctomycetaceae bacterium | reverse complement strand
CCGGCAAGCCGCTGTGCAGCGCGTACTACACCGAGGTCGGTCGGATCGCTTCCGCGTAGGCCGCGGGCGGACGCATCCGGGCGCATCGTGGAACGCGGCCACGGGTCCGGGTACCATGTTCTCGGGCTCGCGGGCGCGCCCGCGTGTGAACGGTGGCGCGAGGACCGGCGCGGCGTTGGGCCGGTCGGCGGGCGGGCGCCGTCAGGCCCCGTGCCAGGGAGAGTGCATGGCCGAACCTGAGGACCTGAACGTCATCGTCGCGACGGACTGCGGCAGCACGACGACCAAGGCGATCCTGATCGAGCGCAAGGCGGAGGGCTACCGCCAGACGTTTCGCGGCGAGGCGCCGACGACGGTCGAGGCGCCCTACGAGGACGTGACCCGCGGCGTGCTGAACGCCATGGCCGAGCTGGAGGAGCTCTCCGGGCGCCGCCTGCTGGACGGCGAGCGGATCATCACGCCGGCCCGCGGCAGCGAGGGGGCGGACATCTACATCTCCACCAGCAGCGCCGGCGGGGGGCTCCAGATGATGGTCGCCGGCGTCGTGAAGGCCATGTCCGCCGAGAGCGCCCAGCGCGCCGCCCTCGGCGCCGGCGCGATCGTGATGGACGTCGTCGCCAGCAACGACCAGCGCGCCCCCCACGAGAAGATCGAGCGCATCCGCACGCTTCGCCCGGACATGGTGCTGCTGTCCGGGGGCACGGACGGGGGCACCGTCCGGCACGTGGTGGAGATCGCGGAGTTTCTCGCGGCCGCCAACCCCCGCCCGCGCCTCGGCTCGTCCTACAAGCTGCCCGTCGTCTACGCCGGCAACCGCGAAGCCCGCGAGCCGGTGCGGGACGCCCTGGCCGACAAGGCGGAGCTGCACATCACGGAGAACCTCCGCCCGGTGCTGGAGCGGGAGAACCTCGCCCCGGCGCGGGACGAGATCCACGAGCTGTTCCTGAAGCACGTGATGGCCCAGGCACCCGGGTACGGCAAGCTGATGGACTGGGTGGACGCGCCGATCATGCCGACGCCGGCGGCCGTGGGCAACCTCATCCGCAACATCGGCGAGACCCAGCACCTCAACATCATCGGCGTGGACATCGGCGGGGCGACGACGGACGTCTTCAGCGTCTTCGCCGTCGCGGCGGGCAAGGACGAGGCCGCCGAAAAGCAGCACGTCTTCAACCGCTCGGTCAGCGCGAACCTGGGGATGAGCTACAGCATCTCGAACGTCCTGGCCGAGGCCGGGCTGGCGAACATCCTCCGCTGGGTGCCCTTCGAGATCGACGAGACGGACCTGCGCGACCGGATCAAGAACAAGATGATCCGCCCGACGACGATCCCTCACCTGCTGGAGGAGCTGAAGATCGAGCAGGCCATCGCGCGGGAGGCGCTTCGGCTGGCGTTCGCCCAGCACAAGGAGCTGGCGGTCGGCCTGAAGGGCGTCCAGCGCGGGCGGACGATCTCCGAGTCGTTCGACCAGTCCATGTCCGGCGAGACGATCATCAACCTGCGCGAGTTGGACCTGCTCGTCGGAAGCGGCGGCGTCCTGTCGCACGCGCCGCGCCGCAGCCAGGCGATGATGATGCTCATCGACGCGTTCCAGCCGGAGGGGCTCACGCGTCTGGCCGTCGACAGCATCTTCATGATGCCCCACCTCGGCGTGCTCGCGCAGGTGCACGAGGTGGCCGCCGCCGAGGTATTCCAGCGCGACTGCCTGATCAACCTGGGCACGTGCGTTTCGGCCGCCAACCGCGTCCGGGCCGGGCGGCCGTGCCTCGACTATACCTTGACCGTCGACGGCGAGACGCGGCGCGGCTCCGTCGCCGGCGGCGAGATCGTGCTCGAGCCGCTCGAGGTAGGCCAAACGGCGGCCGCCGCCCTCGAGCCCGCGCGATCGGTGGACCTCGGCGCCGGCCGGGGCAAGACCGTCGAGGCCGAGCTGATCGGCGGCGTGGTCGGGGTGGTCTTCGACGGGCGCGGGCGCCCGCTGGCCGTGCCCCAGGCCGACCGCAGCGAGACCGTCGCCCGCTGGGCCGAGGCGCTGCGGGCCTATCCCAACTGATACGCCACGAGGCAGACGTTCATGGCACACGCGTATACACCAGGCTTGCGAGTCGCGGAGCACACGACGATCCGAAAGGAGCGCCGGCTGCCGATTGCCGGCGAGGTGCTCGTCGAGCGGGGCGCGGCGGTCCGCGCCGAGGACGTCGTCGCCCGCGCGGAGCTGCCCGGGGACGTCGCGACGGTCAACGTGGTCAGCAAGCTGGCCGTATCGCCCGAGGAGCTGGGCCGCTACATGCTCAAGAAAGAGGGCGACGCGGTCGCTCAGGACGAGGTGATCGCCGAGACCCACCCCTTCATCAAGTGGTTCCGCAGCACGGCGCGGGCGCCCATCGACGGGACCGTCGAGGCGGTCTCCAAGGTCACCGGGCAGGTGATGATCCGCGGGGCCGCCCGGCCCGTCGACGTCCGGGCCTACCTCGACGGCACGGTGGTGGAGGTCCAGCCCGGCGAGGGCGCCGTCGTCGAGACGACCGGCGCGTTCGTGCAGGGCATCCTGGGCGTCGGCGGCGAGGTCACCGGCGAGCTGGCCGTCGCGGCGGAGTCCCCCGAGGCGACCGTCGCCCCGGGCGACCTGGGAGACGACCTGGCCGGCAAGGTCGTCGTCGCCGGGGCGCTGATCACCAGCGAGGTCTACCGCCGGGCCGCGGAAATCGGCATCGCCGCGATCGTCTGCGGGGGCTTCCACGACCGGGACCTCCGCCGCCTGCTGGGCTACGACCTGGGCGTGGCGATCACCGGGCACGAGGATCTCCGCCCGATCCTGATCATGACCGAGGGCTTCGGGCAGATCAGCATGGCGGGGGGCACGTACGAGCTGCTGGCCTCCCGTGCCGGGCGGCGCGCCTCGGCCAACGGGGCCACCCAGATCCGCGCCGGCGTGCTGCGCCCGGAGATCATCATCCCCGCCGCCGCGGCCGAGGCGACCGAATCCCCCGAGGAGGTCTCGGAGCTTGGGTTGACGGCGGGCCGGCCCGTCCGTATCATCCGGGCACCCGGCTTCGGGCGTCTGGGTGCGGTCAAGAGCCTGCCGACCGGCGTGCAGGCGGTCGAGTCCGAGGCCGAGGTCCGTGTCGTCGAGATTCAGTTCCCTGGCGGCGAGACCGCGGTCGTCCCGCGAGCCAACGTCGAGGCCATCGAGTCTTGAAATCGCTTCGCTCTGCATCTCTGTGCCTGGGCGCCCTGACGGGCATCGTCGCGCTCGCGGCGCCCCCTGCCATCGCGCAGAGCGCCCCGGCGACCAGCCAGGCCGCCACCGCCTCGGCCCCCGCACCGCTGGTGGCCCCCCCGGCCGAGAGCGTCAAGGCCTACGACCGCCCCAGCGACGACGGCAGCATGATCATCGTGGAGTGGGCCCGGCCCGAGAAGGAGACGGCAGGGCACTACTACGTCGTCGAAATCGCGCGGTCGCGGGAGGACTTCGAGGCCGGTCGCTTCAAGGAGCAGGTGGTCCGGCCGTCGGCGAGGGCGCGGAGGTCGGCCGAACCGAAGTACTTCGGCTTCTCGCTCGCCAACGAGACGCGCTACGTCGCGCAGGTCTCCCCGGCGAAGCACTTCCCGCCGGCCCCGCGGGGCGAGTTGACGGCGGGGCGCCTGGATAAGCTGGCCGACGAGGGCGTGCTGTCCAGCGGCGAACGGGACCGGGGGCTGTCGGCCCTGCGGATCGAGAGGCCCGACGACGAGCTGTCGCCGGAGGAGAAGGACCGGCGGGCGTGGTTCGGGCGCCTGAAGGACTACCTCGCGAGGACGGACGAGGAGGCCCTGGAGGACGAGCGGGCCGAGATCAACCGCGCGACGTGGTACTTCCGCCTGGCGGCGACGGACGGGACGCGCAAGGCGTACGTCAGCCGGGACGGGCGGCCCGTCGTCTTCGGCACCGGCGCCCGAGCGAACCTCTTCAAGCGCTTCAAGCTCAACAACCTGATCTTCGCCCTGGCGTTCAGCACGGTGGTCCTGACGTTCATCCAGGTCGCTCGGCGGAACCCGAACCTGTTCATTCGGAAGATTCCCGGCCTGGAGGCGGTCGAGGAGGCCATCGGGCGCGCCGCGGAGATGGGGCGCCCGGTGTTCTTCGTCCACGGCCTGCACGACATGGGCAGCCTCTCCACGATCGCGGCGGTGAGCATCCTCGCGCGGGTCGCCCGGCGGTCGGCGGAGTACGACGTGCGGGTGCGGGTGATGAACAACCGGCCGATCGTGACGGCCGTCAGCCAGGAAGTGGTCCAGCAGGCCTACACCGAGGCGGGGCGCCCGGACGCCTACGACCCCGACGACGTCTCCCTGGTCGCCACGGACCAGTTCAGCTACGTCGCGGCCGTGTCCGGCCTGATGGTCCGCGAGCAGCCCGCGGCGGTCTTCCTGCTGGGCTACTTCTACGCCGAGTCGCTGCTCCTGGCCGAGACGGGCGCCTCGACGGGCGCGATCCAGGTGGCCGGGACGGACGCGTACACGCAGTTGCCGTTTTTCGTGACCACGTGCGACTACACGCTGATCGGCGAGGAGCTCTACGCCGCCTCGGCGTACCTTTCGCGGGAGCCGAGGATGCTCGGCAGCCTCCGCGGACAGGACGTCGGCAAGGTGTTCCTCATGCTCGCCATGGTGGGGGGGACGATCGCGATGAGCATCGGGCGCTGGCTCGCGGCGGACCTGAGCCTGCTGCGGAGCATCTTCGAGGCCCTCGGAGGCTAGAGACGCCCCCATGTGGTACAAGCGAACCATTCCGCTGATCATCGTCTTCGGGATCGGGGTGCTGGCGTTCGCGCACGAGTACGTGCCCCACCCGCTGGCCGGGGCGTTCCGGGAGAGGATGACCACGTGGTTCCGCATCATCGGGGGCTTCGCGATGTTCATCGGGGCCTACAGCCTGCTGCACATGCACATCAGCCGCATCCGCCGGCGCGTGGGCGGCTGGGGCTACAGCGCCTTCGTCTTCCTCGGGGCGGCGGGCATGATCGCCGTCGGGCTGATCAACGAGGGGCTCGGCCCCCTCGCCCCCGCGCCGCGGGACCAGATGACCTGGTTCCAGTGGGGCTACAAGTACGTCCAGGTCCCCTGCGGGGCGACGGTCTTCTCCATCCTGGCGTTCTTCATCGCCAGCGCCGCCTTTCGCACCTTCCGCGCGAAGACCTTCAGCGCCGCGCTGCTGCTGGTCGCCGCGCTGATCGTGATGTTCGGTCGCGTGCCCGTCAGCGAAAGCCTGGGAAGCCTGCTGGGCGCGCCGCAACTGTTCTCCAAGGCCACCGACATCGTCATGGAGTACCCGAACCTGGCGGCCAAGCGAGGCATCCTCCTGGGCATCAGCCTCGGGGCGATCTCCCAGTCGCTCCGCGTGCTCTTCGGCATCGAGCGGTCGTACTTGGGAGGGGGTGACTGATGCCCACCCGCCAGGGCGATCTCCGGCGCGCCGCGATGATCCGGCGGGGGATCTTCGTCCTCGTCGCGGCGGCGGTGGTCCTGCCGTACCTGGTGGACCTGGAGCTGGAGTTCAAGGCCTCGCCCGTGGCCGAGAGGCTCTACGAGCAGGTCGATCGGCTCGAGCCGGGCTCCCACGTGCTGCTGGCCTTCGACTACGCCCCCGGCAGCAAGGAAGAGCTCTATCCCATGAGCGTGGCGCTGCTGCGGCACTGCTACAAGAAGGACCTGATTCCCGTCGTCATGACCCACTGGGTCGAGGGCGTGGGGCTCTGCCAGCAGCTCTGCAAGGAGACCGCCGCCGAGTCGAAGGAGATGTGGGGCAAGGAGAGGGTCTCCGGGCGCGACTACGTCTTCCTGGGCTTCCGCCCGGGCTACCAGAACCTCGTGCTGAACATGGGCGAGAACTTCAAGGGCGCGTTCGGGGAGGACTTCTACGGCTACCCCACGCGGGGGATGCCGGCGCTGGAGGGGGTGGACTCGCTGAAGGACATCGACCTGGCGATCGACATCGCGGCGGGCAACACGGTCGAGATGTGGATCGCCTACGGCTCGGACCGGTTCGGCTTCCCGCTGGGGGCGGGCTGCACGGCCGTCATGGCGCCGGACATGTACCCGTTCCTCCAGTCGAAGCAACTGGTGGGCCTGCTGGGGGGGCTGCGGGGGGCGGCGGACTACGAGACGCTGCTGGCCAAGCCGGGCGACGCCACGCCCGGCATGCAGGCGCAGTCGGCGACGCACCTGCTTCTGATCGTTCTGATCGTCGCCGCCAACGCGCGGTTCCTGGCGCGTCGCATTCGCGGGAAGGGAGGGAGCTGACCCGATGGGCGAACCGGAGAACACCTCGGGACCGATGCGGCAGTCCATCGAGCTCAGCGCGCTGGCCCTGCTGTCGGTGCTCTTCCTGACCGTCAGCCTGATCGTCCACAAGCCCTGGGCGGCCACACCGGCGCAGCTCCGCGACGCCATCGGTATCATCATCGCCGCCGGGCTGACGCTGATCATGTACAGCTTCCTCTACCGCGACAACCCGCTCTTCAAGGTCGCGGAGAACCTCTACGTCGGCGTGGCGCTGGGCTACGGGGCGATCATGACCTGGCGCCTGTCGCTGCGGCCCGAAGTGGTCGAGCCGATCTTCGGCGCCCCCACGAGCGGGGCGCTGTGGGAGGCCCTGCTGCACCGCGTCGTTCCCATCACGCTGGGCCTGCTGCTGCTGACACGCCTGTCCCGCAAGCACCCCTGGCCCAGCCGCTATGCCTACGGGCTCCTGATCGGGTGGGGCTCCGGCGTGGGCATCGCCGTGGTGACGCACAGCTACATCCTGCAGCAGCTCCAGGCGGCCGTCGCGCCCATCCAGGCCGCCATCACCGGCGCCCAGACCGCGCCCGCCTTGCTGTCCGGCGACTGGTTCCTCCAGGTGGGCCTGCCCGTCTTCGGCACGATCGTCGTGCTGGTGGGAACGGCCGCCGTGCTGTTCTACTTCTTCTTCTCGGTGGAGCACAAGACGGCCGGGAAGGCCGTCTCCCGCCTGGGCATCTGGTTCCTGATGGTCGCCTTCGGCGCCTCGTTCGGCTACACGGTCATGGGGCGCCTGAGCCTGCTCATCGGGCGCGTGCGGTTCCTGCTGTTCGACTGGCTCAAGCTGCCGCCGTAGGGCGACGGGAAGGGCGAGCTTGTCCCAGGCCCAGGCAACCTGGTGGCTCCGATTCCGCGAAGGCCTTCGCCACGCCTTCGCCCTCGAGGGGCCCTACGGCCCCCTGACGGCCGAAGACCACGAACTGCTGGCGAAGCTCGCGGACTTCGTCGTCCGGCGCCGCATGGCCGCGCCCGCCTTGCTGTTCCTGAACTCGGTCCGGCCCCTGAACGCCATCGGCAGCCAGGCGATGGTGTTCCTTCGCCCGTTCCTCACGCCCCTGCTCAAGCCGGCCGACTACGACCGGGTCACGAAGATCCTCGAGCGCCGGGAGGGCATCGCGGCGCTGGTGGACGCCATCGAGGCCGCCGAAGCGAGATGACACCGGGGGCGCCCTCTTCGCCTCCGCCCTCACAGCCCCGGCAGGAACGAGCCCAGCCAGTCCTCGTAGAGGAACTGCAGCCGCTCGATGAGGTAGGCCATCCGCGTCATCACGGTGTTGCCGAACATCGCGCCGAGGCAGACCATGAGCATGACGCGCCCGAGGCGCATGGGGGTTCGCAGCAAGGCGCGGTCCGTCCGGATCGAGAAGAAGAAGTACAGCAGCGCCGTGAAGAGCGACAGGAGGAACACCAGGTTGCTCAGGCAGGCGGCGGTGCTGTCCCAGGAGAGGCCCCGGGGCCCGGCGAAGGGGTTGAGCGGCTTGAGGGACGCGGCGATCTGCGGCAGGATCAGGAGGATCTGGTTCTTGAAGGCCAGCCCCGCGGCGACGCCGACGAACAGCCCGCTGACCAGCGTGCTGACCCAGAAGAGCTTCCGGGAGAGCTGGAAGTACCACAGGCTCCCCGGGATCAGCGCCAGCAGCCACAGGGCGCCCGTCCAGTGCCCCGTGCCGCGGAGGGCCTGGACGATGGGCCTCCACCACATCGGCTGGAGCGTCTGCTGCCAGACGATGACCAGCCCGAAACCCACCGACACGCCCAGCGCCGCCTGCTGCACCACGCGGTAGACGGGGTTGTCCTTCGCGATGTAGCTGAAGACCGCCAGCGTGACGATCGCGCCGAACCAGACGGCCAGGGGGTGGTTCATCGCGCCGCCCTCCGCCGCCGCCGCGCCGCGGCCCACATCCCCACGTTGCCCAGGATCGCCGCGAGGATGATGATGCCGTTGCCGAACGACGCCACGCCGATCAGCCGCGTCCCCATCCCGGGCCGGGCCAGCAGGGCCTCGTAGTCCGCCGCGCCCCGGTTGCCCACCAGCATGCCGCAGAGCTGCTTGCTGTCGATGTAGGTGTAGTAGCGCGGGCCCATGATGGACATGCACCCGAAGGCCACGTTCGTGCCGAACTGCCCCTTCACCAGTCCGATCCACTCCTCCGCCGGGGCGTAGGTGACGATGTAGAGCAGGTGCACGTCCTCGATGGTGCGGACGTGCTGCATCAGGGGGATCTCGCTCACCGGCGTGCCCTTCACGTCCGCGGGGCGGAGGGTGTGCAGGTCGCGGGCCAGCCCGTCGGCCACCACCGCCAGCCCGCCGGTGGCCTGGATGAAGCCGGTGTTGACCCAGTCGCGCCCGTAGACGTAGCCCGCCTCGGCGGCGATGGGCTCGATGACCTGGGCGGCGAACTCGGGCCCGAACGGCCGACCCACCGACACCACGACGAACCGCACGCGATTGCGGCACAGGTGGCGGACCACGCAGGCGAGCTGAGCCTGGTTCTCCGCGCGCGAGCCCATGTCCCAACTGGACTCGATCAGGACCACCTTGTCCGTCGGGCACGCTTCGATCGTGTCGTACAGCCCGCGCGTCGCGACCGACGCGTCGCTGGGCGGCATCGGAATCGTCACCGCGAAGGGCACGATCAGCAGCAGGATCGTCCCGAGGTACAGCCATCGCTGGCTGAGGTTCTGGAGCTTCGCCAGGTGGCGGATCATTCGTCACTCCATTCTCTTGCCGAGCCCGAGCCAGTGGCGCATGCTCGCGGCGATGGCGCCGGCGCCGGCGCCGATCAGGACCGCCCGCTGCACGCCGGCGTTGGGATACATCAGGATCCACTGCGCCCACGACCGCAGACGGAAGGGATCCGGCAGGCCGTGCGTGATCCAGTCCCCGATCGGCACCTGCCCCAGCAGGACGACCACCGCGGCGACCATCATCACCCCCGCGTCGAGGTTGTTCAGGCGGAACGCCCGGTGGGCCGCCGAGACCAGGTAGAAGCTCAGCAGCGCCATGCTCGAGGCGAAGAAGGCCATCGTGATGCCGTAGAACAGGGCGTCGTGCAGGACGTCCGCCCGGACGGCCCGCCCGGCCGGCGTCTCGTAGAGGGACTTCGTCAGGATCCCGACCACCGTGCAGAGGAGGAACGCGACGCTGCCGGCGCGCCCCTTCCGCCCCCGGACCAGCGTCTTGACGTGGCTGCGGACGAGGTTGATCGGGCCCAGCAGGAACGCCATCGCCGCCACGACGATGACGAAACGGGACACGTCGCTGAAGTACGGCGTGAGGACGTTGCCGTCGTTGTCGGCCTTGGTCTCGGCGCCCGCGGGCCGGGCGGCGGCGGTCGCGGGCTGGGTCGCGGCGGTCGCCGGCTGCGTCGATGCGGCGCCCGGGCGCTGCCGGGTTCCGCCGGGCAGCAGGAACTCCAGCAGGAAGAACAGCCCGGCCACGAACGTGATGATGCGAACGACCGTGTGCTTCACCGGACGGCTCCGTCACTTCTGGTAGCGCATCAGGAACTCCACCAGCCACGTCGCCCAGCCCGTCCGGATCTGGGCGACGACGGTCCCGGCGAGGATGAGGACGGCCACGATCGCCTTGATGATGTCCTGGCTGACGAGCGTGGCGCGCATGGTCGGGTCGGGGCTGACGCACGCCCCGGCGGCGAAGTACTCCTCGCCGATGATCGTGTGGTCGCACGTGCAGACGAAGAAGGGCACCTGGAAGAGGCTGGGATCGCCGGCGATCTGGAGCACGCCCATCCGCGCGCCGGGCTCGGCCATCAGCAGGCTGGTGAAGTCGAACGCGCCGAAGAAGATGGCGCAGCCGGCTTCCATCTCCTCGATCAGTCGCGCCGTGCCCATCGCGTGCAGCACGCCGTCCTGGGAGAGGAATCGCACCTGCTGCTCGGCGTCGAACTGGTCGGGCACGCCCTCGGCCACGTACGCCTGGCGGACGACCTCCTCGGCGACCGGGTAGACGTTCGCCACGCGAAGCGTCACGATCAGGCGGGTCCGCATGCGCGCCGCGAGGTGCGCCACGTGCGACAGCACCGACAGGCCCACGTGCGTCCGGATGTTCCGGATGTCGGTGAAGCCCATCGCGAAGATGATGGGGCGCCCCATCTCGGTGGCGCGCCCGACGGCCTCCTCGATCGCGGCGATGCCCGCGATCCGGCGAACGTAGGGCACGCGCCCCCGCCGCGCCCGCCAGATGCAGATCAGGATCGCCGCCCCGAAGGCCAGCAGCAGGATCGTCGCGAAGGCATCCGCGTGCTTCATGACTCGACCTGTTCGGGTGGGTCCGACTGCGGGTCCTGCGAGGTGCGCGCGCTGCGCTCCAGCCGCTTCAGGATCCGGTCGAGCGCCGCCGGGTCGCGCAGGGCCTCGATCTTCTCGTAGTAGCTCGGGCCGAACAGCGGCGCCACCAGCCCGCCGAACAGCATCGCCGCGGTCCAGGCGATCGGCATCAGCGGGCGATGCATCTCCAGCAGGATCGTCGCGGGCACCTGGAGCTGCTTCCGTTCCACCCAGGCCAGGACGCCCTCCAGCGGCCCGGGGGGGGCTTGCGGCTTCGGGTCGTCGGGATGGTGATATCTCATCGCCACCTCCTTCGGGGGACGCTGCGTGACGTTTCGCCATCGGGTGCGGCGCGGCCGTCGAGCTTCCGGACGCGGCGCCGGCGGCCACGGGACAGGCTGGCAGGCGAGGCCCCGAACGGGCTCGCCTTCGCCGCCGGCCGGTCCGCGGTCACCGGCTCGGCGGAGATTCTACCCCGCCCGGCCGGCCGGGGACTCCCCTTTTTCGCCGCGCGGACGATGCGGCGGCCGGCCATCCCTTGCGGATGTCCGGGCGACGGGGGCCCGCGTCGAAGAAGCGGGCGTTGCGCCCGACGCGGTTGTAGTCCCCGATGTCCTCCCGCGCCTGCTCGGCCAGCTTCCGCAGGCGCGCGACCACCTCGCCGTGCCCGGCAGCCACGTCGTGCCGCTCGCCGATGTCCGCCTCCAGGTCGAACAGCAGCGGCTGCTTGATCTCCACGACGTCCTCCGGCCGGATGTGTCGCGACCAGTTGGGCGCCCACGGCGGGCGCGCGGGCCGGGGAAGGTGCAGCTTCCACTTGCCCGACCGGACGGCCTGAAGGTGCGTGTGCTGGTAGTAGAAGAACGCCTTCGTCGGGCTGGTCGCGCCCTTCTCGCCGTGCATCAGCGCGGAGATATCGTGGCCGTCGATCACGCGGTCGCCGGGCGCGCGGGCCCCGGCCAGCCGGGCGAGGGTGGGCAGCAGGTCCATCGTGGTGGCGATCTCGTCGCACGTGCCGGCGGGTGGGATGCGCCCGGGCGCCCACATGATGCAGGGCACGCGCAGGCCGCCTTCCCACGTCGAGGTCTTCGCGCCGCGCAGGGGCGCCGCGGACCCGCCGTGCTCGCCCTTGATGGCCCACGGTCCGTTGTCGCTGGTGAAGATGACGTACGTGCGCCGCTCCAGCCGCAGCTCCTTGATCGCGTCGAGAATGCGCCCGACGTTCCAGTCGATCTCCTCGATGACGTCTCCGTACAACCCCCGCCTGGACCTCCCGCGGAACCGCTCGGAGGCGCCCAGCCGGGTGTGCGGCATCGTGTGGGCGAGGTAGAGGAACAGCGGCTTGTCCTTGTGGGCCCGCAGGAACGCGACGGCCTCGTCGGTGTAGCGGCGCGTCAGTTGATTCATGTCGGCCGACTTCTCCACCAGTTGGTCGTTCCGGTAGAGGTTGACCAGGCGATCGTTGCTCGTGGGCGTGCCGAAGAAGGTGTCGAAGCCCTGCTTGTTGGGCATCAGCTCCGGCTCGAAGCGGTTCTGCGTGTGCCCGGCCAGGTCCCACTTCCCGAACGCCGCCGTGGCGTACCCCGCGCCCTTGAGGACCTCGGCGAGTGTGATCTCCCTGGCGTGAAGGCGCGGATGGACCTCGACGCGGTTGCCCTTCTTCGCAACGCGCAGGGGATAGCACCCGGTCATCAGCGCCGCGCGCGACGGCCCGCAGACCGTCTGGGCGTAGAAGCTGGTGAACCGCATCCCCTCGCGCGCCAGGGCGTCCAGCCGCGGTGTCCGGATCCGGGGCGAGCCGAAGCACCCCACGTCCTGGTAGCCCTGGTCGTCCGTGAACACGAGGACGAAGTTGGGCTTGGTCGGCGGCGTGTCGGACTCGGCGCGGCCGCCGAGAGGCAGCCCCACGGCCGCCAGGCCCATGCCGGTGGTCCTCAGGAAGCCGCGCCGCGTGAAGGTGGCTGCCCGTGTGCGTCCCATGGTCTGCTCCCTCGTGTCGGGCCCGCGGCGCGGCTACGAGCCGAGCTCGGCGGAGACCTCGGCGACGAAGTCGGGCACGGCCTCGCCGGACTGGCGGATCGCGTGACAGAGCCGCGCGTGCAGCTCGCGCTGGAGGTCCCGCGCCTCGGGCCGGGCGAACCGGTTGTCGAGCTGGTAGGGGTCCTGCTCGTTGTCGAACAGCAGGCGGAAGACCCCGCCGTGCCGCTCGTTGGCCTGCCGGGTGCCCACGCAGTACGTGTGCCGCCGCGTCCGAAGGGCGCGGTAGGGGTAGTCGCCCCAGGCGTAGCGGGTCTCGCCCAGCCACTGCACGAGCGCCTCGCTGCGCGTGGGGCCTTCGCGGCCGCACAGCGACGCGGACAGGTCCATCCCCTGCACGTCGGGGAAGACGGCCGCGCCGCAGAGCCCGGCGCACGTCGGGAAGATGTCGATGCCGCTGACGATTCCGTCGTAGCGGCCGCCGGGCGCGAGGGCCCGCGGGAGGCGCAGGATCAGGGGGATCCGGATGGCCTCGTCGTAGGCCACTTCCTTGTGGAACCGCCCGTGGCTGCCGAGCATCTCGCCGTGGTCGGACAGGAAGACGACCAGCGTGTCGTCGAGCCGGCGGGTCTCCTCGAGCAGCGCCAGGATCCGCCCCACGTTGTCATCGAGATGGGCGACCATGGCGTAGTAGCCGGCCGACTTGCGGCGGACCGTCTCGTCGTCGCCTTCGGGCACGTTCGGGCGCAGGCGCAGGCGCTCGGGGTCGAAGCGGGCCTCGAACTCCTCCGGCGCGGGGAAGGGCATGTACCGGTTGGTGCCGTTTCCGCCGCCCGGGTGGGGGGCCTCGTAGCTGATCACGTGGAACCAGGGCGCGCCCGACGGGATCGCCGTCTCGGCCAGGTACGTCAAGGTCAGGTCGGTCAGGCCGTCCGTCTGGTGGCCGTCGATCTTGATGCCCTTCTTGTACGGCCCGGTGCAGTAGTGCGTGTTGTAGTAGTGATTGGAGATGTCGAACCCGAAGAAGTCCTCGAATCCCCCCCGCAGCCAGGGGTGGACCCAGAACTCCTCGCCGGTGGTCCAGTTGCTCACGCCCCCGGCCAGGTGAAGCTTGCCGACGTAGCTCGTCCGGTAGCCGGCCCGCTGGAAGGCGTGGGCGACGGTGCGGCGTTCGGGGGTCAGCAGGTCGCCGTGCACCCGCAGGCCGTGCACGTGGGCGTACTGCCCCGTGACCAGACCCGCGCGGAACGGCATGCAGACGGGGTAGTGGCTGACGGCCGTCTCGCAGACGACGCCCTCCGCGGCGAGCCGGTCGATGTTGGGCGTCTGCGCGTTCGGGTCGCCGTTGCACGCCAGCGCCTGGTGACGCAACTGGTCGGCCATGATCCACAGAACGTTGGGCCTGCGCTCGGTCATGAGGGAGTCGCCTTGTGCCGGGGAAGCCGCGGGGGTCGGGCGCCGCTCACCGCTGGTCTTCCGGGATGGGGGACGTCGTGCTGGCGGCCGCCTCGAGCGTCGGGACGGGGCGGAAGTTCGGATGGTCCTTGTAGCGGAGGCGTCTCCGGCCCCACCAGGAGCCGTAGTACTGGGCGTTGGTATCGACCCAGTTGGTGATCCGCAGCAGCTCCTCGGGCGCGAGGCGGAGGTGCTTGTGCTTCTCGGCCAGCGCGGCGGCGCGCTGGGCCGCGCGGGCATCCGCCAGCTTGACCTTGCCCGGCGCGAGCATGGCCACCAGCACGCTGGCGTGCGAGCCGAGGGACCGGGCGGGCAGGTAGTGCACGTTGCCGGTCTTGGGGTGGTTCTCGCCGATGATCGGTCCGAGCAGCCCGCGGTCGCCCCGCGGGCGCCGGCGCCGCTCCGGCACGAGGCTCTCGTACGAGATGCACCACAGCTCGGTCAGGTCGCCGCGGAGGTCCAGCTTGCCCTTGGGGTCCTTGGCGCCGTGGCAGCGGACGCAGTGCTTGTCCAGCACCGGCTGGACGTCCGTGATGTAGTGCAGCGGTCGCCCGCCGGACGTCTCGCCCGGCTGCGGCCCGGGCCGCGACGGCGGGCGCCGCAGGGCCTGGATGCTGTCGCGGCCGGCAATGGGCGCCAGCTCGTGGGGCGTCTCGTGGCAGCCGACGCAACTGCGCGTCTCGCCGGGCATATAGTTGACGTACGTCCGTTCCGTCTGCACGGCCAGGTGGTTCTCGTCCAGCGCCTGGAAAGCGATGTTCCGGAGGGCGGGGACGACGAAGTTGGCCGAGCCGTCCTCCTCCACCGGGACGATCCCGTACTGGACCTTCAGCCCCAGGTGCGTGTCCTTGCTGATGCAGACGTGCTGCTGGTCGTACTCGTCGCCGGACCACCGCCGCCGGGCCGCCCACGGGCGCGGGGCCTGCTCGAAGATCCGGATGTACTTGATCTCGCCGCGCTCGACCCCCTCCAGCCCGTGGTAGACGTCCGCCACGACGCACCGGGCGAGGCCCTGCTTCGCCAGCGCGGGGTTGCGGGCGGACGCCAGCACGGGCGGCCTCTCGCGCGGGCGGAGCGGATAGGGCTGCCAGCAGGAGATCTCCGGATCGCGGTGGATCTGCGAGACCTTGCCCGTCTCGTCCAGCAGGTAGATCGCGTAGCCCTTCGGGTCGGTCCACGGCCTGCCCTTGGGCTTGTGCGAGACCAGGAAGTACTTCCTCGACAGCGGGTACGGGTCGCGGAACAGGGGCCCGTTGCCGCGCCGGTCGCCGCGCCACGGGCCGTCGCCCTCGCGGAAGGCGAAGCCCCCCTCGCCGCGAATGTCCACGTACGGCGTCAGGTAGGTCATCGGGTCGCGCGTCCGGATGTTCCGGCTCATGTCCAGGCGGATGATCGTCCCCACCCCGTTCTGGGGGTAGTGGGGCGTGCCCACGACCACGTACTCGTTGACCACGGCGGGGATGGGGCGGCTGTAGATGAACGTCGGCGGCAGCGAGATGTCGTTCGCGTAGACCTCGCTCGACACCGTGCCGTCGGGATACATCACCCAGAGGCACTTGACGCTGACGGCGCCCTTGTCGACGTACTCCCACCGCGTGTAGAGGATTCGCCCGTCCGGCAGCATCACGGGCGACGCCTCGCTGACGGAGCTGTTGGACAGCCGCTGCATGTTCCCCCCGTCGGCGTCCATGCGGTAGAGGACCGTCGTCGTGAAGTCGTCGGGCCCGTCGCACAGGATGCCGTACTGGCAGCGCGTCGAGATGAACGCGATCCCGCCGTCCGGCAGGTAGCAGGGGTGCATGTCGTCGGTGCCGTGGTGGTAGTGCGCCCGGGCGCGGTAGCTCTCCACCAGCCACTTCTCGTTCTTCTGCGGGAAGGTGAGCTGCCGCAAGCCTGTGCCGTCGACGTTCATCTCGTAGATGCGGTAGCCTTCCTGGTGGGCGCACTTCCACGCGAAGACGATCCGCTTGGCGTCGAAGGACAGGTCGAAGCGCCCGAACACACCGCCCTTCAGCGACGAGACGAGCTCGGTGACCCTGCCGGTCTTGAGGTCCAGGACGCACAGGTTGCCGCCGGGCAGCCACTGGCTGTTGATGAACTCGGTGTAGTAGTGATTGGAGTTGTAGGTGTTCCGTCTGACGAAGAGGAGCTTGTCGAAGTCGATCAGCGGGTTGTTCGTGACGAGCACCTCGCGGCGCAGCGCGACGAGGTCCTTCTGCCAGCGGTCGAGGTCGCGGGGGGGGATCTCGCCGGCGGCCCACGTGGCGGCGCCGGCTTCCAAGGCGTCCAGCCGCACCAGCAGCGCGTCGCGCCGCCGGCGGGTCGGGTAGAGGTCCTCGATCGTCGCGCGGAGGCCCTTCAGGTCGTACGCGGCGATGCGCTCCAGGGCGAGCGCGTAGCGGCGCGACGTCAGGTAGAGCGCCCGCACCTTGCGCAGGTCGTCGGCGCTCTTTGCGCCGGCGGCGAGGGCGTCGACCCGCCGCGCGAGGCTGGACGGCTGGCGTGCGGCCGCGGCGTACCGTCGGGCCAGGTCCGCGTACGTCGCCCGGACCAGATCGGCGCCCCAGATGCCGTCGGCGCGCTCCCACTGCATCTCCTGCCGGGAGTCGGGATCGGCGAAGTCGGCCGCCAGGCGGGGCCAGATCGCGGCCATCGGCCCGGCCCCGCGGCCGCACGAGACCACCACGTGCGCGTCCCCCGCCACGGCCAGGGCCTTGCCGAGCCGCCCGGGCACGAAGCGGCACTTTCCGGCCGTTGCACCGTGGTTCCTGCCGCCGGAGGCGTCCGTCGCGTCGCCGTCGAGGGGCCAGTGGGCCCGGGGACCTCGCCCCTTGTCCGGCGCGTCCCCGGACGCGGCGGCGCGGATCTCGTCGTCGCTGAGCACGCGGTCGTAGAGCCGAACGTCGTCGATCTCCCCGACGAGCCCCGCGTTGCCTCGCGGGAAGTTCGTGGAGGTCCAGCCGATCTTCAGGACGCTGCCCGCCACGTCCGGGCGCTTTTCCAATCGGCCCTCGGCGTCGAGCTTGCCGTCCACGTAGATCCGCTGCGGCACGCCGCCGGAGAAGGCGACGTGATGCCACTTGCCGTCGGCCACCCGCGTCCGGCCGTTGACGGCCCCCGTCCAGCCGATGTCGAAGCAGACTCTGCCCCCGCGCAGGAACAGCGCCTTGCCGTCGCGCACCCACGCGCCGCGCGCCCGCGTCTTGGCGAAGATGGACCCGTCCCGCTTCGTGCGGACCCAGGCCGTGAACGTGTACCTCCCGCCGCCGAAGTCCGGCAGCGGAACCGGCTCGGCGGTCTGCCCGGCGCGGGCGGCGAGGGCCTCCCGGCAGGCGATCACCGAATCGAACCACGTGGCCTTCTTGGCGTAGACGTCATCGGCCGCCGGGCACCAACGGCCGAACGCCGCCAGCAGCACCAGGCCGGCGACCAGGGAAGGCAGTCTCATCCTCAAGCTCCTTGTCTCCATTGCACGACACTCGGCGTCCGCGGCGCCCGGCCTCATTGTACCTTCTCGAACCCGGTTCGCGGCCGGTCGCCCACGTCGCGGACGTCGTCCTTCAGTTCCTTCTGGAGCCGCGCCAGCTCGTCCTTGAGCCGGCGGACCTCCTCCTGCCGGGCCGGGTCGCCGTAGAGGTTCCTCACCTCGTGCGGGTCGCGCGTGAGGTCGTACATTTCCCACTGGCCGAGCCGGTGGAAGCAGATCAGCTTGTGCGTCCTCGTCCGCACGCCGTAGTGCGGCTCGGTGTTGAAGTGCGAGAAGTAGTACCGGTAGTACATCGACCGGCGCCAGTCCTTGGGCGTCCTTCCGGTCAGCAGGGGCAGGAAGCTCCGGCCCTGCATGTCGCGGCGCGGGTCGGCGCCGGCGGCCTGGAGCAGCGTCGGGGCGAAGTCCACGTTCAGGACGATGTCCTCGTTGCGCGAGCCCGGCTTGACCCGGCCCGGCCAGCGGACCAGCAGGGGCATCCGCATCGCCTCGTCGTACATGAACCGCTTGTCGTACAGCCCGTGCTCGCCGAGGAAGAAGCCCTGGTCGGCGGTGTAGATCACGATCGTGTTCCGCCCCAGCCCCGACGTGCGGAGGTGGTCCAGGATCCGCCCGACGTTGTCGTCGATGCCCTTGACGCAGCGGAGGTACTTCTTGATGTAGACCTGGTAGCACTCGCTGACGCGCTTCCGCTCGTCGGGCTGCCTGGCCTTGGGGACGTAGCTCGTGTGCCGCTGGCCGATCTTCTGCGTCGTCCGCCGGATGGCGTCGCTCCGCGTGCGGTAGTCGTCGTGCAGCGTCGCGGGCTCCGGCAGGGCGACGTCCGCCAGGTAGCGATCGTAGCGCCGGGCGCACTGCCACGTGTCGTGCGGGGCCTTGAAGTGGCAAAACAGCGCGAACGGCCGGTCCTTCGGGCGGACGTGGCGAAGGTAGTTCAGCGCCTTGCCGGCGATGACGTCGGAGGAGTGTCCCTTGTGGGCGGTTCGCTTTCCCCGGCTGACGCGCCCGCCGGGGTGCTCGTCGCCCATCTCGACGAACTGGGGATCGTGGTAGCGCCCCTGACCCGGGAGCACCGAGAAGTAGTCGAAGCCCACGGGGTTCGAGTGCAGGTGGTACTTGCCGATGATCGCGGTGTGGTAGCCGGCGGCCCGCAGGAGCTTCGGCAGCGTCGGCTGGCTCTGGTCCAGCGGCGTGAACTTGTACACCCCGTTGGCGTGGGAGTACTTGCCGGTGAAGATCGCCGACCGGCTCGGCGTGCAGATCGAGTTCGTGACGAAGCAGTTCCCAAACAGCATGCCGCCGGTCGCGATGCGGTCGATGTTCGGCGTCGGCGCGGCGGCGGCGAGGAAGTCGCCGTAGGCGCTGATCGCCGGGGCGGCGTGGTCGTCGGACATGATGAAGAGGATGTTCGGCCGGGCGCTGCCGGCCCGCGCCGGGGCGGGCGCTTCCTCGCCGCGCAGGGTCGCCCGGCTCGTCAGCGCCGCGGCGCCGAGGCCGATGGCCTTGAGGAACGCACGTCGTGTCGGGCCGCGCCGGTTCATGAGTCGCCTCCTTTCGGCGTGACGTCCCGGACCCACGAGCGGTGCCGTTCGAGGAGGCGCCGGGCGATCTCGGGCTTCTCGCGGAGGTAGTTCTTCCGCTCGGGCTCCTCGTCGGCCAGGTTGCCCAGGAACGTCGCCTTGTCTCGCCTGCCGAGCAGCTTCCAGTCGCCCTCGCGGGCGGCCCAGTTGGCGTACCACTGCCAGTGCATCACCCGATGGTGCGAGGGCGCATCGTCCCGGACGATTCGCAGCAGGGACGCGCCGTCGAGCTTGACCTTCGGCCGGGGAACGCCGCAGAGTTCCAGGACCGTGGGGAAGAAGTCCGCGGCGGTGATGGCCTGGCCGCGAACGACGCCCTTGGGCAGCTTCCGCGGGTAGCTCAGGATCGCCGGCACGCGGATGCCGCCCTCGAGGAACGTTCCCTTGTGCCCGCGCCACTTGCCCGTGTTGCCCCCGCCGCCGTTGGCGCCGTAATGGTGGCCCTTCGGCAGGCCGCTGGCGTGGCCGTCCACGCGGATGCGGTTGTCCTCCGCCGAATGGCCGTTGTCGCTCATGAAGATGACGATCGTGTCGTCCCGCAGGCCGAGCTCCTCCAGCTTGCCCAGCACGCGCCCCACCCGGTCGTCCGTGGTCGAGATCACCTTCGCGTAGGACCGCCGCGGCATGGGCAGGTGCTTGTAGCGCTCGTCGAACGTCGCATCGGCCTGCTCGGGGTAGTGCGGGATGTTCAGGGCCAGGTACAGGAAGAACGGCCTGTTTCGGTTCCGCTCGAGGAACCGCACGGCCCGGTCGGCGATGAGGTCGGGGAAGTACTCGCCCTTGCGGTGCACTTCCCGGGCGCCCTCGTAGAGGTCGTGGTAGCCCCGCCCGTGGAGGAAGTAGTGCAGGTAGTTGTCGATGAACCCGCCGCGGAAGCCGAAGAACTCGTCGAAGCCCTGGCGGGTCGGCCCGTGGTCGCGATGGGCGCCCAGGTGCCACTTGCCGAACAGGGCCGTCCTGTACCCGGCCGACCGGAGCACCTCGGCGAGGGTGACCTCGGAGAGGAACATGTTGGTGCCCTTCTTCGGGGCCTTCATGTCTCCCTGCTGCCACGCCCCGACGTTGCACCGCTGGGGATGCCGCCCGGTCAGCAGCAGCGCCCGCGACGGGCAGCAGACCGTGTGGGCGTAGGCCTGGGTGAAGCGCACGCCGGACGCCGCCAGCGCGTCCACGTGCGGCGTGTGGAGGTCCTTCGAGCCGTAGCAGTTGGCGTCCAGCGTGCCCTGGTCGTCGGTGTAGATCAGCAGCACGTTCGGGCGCCGGGCCTCGCGCTCGCCGCCCAGCACGCCCGGGGCGGCCAGCGCCGCGGCGCCCACACCCAGGCGCTGGAGGAACCGCCGTCGGCCTATGCGCAACGGCGCTGTAGCAGTGGGTCTCGTCATCGGGTCCATCTCCTGCCGTCTAGGGTCCGGCCCCCTCCAGGCCGACGTCCACGGGCGCCGGGCTGCGCTCGCCCCGGCGGCAGTGGACGGCCAGGACGTTCTCGCCCCGCTTGAGCAGCCGCCTCGCCGCCGCGGCCGCCGGCAGGAGGATCGATTCGTCCTTCGTGCCCCGCCGCAGCGCGTCGATGGCGCTCTCGCGGACCCAGGGGTCCGGATCGGTGACGGACCTCGCCAGCGCGCGGGCGGCGGGCACCGGCAGCGTGCCCATCTTGCCCAGCGCCGAGGCCGCCCGCTGTCGTCCGCCGGGGAGCTCCCCGCCCAGGGCCTGGACCAGTTCGGCGACGCTGCGCTTGTCCTCGGGGGGCTTCTTTTCTGCCGCCCGCGCGGCCGGAGCGATCAGCAGCGCCCCGATCCACGCGGCCACGAGCCATCGCTTCATGATGCGTCCTTCCTGTGTGTCCGGGGCCGCTGCCTCGGGCCTGTCGCCCGGGCGTTCCCGGGTCGGCGACCCATTCAGATGAACCGACGAAGTCCGCTTGCGTCGCGGGCGTTTCCGAGCGCCCCCGCGCCCGGCGACGCGCCCGGCCGGTTCACACCTTCACGACGAACTTCTCGCCCGCTCGCAGGTCGCGGCAGAAGCCTCCGACGAGGCGCGCCGTGCGATCGAGGTCGCGAAGGTCGACCATTTCGATCGTGCTGTGCATGTAGCGGTCGGGCACGCCGATGACGGCCGACGGCACGCCGCCGTTGCTGATCCAGTAGGCCATCGCGTCGGTGCCGCCGACGAGGCTGAACGCCTCGATCTGGAGCGGGATCCTCGCCTTGCGCGCGACGTCGCGGAGACGGCGGACGAGCACGGGGTGGTTCTCCCGCCCGATGCTGACGGTCGGCCCGCCGCCCAGCTTGACCTCGCCGAAGCGCTTGGCGTCGATGCCGGGGGAGTCCGTCGCGTGGGTGACCTCCAGGGCCAGCGCGACGTCCGGCTTGATGTTGAACGCGTTCATGCGCGCCCCGTGCAGGCCGATCTCCTCCTGGATGCTGCTGCACGCGTGGACGGCGCAGTGGAGCTTTCCGGCGGCGGCGATGCGCAGCGCCTCGGCCGCCACCCAGATCCCCACGCGGTCGTCGCAGGCCCGCGCGACGGCCACCCGGTCGTTCAGCAGCTCGAAGGCGTCCACGAACGCGATGGCGTCGCCGACGGCGACCTGGCGCCGGGCGTCCTTCGCGTCGGCGGCCCCGATGTCGATCCAGCACTCGTGGACCTTGGGCACCTTGGGCTCCTTGCCGCGTTCCTGGAGGTGGACGGCCGTCGCGCCGATGACGCCGCGGACAACGCCTTTGCGCCCGTGGACGTCCACGCGCTTGCCCCGAAGCTGCGCCGCGTCCACGCCGCCGATCTTCTGGAAGTAGATGAAGCCCTTGTCGCCGATGTGCTTGACCATCAGCCCGAGCTCGTCGCAGTGGCCGTCCAGCAGGACGCGCGGGCGCCCCTCCGGGTTCACGACGGCCACGGCGTTGCCGTAGCTGTCCGTGTGGACCTCGTCGCTGAACTCGCGAACGTACCGGCACCAGGCCCGCTGGATCTTCGGCTCGAAGCCGCTGGGGGAGGGGCAGTTCAACAGCTCTTCGAGGAAGGCAAGCGATTTCTTGCGCATGCGATAACTCCGATGGCGGCGTACGGCATCGGCCGATAGCGGCCCGCCGCCCACGCGGGCCGGTCTCGCGCCGCCGGCGCTGACCGTGAAGCGATACTGCGGGCGTCTCCCGCTCCGGGCACGCGATACCGTACCTTGGCCCCGGCCGCGCCTGCCAATGAATCTCACGCGTCGATTCCTCGACAATGCGCACCTGCGGCGCGGGCGCGCGCCATCGTCACTTGCTCCCGCGCAACGTTCCATTGCCTCGGGCGGGCCGGTCTGTTATGCAGAGGGGGGAACGGCTCCCGCCCGGCCCGGCGTTGGGTCGGGCCGGACGCCGTCGGTCCGGTGCGGCGCCGGGACGGGCCTGTGCGTGAGAACAGAAAGACCCGATGAGATCGTTTGCGTACTACCAGCCGACGGAGATGCATTTCGGCAGCGGCTGCGTCGGCGAGTTGGGCGGCCTGGCCAAGGCGTGCCTCGTCCTGCCGGACTACGAGAGCAACCCGAAGGTGGCGACGCTGGAGGACGTCTCGGCGATCCTCCGGCGCAGCTACGACCGCCCGGGCGCGTGACGCCGCGGGCCACGAAAGGCACGAAAGGAACGCTGCGATGGCGTCGCGGGAGTTGGGCAACGCGGGTTGGCGAGCGGGCGTGGCCTTGCTGGCCCTGCTGCCGGCCGCCTGCAACAACTCGCCCTATCCCGAGGAGGACGAGGGCAAGAACATCCTGTACGCGACGTTCTCCTCCGAGCCGCAGCACATGGACCCGGCCCGGTCGTACTCGTCCGGCGACTACAGCATCATCCGCAACGTCCTCGAGCCGCCGTTCGAATACCACTACCTCAAGCGCCCCTACGAGATGATCCCCTGCACGGCCCGGGAAGTGCCCGAGCCCGAGCGGCGAGAAGTGACCTTCCGCGGCAGGACGTACAAGGAGGCGGTCGTCTACACGATCCGGATCCGGCCGGGCCTGCGCTACCAGGACCATCCGTGCTTCGTGGAGCGCAACCGGCGGCTGACCGAGAAGGACATGCGCGGCGTCGACGACGTGTGGGACATCCAGCCGCACGCCACGCGCGAGGTGAAGGCGGCGGACTTCGTGCACCAGATCCGTCGCCTGGCCGACCCGCGCCCGCAGGTGACCTGCCCGCTGTACCCGACGTTTAAGAAGCACTTCCTGGGCATGGCGGAGTACCGCGAGGTGCTGGAGGCGAAGCTGGCCAGGGCCCGCGAGGCCCGCAAGGCCGCCGCCGGGCCCCTCTACAACCGCGAGCAGGACGAGAAGTACGACCCGATCCCGATCGACTACGCCGAGGGCGCCGACGAGTTCCCCTTCGTGCGGCAGATCGACGACCACACGTTCGAGATCGTCATCCAGGCCCCGTACCCGCCGATCCTGTACTGGATGGCCCTGCCGTTCTTCGCGCCGGTCCCGCCCGAGGCGGTGGCGTTCTTCAACCAGCGACTGCTGCTCGAGCGGAGCATCGAGCTGGACAAGAACCTCCTCGGCACCGGGCCGTACGTGCTCCGGCGGTACGATCCCACCAACGAGATCGTCCTCGAGCGGAACCCCAACTTCCGGCTCCAGCGCTACCCGGACCTGCCGACCCCGGATCCCAACGACGCCGAGGCGGTCGCCTGGTACAGGCAGATGGAAGACGGCAACATGCTCAAGGACGTCGGCAACCGCCTGCCCCAGATCGACCGCGTCGTCTACCGGATGGAGAAGGAGTCGATCCCCCGCTGGAACAAGTTCCTCCAGGGCTACTACGACAACTCGGGGGTGCAGAACGACATGTTCGACCAGGCGGTGCGGCTGAGCTCGCACGGCGACTCGGTGCTGACCGACGACCTGGCCGCCGAGGGCATCCGCCTGCGGACCTCGCCCGGGGCGGGGTTCTACTTCTACAACTTCAACATGGATGATCCCGTCATCGGCGGCTACACGGAGGACAAGCGCAAGCTCCGCCAGGCGATCAGCATCGCCTTCGACACGGAGGAGGAGATCGCGATCTTCACGAACGGGCAGGCGGTCCCCTCGCACGGGCCGATCCCACCGGAGATCTTCGGGCAGGAGCCCGGCCGGGCGGGCATCAACCCGGTCGTGTACCGGTGGGACGAGAAGGCCCGCCGCCCCGTCCGCCGGGGGATCGAGGAGGCAAAGAAGCTTCTCGCCGACGCGGGTTACCCGAACGGCTACGGCGCGGACGGCGAGCCGCTGCGGCTCACGTTCATCACGCAGTGGGCGTCGGCGCAGGGGCGCAGCCGCGTGCGGTTCGTCCGGAAGCAGTTCGAGAAGCTCAACGTCCGGCTCGAGGTCGAGACGAGCGACGGCAACCGCCACAACGAGAAGAGGCTCTCGGGCAGCTTTCAGTTCCTGCACTGGGGGTGGCACGGCGACTACCCGGACCCGGAGAACTTCCTGTTCCTGTTCTACTGCCCCGACCCCAACGACGCCGAGGGCAAGCCGGTCTCGAAGTACAACAGCGAGGAGTTCAACCGGCTGTTCCGGACGCTGCGGAGCATGGAGAACTCCCCGGAACGCCTGGCGGTGATCCGCAAGGCCCTGGCGCTGTTGCGGACGGACGCGCCGGCGATCTTCAAGTCCCACCCGGTGAGCTACAGCCTCTACCACGACTGGTACCGCAGCGCCTGGCCGAACTCGATGACCATGAACGTGGTGAAGTACTGCCGCATCGACACGGCGAAGCGGACGCGGTACCGCCGGGCACGCAACGAGCCTCGCTGGTGGCCCCTCGTCGTGCTCGCGGCGGTGCTCGTGGCCGCGGCCGTGCCCGCCGTCCTCGTGGCGAGCCGGCGGTTCCGGGAGACGTGACGCGATGCTCGCCTACGTCATCCGCCGCCTGCTCTACGCCGTGCCGATCGTCCTCGGCATCGTGCTGATCACCTTCGGGCTGTTCTTCGTCGTCAACAAGCCGGCGGACATGGCCCGCCAGGCCCTGGGCACGAAGGCCACCCCCGAGGCCATCCGGGAATGGGTCCAGGCCCGCGGCTACGACCTGCCGTACCTCTACAACGCACACGGCGAGGGCTCCGAGAAGATCACCGAGACCCTCCTCTACCAGAAGTGTGCGCGGGTGCTGATCTTCGACCTCGGGCGGTCCGACTCCACCGGGCGCGACGTCGCGAGGGAGATCCGCCGGCGGATGGGCCCCAGCCTGGCCTTCGCCGTGCCGACCTTCCTGCTGGGGCTGACCGTCTACATCTCCACGGCGCTGATCATCGCGTTCTGCCGCGGAACCTACCTCGACCGGTGGGGCACGGTGCTGTGCGTCCTGATGATGTCCGTCTCCTCGCTGTTCTACATCATCGGGGGGCAGTTCCTTTTCGCCGGCTGGCTGCGGCTCTTCCCGATCTCCGGCTTCGACTGGGGGGGCAGCACGGCGAAGTTCGTCTTCCTGCCGGTCGTGATCGGCGTGGTGGGGGGGATCGGCGGGTCCGTGCGATTCTACCGCACCGTCATGCTCGAGGAGGTCGGGCGGGACTACGTGCGAACGGCGCGGGCGAAGGGGCTCGGCGAGGGCGCGGTCATGTTCCGCCACGTCCTGAAGAACGCCATGATCCCCATCCTCACGGGCGCCGTCACGCGGATCCCGTTCCTGTTCATGGGCAGCCTGATCATGGAGTCGTTCTTTGCGATCCCGGGCCTGGGCAGCATGACGATCACCGCCATCCACGCCCAGGATTTCGCGGTCATCCGCTCCATGACGTACATCGGCTCGGTGCTGTACGTGCTCGGGCTGCTGATGACGGACATCAGCTACACGCTGGTGGACCCGCGGATCACGCTGGGCGTCAGCGACACGCGAAGCCCGTACGGCCGCCCGTCGTCCGTCGACCTGCTGAAGATGCTCGTCGGCGTGCTCGTGCTTGTGGCGGCGGGCGTGGGGACGTACTTCGCCGTCATGTCCCTGACCCGCCTGCGGCTCCGCGTGCCGATCGTGACGAACGGCGGCCTGGCGGTCGTTGTGCTGGGGTTCGCGGCGTTCATCCACCACGCGAGGCGGACGGAGCTGTGGACGCGCGCGTGGCGGCGCGTGTGGCGCAGCCGCATGGCGCGCGGCTCGCTGTTCGTCATCGTCGTCTACGTGGTCGTCGGCTGCCTGGACAGCATCTCCTGGCGCGACGTGGAGCGCCCCGCCGCCGGCGTGCCGAACGCGAAGGCCGTCCTCGGCGAGCCGCGGACCGCCCTGGACCGCCTCCTCGCGCCGCTGGCGCGGCGGGCGGAGAAGACGTACTCGGGCCCGTTCGCCGAGAAGCTCCTGACGAAGGAGACCATCGAGGCCGAGGTCGACGGGCAGACCGTCCGCCGGCGCGAGCGCCCGCGGCTCGCCCACCCGCGGTGGCACGTGCTGGGCACGGACATGACCGGCCAGGACGTCCTCTACATCACGCTCAAGGGCGTGCGGACGGGGCTCATCGTCGGCGGGCTGACCACGCTGATCGCCGTGCCGTTCGCCATCTTCTTCGGCGTGGTGGCGGGCTTCTTCGGCGGGTGGATCGACGACGCCGTCCAGTACTTCTACACGACCCTGTCGTCCATCCCGTGGGTGCTGCTGGTGGCCTGCGTGATGCTGATCCTCGGGCAGGGCATCGTGCAGTTGTGCCTCGTGATGGGCCTGACCGGCTGGGTCGGGCTCTGCCGGCTCCTTCGCGGCGAGACGCTCAAGCTCCGCGAGCGCGAGTACGTCCAGGCCGCCCTGGCGCTGGGCGTGTCGAAGTTCCGCGTCATCGCCAAGCACATCGTGCCCAACGTCATGCACCTGGTCCTGATCAACGTCGTGCTGCGGTTCAGCGGGCTCGTGCTCGCCGAGGCCGTCCTGAGCTACATCGGCGTGGGCGTCGGGCCGGATACCTATAGCTGGGGCTCCATGATCAACCAGGCCCGCGGCGAGCTGGGGCGCAACCCCCCCGTGTGGTGGAACCTCGCGGGCGCGTTCGTGGCCATGTTCGCCCTCGTGCTGCCGGCCAACCTGTTCGGCGACGCCCTGCGCGACGCCCTCGATCCGTCGCTGCGCGTCCGGGGCGGAGGGGAGCAGGCATGACGCTGCTGGCCGTCCAGAACCTGCGGACCTACTTCCGCACGACCGGCGAGCCGAGGAAGGTCATCGACGGCGTCTCGCTGGCCATCGAGGCCGCCCAGACGCTGGGGCTCGTGGGGGAGAGCGGGTGCGGCAAGTCGCTGACGGCGCTGTCGGTGATGCAGCTCCTTCCGCGCCCGGGGTACGTCGCCGGCGGCGAGGTCCTCTTCAAGGGCCGCGACGTCGTCACGATGCCCGGCCCCGAGCGTCGCCGCCTCCGCGGGCGCCACATGGCGATGATCTTCCAGGAGCCGATGACCAGCCTCAACCCCGTCCTCACCGTGCGGACGCAGCTCTTCGAGGCGATCGGGCGCAGCGGCGAGAGGCTCTCGCGCGCCGAGCGGACCGAGCGCGCCGTCGAGGCCCTGCGCCTCGTGGAGATGCCCGAGCCCGCGCGACGCCTCGCCGAGTATCCCCACCAGCTCTCCGGCGGCATGCGCCAGCGCGTGATGATCGCCATGGCCCTGGCGGGGCGTCCCGAGCTGCTCATCGCCGACGAGCCGACCACGGCCGTCGACGCGACCGTCCAGGCGCGAATCCTCGACCTGCTCCGCGACCTCCAGGCCCGGCTGGGGACGGCGTTGCTGTTCATCACCCACGACCTGGCGGTCATTTCGGAGATGGCCGACCGCGTCGCCGTGATGTACGCGGGCAAGATTGTCGAGAGCGCGCCGACCGAGGTGATCTTCACCCGTCCCGCGCACCCGTACACGGAGCGTCTGCTGGAGTGCCGCCCGAGCCGGGCGAGGCGCGGGTTGCTGCTGGAGACCATCCGCGGGATCGTCCCCAGCCCGGAGGACTACGCGCCGGGGTGCCGGTTCTGCGACCGCTGCCCGCACGTCTTCGAGCCCTGCGGCGGGCGCGAGCCGCGCCTGCGGGAGATCGCGCCCGGCCACCAGGTCGCCTGTCACCTGTACGACGAGCAGCCCCGACCGGACCTGGTCGCCGAGCCGACCCGCCTGACGGCGGCCGCCGGAGCCGACACGACGGGCGACGAGCTCCTTCTCGACGCCCGTAACGTCGCCAAGCACTTCCCCATCCGCAAGGGCGTCCTTCGCAGGGTCGTCGGCCACGTGAAGGCCGTCGACGGCGTGGACCTGGCGATCCGCCGCGGCGGGACGCTGGCGCTGGTGGGCGAGTCCGGCTGCGGCAAGACGACGTTGGGCAAGACGCTGATCCGCCTGCTCCCGCCGACGGCGGGCACCATCCGGTTCGGCGGCGAGGACGTGATGGCGCTCGATGAGGGCCCGCTTCGGGAGTTCCACCGCAGCGCCCAGATCGTCTTCCAGGACCCCTACTCGTCCCTCGACCCGCGGATGATGGTGGGGGAGATCATCGAGGAGGGGCTGCGAGTCCACCACATCGCCCAGACCCGCGCCGAGCGCGCCGAGCGCGTCCGGCAGCTCCTGGCCGACGTCGGGCTCGAACCGCAGGCGATGACCGCCTATCCCCACGAGTTCTCCGGCGGTCAGCGGCAGCGGATCGGGATCGCGCGCGCCCTGGCCGTCGAGCCGGACTTCGTCGTCCTCGACGAACCGACCAGCGCGCTGGACGTGTCCGTCCAGGCGCAGATCCTCAACCTGCTGCGCCAGCTCCAGGGGCGCGGCGGGCGGCGCCTGACCTACCTGTTCATCACGCACGACCTGGGCGTGGTGGAATACCTCGCCGACGAGGTGGCGGTGATGTACCTCGGCCGCATCGTCGAGCGCGCCCCCACCGAGGCGCTCTTCGATGAGCCGCGGCACCCCTACACGGCCGCCCTGCTGTCGGCGATTCCCGAGATCGGCTCGAGAGGGAGGGAGCACGTGCCCCTGGAAGGTGACGTGCCCTCCCCGAGCAACCCGCCGCCCGGCTGCCACTTCCACCCGCGCTGCCCGCACGCGATGGCGATCTGCCGGGAGGCGTACCCGCCGGTGACCGAGGCGGAGGACGGCCGCACCGTTCGGTGCCATCTCCACGGCGGCTGAGGGGGCCTATTCGGCGCCGCCCCGGCCGCCTGCGCGGCGGGGCGCGACATCCCCGGGCCGCGAATCCGCCCGCCGCAGGCCCGGCGAAGTGAGATTATCTCCAAGATCGGTGAAACCTCCGCGCCCAGGTGGCGTCTTACCTTCTGACAGGCCGGGCGTCCGGCCAGAAGACTGGAAAGGACGACCAGAATGCCAGCCGCGAACCCACGTCCAGAAGCGCATGTGACGGCCGGTTCCACCGAGGCGCTGCCCCGGCTGGCATGGGCCCGCCGGAGGCAACTGGAACTGGCGATGGAGGGGCGGGTCCTCGCCTCGGCCGAGTACGCGAAATACGCGAGGTGCCTCCGCAGGATGGCGAGGAGACCCGATCGCGCGGCCGTGCGTGACGACGCGGACCGGGCGCCCTTCCCGACGTCCGTTGCCGTATAGATTTGTGGGGTGGTTTCTGTGCGCCGCGCCCCTCCGCGCGGTTCGTGAGGCGCATCAGGAGCGGCCGGAACGACCTTCCACGACGACGTCGGGTACGGCGCCCTCGAGCCGGGCCAATTCCCTCCGGAGCGCGGGCAGGGCTTGCTGGGCGCTGCCCAGGTCGCCGTCGAGAGCGGCCTCTTCGAGGTGGAGAGTGGCCGCCAGCGCGCTTCCCGCCGAGAGCTCCCCGAGCGCTGCCTTGAGCGACCGGATCGCGCTGGTCAGGGCGTCCGCATCGCCCTCGGCCAATGCCTGGCGCAGCCGCGACAGCAGCGCCGAGCACTTGTTGAGCGGGGCGCCTGCGGCGTCGCCGCAGACCGGGCCCCCGGGCGCCGTCGTCGTCCTCAGCGCCCGCAGCAGGTCCGCCGCGTGGAGCGGCTTGGAGAGGTAGGCGTCCATCCCGGCGGCAAGGCACCGGTCGCGGTCGCCCTTCATGGCGTGCGCCGTCAGCGCGATGACGGGCACGTGGGGCCGGGCGGTTTCGGCCTGGCGCTTCCGGATGGCGGCGACGGCCTCGAGGCCGTCCATCTCCGGCATCTGCACGTCCATGAGCACCACGTCGAACTCGTGGCGGTCCATGGCCGCCAGCGCCTCCCTGCCGTTGTTGGCCACGGTCACGGCGTGGCCGGCCTTCTCCAGGACGCGAACGGCCAGCCGCTGGTTGACCAGGTTGTCCTCGGCCAGCAGCACGCGAAGGCAGCGCCCGGGCGCGGCGTCGGGCTCGATGTCCGCGTGCTCGGCGGGTTCGCCGGCCCGCCGGCCGAGGGCCGTCAGAATCGCCTCCAGCAGGGCAGCCTGGCGGATCGGCTTGGTCAGACAGGCCGCGGTGCCGAGCTCCTTGCAGCGGGCGACGTCCCGGTACCGCGCGGCCGAGGCGATCGTCATGATGACGCTCCCGGCCAACGTGGGGTCCTGGGCGATTCGCTCGGCGAGGGCGAAGCCGTCGTCCCCGGGCAGGTTGGCGTCGAGCAGGACGAGGGGGAGGGCACGGCCGTGGCGTCGGGCGCAGTCCAGGCGCTCGAGGGCGGCTTGGGCGTCGGGCGCTGTTTGCGGGCTCATGTGCCAGTCGCTCAGGATGCGTTCGAGCAGGTCGCGGCTGGCTGCGTTGTCGTCGACGACGAGGATGGGCAGGGACTCCAGTCCGGCCGGGGGGGACGCTTTCTGTGGCCGGGGCGCGCCGGGCTGGGCGAGGCGCGAGGTGAAATGGAACGTGCTGCCCTGGCCGGGTCGGCTCTCGACGCGGAGGTCCCCGCCCATCAGGCGGACGAGCCGGGCGGCGATGGCCAGCCCCAGCCCCGTTCCGCCGTGCCTTCGCGCCGCCGAGGCGTCGACCTGCTCGAAGGCCTGGAAGATCGTCCGCTGCTTCTCGGGGGGGATGCCGATGCCGGTGTCGGTCACGGAGACATGCAGCTTCACCGGGTCGTCGCCTTCCTCCGCGACGGTGACGCGGACGACGACCTCGCCGGCCTCGGTGAACCTGACGGCGTTTCCTACGAGGTTGGTGAGGACCTGCCGGATCCGCCCGGGGTCTCCCACGAGCCGGTCCGGCACGTCGCTTGCCACGTCGCAGAGCAGCTCCAGGCCCTTCTCGTCCGCCCGGACGGCCAAGGGCGAGAGGCTCTCGGCCAGGCACCCGCGCAGGGAAAACGGCGCCGCCTGGAGCGCGAGCTTGCCGGACTCGATCTTGGAGTAGTCGAGGATCTCGTTGATGATCCGCAGCAGCGAGTCCGCCGAGTCCTTCGCCATGGCGACGTACTCCCGCTGCTCGGGAGACAGCTCCGTCGCGAGGGCCAGTTCCGTCATGCCGATGATGCCGTTCATCGGCGTGCGGATCTCGTGGGACATGTTGGCGAGGAACTCGCTCTTGGCCTGGCTGGCGGCCTCGGCGGCGGCCTTCGCCTGCCGAAGCTGGTCTTCCGCCCGCTTGCGCTGCGAGACGTCCCGGAAGCACCAGATGCGCCCGACGATCTCTCCGGCCCGGGTCAGGGGGCAGGAGTACCGCTCGAGGATGCGCCCGTCCTTGAAGCGCAGGGTGTCCAGGTCCTCCTGGCAGGTCCGGTAGAGCTGCCGGACCCTCGCCAGGAACGCCTCGGGATCGGCCAACTGGTTCAGCACGTAGCGGAGCAGTTGCTCGTCGTCGCGCGCCTGGACGAGCTCGTCGGGCAGGCGCCACAGCTCGGCGAAGCGGGTGTTGGCGTGGGTGACTTGCCCCTGGCGGTCCACGACGAGGATGCCGTCCCCCGTGGACTCGATGATCGCGCGGAGGATCGCCTCGCTCTCCCGCAGGGCGTTCTCCGCCTCCTTGCGCTCGGTGACGTCGCGGGCGAACGCGCAGTTGTACTCCTGGCCGCCGAACTCCAGGTAGTTCATGGCGATCTCGACGGGGAACTCCGTGCCGTCCTTCCGGCGGTGGCGCGACTCGACCACGAACTGCCCCCGGCGCTTCACCTCCTCCCAGTGCTCCGCCCAGACCGCGGCCGGGAAGTTCGGGTCGATCGCGTGCACGGTGGTCGCCGTGAGCTCCTCCCGGGTGTAGCCGAGGGCCCGGCAGGCGGCGTCGTTCACGCGGACGAACCGCGCGTCCGGGGTGATCCAGAAGATGGCGTCGGCGGCCCGGTCGACGGAGAACTGCGTCATCCGGAGGGCCTGCTGGGCGCGCAGGCGTTCGGCCATCTGCTCCTGGAGCTCCCCGTGGGACCGGCGCAGCTCCTCCTCGACGCGTGTGCGCTCGGTGACCTCGGATCGCAGTTCGCCGCACGAGCGCTCCAGCGCCGCGTTCCGCTCGGCCAGGAGGCGGCGCGCGCGAACCACCAGGGCCAGCATGCTGGCGAACAAGGCGACCGTGAAGAGTATCACGCCGACGGCGCCGATCAGGGTCTGCCCGTGGGTCCTCGAGCTGGAGGCCCGGAACTCCGCGCGTCGGGCGCCGATCGACCGCGACAGCTCCCGCTCCAGGGTGGCCACCGGCTGGAGGAACTCATCGAGATAGGTGGTGGCCGCCACGCCGAGCACCACGGCGTCGGCGGTCGGCCGGGGGACCACGGCGATCCACATGTACTTCTTTCGCAGGCGCCCGTCGGGGTCCTGCCAGTTGTAGTATCCCCCCGACGGCTTGCCGCCCTGGGAGGCCTGCATGACCGACCAGAACCCGGAGAGCTTGTCCTTCAGGACGTGGAGGTCGAGGTCGACGATCTTGGGGTCCCTGTGGAAGCGGTTGACGAGGGTGCGGGAATCCTGAAGCGCCGAGTAGCCCGTCCGCCCGACCGGCTGGACGGCGATCCGGCGGAACGCCTCGTCCTGCTGGAGGTCCGCGACCGTCTTGTCGCCGTGCGCCGCGAGATAGACGGCGACTTCCGCGGCGATGCCCTCGGCCCGCTGCCGGATCGCCGCCTCGCCCATCTCCGCCAGGGCCCGCGTGCTGTCCTCGATAGCGCACGCCCGCAGGCCATGGACCGCCCGGTCGGAGATCCGCTCCAGGCGGGCCAGACCCACGTGCGTCAGGTACGCCAACGCGGCGATGCCAAGCAGGACCAGGGCCACGGGCGGCAGCAGCGCGTACAGCGCCAGCCGTCGGCTGCCGTGGCCTGGCTCGGCGCCGGGCTTGTCGGCCATCGGACCTTCCTTCCTGCCGGCATCGGGAGCCCCTCCCCGTTCACAGGTGGTTCCCTACGGACATGGGACCCTCTGGCCGGAGCGCGCACCCACTGCTCCGTCAGTAGGGTATTCGCCTGATTCGGCCGACCGGTTTAGCAGCAAAAGCCGCCTACGGGCATCGCCCCGCGCTATCCCCTTCGTTCACGGCGCAGCCGGACGCGACGGCACCCGCACCTCGCCCAGCGCCCGGTCCACCTCCTCCCGCGTCCGGGCCGCATCCCACCCGAGAGCCCCCGCGAGGACCTGGGCGATCTCGGAGAGGACCTCCTCGCTGGCCTGCCCGAGCAGCGCGATGAGGCTTCGCCGGCAGAGGAGGTCCCCCAGGTGCTCGACGTACTCCTCCGTGGCGATCCGAGTGATCTCGCCGACCGTGTAGCTCGGCAGCGAGCGGAGGGGGCGCTGGGCCGCGGCGTCGGCGCACGCCGCGTAGGCCCGGGCCGACGTCCCGTAGCGCTCCAGCAGCACGCCCACCCGCGACGGGGCCAGCCCCGTCTCCCCGGCGACGCGCGCGATCCACTCGGCCTTCTGCCGCTCGTCGGCGGGGAAGTCCCTGCCGCCGCCGATCGGCACGTCCTCGGTGGTGCATCGCCGGGCGGTGCCGAGGCGCGTCAGGATCGCGTCGGCCGTCATCTCCGCGAACGCGCGGAAGGGCGTCAGCTTGCCGCCGATCAGGCAGTAGACGGGGAACGCCCGATCGCCCTGCGGCTCGACGACGCGAAGGCTGTGCCCGCGGCTGATGTTCGCGGTGACGCCGGCGCTGCTCGGCAGCGGGCGCACGCCGCAGTAGGCGTACACGATGTCCTTCCGCGAGATCGCCACGCCCGGGAAGACGCCGCGCAGGGTCGCGAGCATGTAGGCGACCTCGTCGTCGTCGCAGCACGCCTCGTCGGGGTCGTCCACGCGGATGTCCGTGGAGCCCATGATGACCCTGTCCAGGAACGGGAAGACGATGCACACGCGCCCGTCGTCGTGCTGGTAGTAGACCTGCCCGTCCAGCGCCTCGTGCAGCGCCGGGCAGTCGACCACCAGGTGCGAACCCTTCGTGCCTCCCATGAACTGCGTCTCGAGGCCCAGGTGGGCGTTGGTCTTGTCCACCCAGGCGCCGGTGGCGTTGGCGACGACCTCCGGCCGCACCGTGAGCGACTCGCCGAGCACGGCGTCTTCCAGCACGATCGCGCCGCCCTCGACGGCCCGCGGCTGGGTGTAGTTGAGGGCGCGGCAGTTCGGGTTGGCGGCGCAGGCGTCCTGGATCAGCTCGATGCACAACCGCTCGGCCTGGGTGATCCACGCGTCCCAGTACGTGGCCGTTCCCACGATGTTGGGTTTCAGGCCGGGGATGCTGCGGAGGGATTCGGCCCTCGACGTGAAGTAGTGCTTGGGCGTTCTGCGGTTCTTCCGCGTGACGAAGTCGTAGTACCACAGGCCGAGCTTCAGGGGCAGCACGCCGCGATGGCCGGGCCGGACGCCGAAGCCCAGGAAGATCAGGATCGACCGAAGCAGCCCGCCGAACCACGACGGCAGCGGGACGGTCGTCTTCAGGGGCGCGACGTAGTGGGCGGCGTTGGCCAGGAGCAGGTTGCGTTCCCGCAGGGACTCCCGGACCAGGCGGAACTCCCGCTTTTCCAGGTACCGCAGGCCGCCGTGGATCATCCGCGACGAGCCCGAGCTGGCGCCCGCGGCGAAGTCGGCGCGGTCCACCAGCAGGCAGTCCACCCCTTGCAGGGCCAGCTCGCGGAACAGCCCCGCCCCGTTGATGCCCCCGCCCACGATCAGGACCGGGACCTCGGCGTGATCGCGAAGATGTTGATGTGTCTCTCTTCGGCGATCTGTGGACACGTGGTTCCTTTGTGGCGACGGTGTGGCGAGCGGCGACCGGGGCCTCGTTACGGAGCCACGTACTACCGCGGCCGCTTGCGTGTGTCAACGGCGTCGCCCGCGCGGCCGCCGACGAGGGCGCCTCGACGGCGGGAGATTGCCCTTGTCTGCGGGGCACGACTCGCCATCATGGTGGCTGGCCGCCGGCCCGGCCGGACAGACACGGGAGAGCCATCGACATGAAATCCGTGCTCATCGCCCCGAGGAAGTACGTGCAGGGAAGAGGCGTTCTCGGCGAGATCGGCGCCCTCGTGAGCGCCTTCGCCCGCAAGCCGCTGGTGCTTTGGGACTCGCGCGTCAAGGGCATCGTCGGCGAGACGGTGCTCGCCAGCCTCGCCGAGGCGGGGCTGGAGGCGATCGACGTGGACTTCCAGGGCGATTCCACCAAACCTGAGGCCGCCCGCGTCGCGCAGATCGCCCGGGACGGCGGCGCCGACGCGTCCATCGGCGTCGGGGGCGGAAAGACGCTCGACACGGCCAAGGCCGCCGCGCACCAGGCGGGCATCGCCATGGTCACCGTGCCCACCATCGCCTCCAACGACTCGCCCACCAGCTCGTACACCGTCTGGTACGACGAGGAGGGCCACTGCCTCGGCTTCGAGAGCTGGGGGCGCAACCCCGACCTCGTCCTCGTCGACACGCAGGTGATCGCCGAGGGGCCCGTCGAGGCGTTCGTCGCCGGCATGGGCGACGCCCTGGGCACCTGGGTGGAGGCCGAGGCGTGCTTCCAGACCCGGGCGATGAACCTCGCCGGGGGCGCCGCGACGATGGCCGCCATGGCGATCGCGCGGCTGTGCTACGACGTGCTGATGGAGCACGGGCTGGCGGCGAAGCGCGCCGTGGAGCGTCACGGAGTCACCCCGGCCGTCGAGAAGGTCGTCGAGGCCAACGTCCTGCTCAGCGGGCTGGGCTTCGAGAGCGGCGGGGTCGCCACGGCGCACATGGTCGCCAACTGCCTGCCGTCGTTCCCCGAATGCCACCACCTCATGCACGGCCACGAGGTCGGCTTCGGCGTGATCAGCCAGCTCTGCCTCGACGTCGAGATGCCCGTCGCGCGGAAGCACGAGATCGTGGACTTCGAGGTCGCCGCCGGCCTGCCGGTGACCTTCGCCGACCTGGGCCTGAAGGACGTGACGCGCGAGCGCCTCCAGGCCATCGGCGAGATCTGCGCCGGCGAGGGCTCGCTCTGCCGGAACCACCCCTTCGAGGTGACCGCCGACAGCGTCATCGACGCCATGATCGCCGCCGACGCGCTCGGCACCGAGCGCAAGGGCCTCGCGGGCGCGTCCTGACGTCGGCGGGCCTGGCTTGGCGACAAGGCGCTGGGTGCTGCTTCGCTCGGCGCGCCCGCCTACACGTGCCACGGGCTGCGCAGGGCCCGGGTGAGCAAGCGGTTGGCCTCATCGTCGCCGGCGAACCGCTCGGCCGCGGCGTCCCACCGAAGCGTCCGCTGAAGCCGCAGGGCGATGGCGCTGACCTGGCAGAGCGTGTCGGCGGCGATGGCGGCGTCCATGGGGCAGACCGTCGCGGCGCGGCGGCGGATGCCGGCCAGGAAGTCGCCCACGTGGTCGACACTCCTGTGCAGCCGGGCTTCGTCCCCGCCGAACGTGGTCTTCAGCAGGCCCTTCGGGTGAGCGGTGACCCTCGAGCGGTCCACGTGGACCCATCCCTCGGTGCCCTCGAAGGCCGTGCCGTGATCGCCGATCCCGCCGTAGCGTCGCCGCCAGTCGGCCGGGGCGGGCTCGGACCTGAAGTGCACGGTCACGCCGTGGGCGTAGCGGAGGGTGATGTCCCAGTCGGTGGCCGTGTCGCACGCCCCCTCGGCGGGGAACGTGCCCGCGCCGCGGATCTCGAACGGCCCGGCGAGCCGCCCGCCGCCGCCCCACAGGGCGATGTCCAGCGAGTGCACCCCCCAGCCGGCGACCCACCCCAGGCAGTAGTCCGAGATGAACGGCCAGATCTTGTACGGGTCGCCGCTGCCGGGGAACAGGTTGGAGCAGCGGTGCTTCGTGTACGGCGCGAAGGGCGCCGGGCCCAGCCACGTGTCGTAGTCCAGGTAGTCCGGGACGGGCGCGGGCTTCGTCGAGCCGCCGGCGCGGCTGGCGGGGTTCCAGACGTTGACGGTGTGCAGTTCGCCGATCCGCCCCGTGCGGACCAGCTCGCAGGCCAGGAGGAACCGCGCGTCGGAGCGCTGCTGCGTGCCGAACTGGAAGACGGTCGCGTACCGGCGCACGGCCGCCCGCAGGGCCTGGTCCTCGGCGAGGCTCAGCCCCATCGGCTTCTCGAGGTAGATGTCCTTGCCGGCGCGGGCCGCCGCCAAGGCCATCGGCACGTGCCAGTGGTCCGGCGTGGCGATCAGGACCGCGTCGATGTCCTCGCGGGCGACCAGCTCGCGGAAGTCCGCGCAGGCCGCGCAGCCGCGACCGCCGTAGTGCCGGTTCACGAAACCCCGCGCGTGGGCCAGCTCGCGGCTCTTGACGTCGCAGACGGCCACCACCCGGGCGTCGTCCTGGGCCAGGAAGTTCCTCATCACCTGCCGGCCGCGGTTGCCCACCCCGATGCAGCCGACGGCGATCCGCTCACTGGGCGCGGCCCGGCCGCCCTTGCCCAACGCCGCGGACGACACGACGTGCGGGAACCCCACGGCCCCGGCGACGGCGCAGCCGGCCCGCTTGAGGAACCCGCGTCGGCGGATCATCGTTCCCGGCAGCGGCGACATGGCACTCCTCTGCACGACGGGTCCGGCACGTTGGGCCGGCACGGGCCGGCGAATCCACACTGTCTAATCCGGCGCGGCGGCCGCAGGTTCCTCTGGGATCGGGGCTCGACCTGCCGCTTCCTCACCGGGCCTCGCCGGCGATGTGCCCCACGGCGTCGGCGGCGCGGCGCATCTGGGCCTCGGTGTTCCCGAATCCCGGGGACAGCCGCACCACGCCGGCGGGGAACGTCCCGAGGTGCCGGTGGGCCCTCGGCGCGCACTGGAGACCGGGGCGGCAGAGGATCCCGTATTCGTGCTCGAGACGCCGGGCGACCCGGTCGGGCGGCAGGTGCTCCACGGTGAACGCCGCCATGAGGGCCGAGCCGTCAGCCGGGGAGTGCACCCGGACACCCGGCATCTCGACCAAGGCCGCGACCAGGATCCCGGTCAATCTCCTCTTGCGCTCGCCTCCCAGGTCGGCCCGCCCCAGGTGCTCCAGGGCGCCGCTCAGGCCGGCGATGCCATGCAGGTTCAGCGTGCCCGCCTCGTAGCGGTCGGGGCGGAACTCCGGGTGGCGGGTGTCTGCCGAACGGCTTCCCGTGCCGCCTTCGAGCAAGGGGCGCACGTCGTGTCGCGGGTGGAGGTACGTCGCGCCCAGCCCGGTCGGCCCGAGCAGGCCCTTGTGTGCGGACAGGGCGAGGAAGTCGATCCCGTCCCTGCCCACGTCGATCGGCAGGACGCCCGCGGTCTGGGCGGCGTCCACGAGCAGCGCCGAATCCGGCAAGGCCTCGCGCAGCGCGGCGAGGTCCTGGACCGCGCCGTTGACGTTCGAGGCGTGAGCGACGGCCACCAGGCGAGGCGGATCGTCGCGCCCCATCCGTCGCGCGGCGTCCCAGTCCACCCGCCCGAACCGATCCGCCGGCAGGGCCTCCACGCGGACCCCTCGCGTCTCCGCCAGCCCCAGGAGCGGCCGCATCACCGCGTTGTGCTCCATCGGCGAGACGAACACGAGGTCCCCGGGCTTCAGGAAGCCCTTCAGGATCAGGTTGATCCCCTCGGTCGCGCCGGACGTGAAGACGAGGTCGCCCGACTCGCCCACGCCAAGCAGCGAGGCCAGCTTCTCGCGCGTTTCGAAAACCCGCTCGGCGGCTCGCAGCGAGGCGGCGTGGCCGCTGCGCCCCGCGTTGACAAACAGCTCTGTGAAGCACGCGAGCACACACCGCCGCACGGAGTCCGGCTTCGGCCAGGACGTCGCCGCGTGGTCCAGGTAGACAGCGTCAGTTATCGAGCTCATGGATGCCCTGTATGTCGAGTTCGTGCTCCGCGACGACGGATCGCACGGTGTCGAGCTCGGCCACGGGTACGAGCAGCGCGCTGCCGCAGTCGGAGCTGAGCTGCCGCGGTGTGGGGACGGCCCGAGCCTCCACGCCGCGTCGCGCGAGCTCGCGCTTCAGGACGAAGAGGGTGTGCATGCTGTGGAAGACAACCACGCCCTGGAGCTCGTGATCCATGGTCTCTCGCCGCCGCGCGTCAGTTCGACTCGCCGCGCCCCTTGCGTTGGCGCGCGGTCAGCCCCAGCGCCACGCAGAACACCAGTCCCGCGATGACGGCGACCTTTCCGTAGGGCCCGGGGCCGCCCACTCGCAGCACGCCCAGCACGGTCTTGTCCGGCGCGCCGGCGAGGGCCCAGTTGTGCGCCACGGCCGCGCCCACGATCGTGCCCATCACGAACACGGAGGCGTCCGTGCTGCCTTCGCCGCAGAGGAAGAGCTGCCGCCCCGGGCATCCGCCGGCCAGGCAGAAGGCCAGGCCCGCCAGCGCCATCGACAGGAAGTTCCACAGGTGATCCGAGTGCGCGATGGGCATGCCCGCCGCGGCGGCGCGGAACTGCCCGAGGACCAGGTTGGCGGCCAGGGCACCGAGCGTCATCGCCGCCGCGCCGCCCAGCAGGCGGGCGTTCCGGATCAGCACGGCGTCGCGGATGCCTCCGATGGTGCAGAAGCGGCTGCGCTGGCCGAGGAACCCCATCAGCAGCCCGGCGATCAGGGAGACGGCGATCGGGGCGTGCAGGGCGCCCGGCCCCCTCGCGCTGGCGAAGACGGCCCCTCCGGACTGGAAGGAGACGTCGAGAAGCAGCAGCCCCAGCAGCAGCACCATCACGGCGGGCCCGGCCAGGCCCGCGAGCGCCGGCACGGGCCGGGGCGCGCCCAGCGTGTAGCCGAGCCGCAGGAACAGGGCGCCGACGGCCACCCCCACGACCAGGCCGGCCAGCCCGCCCAAGGCGCTGCCGTCGCCGCCGGCCAGGCGCAGGAAGGCCCGCCACGTGCAGCCCAGGAAGACCAGGGCGCCGATCATCGCGAACGCGCCGAGCAGGAACCGCGCCATGGGGGCCGTCCCGCCGCGCGGCTTGAACTCCCCGAAGGCCAGCGCCGCCAGCAGCGCCCCCAGCACGAAGGCGGGGACCTCCGGGCGAAGGTACTGCCCCGGCGCGAAGCGGTGCAGGCCGATCGCCCCGGCGACGTCGCGCTCGAAGCAGGCCACGCAGATCCCCATGTTCGGCGGGTTGCCCCACCAGGCCAGCAGCGACGCGGCGACCCCGATCAGCAGGCCCACCACGGCCAGTCCGACCGCGGAAGCGGGAACCGTCCCGATGCGTTTCCAGAGGTTCATCTTACCACCCGTGCGGCTGTGCCTTGGCATCCGGCGCGGGAGATCATATCCCGCCGCCCCGGCGGCTGTCAAAGCCCGCCGCTCTCCGTCAGCGCGCGGGGCGCGCGCGAGCCGCGCGCGGGCGGTGTGCCGTCGGAACCGACGGCGCAGCGGGCCTCTCCGTCGGCCTTGCCCCGGCGGAAGGGCGACTGGGCGTCCAGCA
>CAZXOC010000022.1:20161-43064 GCA_964642165.1 uncultured Planctomycetaceae bacterium | reverse complement strand
GCACGCAGCAGTAGTCGAACTCGATGCCCTGCCCGATGCGGTTGGGCCCGCCGCCGAGGACCATCACCTTGCGGCGGTCGCTGGACTCCACGGCGTCGGGGGCGTTGTAGGTGGAGTAGTAGTACGCGGCGTCCTCGACGCCGGAGACGGGCACGGGGTGCCAGCCCTCCACCACGCCGAGGGACGTGCGGCGGTCGCGGATCTCCTTCTCCGTCACGCCAAGGAGCTGCGCGAGGTACTTGTCGGCGAAGCCGTCTTTCTTCGCCCGCGCCAGCAGGTCGTCCGGCAGGTGCTTGCCCTTGTAGGTGAGGATCTGCTCCTCCAGCTCGACCAGCTCCCTCATCTGCTCGAGGAACCAGGGCTTGATGAACGTCTTGTCGTAGAGCTCCTCGACGGTCGCGCCCTTGCGCAGGGCCTCGTACATCAGGAACTGGCGCTCGCTCGAGGGCTCGGAGAGCATCGTCATCAGCTCGCCCAGCGGGCGCCGGTGGAAGTCCTTGGCGAAGCCCAGGCCGTAACGCCCCGTCTCCAGGGAGCGGATCGATTTCTGGAACGCCTCCTTGTAGGTCTTGCCGATGGACATCGCCTCGCCGACGGCGCGCATCTGCGTGCCGAGCTTGTCCTCGATGCCCTTGAACTTCTCGAAGGCCCAGCGGGCGAACTTGACGACCACGTAGTCGCCGGAGGGGGTGTACTTCTCCAGCGTCCCGTCGCGCCAGTAGGGGATCTCGTCCATGGTCATCCCGCCGGCGAGCTTGGCCGAGACCAGCGCGATCGGGAAACCCGTCGCCTTGCTGGCCAGGGCGGAGCTGCGGCTGGTGCGCGGGTTGATCTCGATCACGACGACGCGCCCGGTCTTCGGGTCGTGGGCGAACTGGATGTTCGTCCCGCCGATGACCTCGATGGCCTCGACGATGCGGTAGGAGTACTCCTGGAGGCGCCGCTGGAGCTCCTCGTCGATTGTCAGCATCGGGGCCGTGCAGTACGAGTCGCCCGTGTGCACGCCCATCGCGTCGACGTTCTCGATGAAGCAGACGGTGATCATCCGGTTCCGGGCGTCGCGGACGACCTCCAGCTCGAGCTCCTCCCAGCCGAGGACGGACTCCTCGACGAGGATCTGCCCGATCAGGCTCGCCGCCAGACCCCGCGCGGCAACGACGCGCAGCTCCTCGACGTTGTAGACGAGCCCGCCCCCCGTGCCGCCCATCGTGTAGGCCGGGCGAATCACCACCGGGTAACCCAGCTCCGCGGCGACCTTCTCGGCGTCGTCCACGTTGTAGACCGCCGTGCTGCGGGGCATGTCGATGCCCAGCGAGCTCATCGTCTCCTTGAAGGCGATGCGGTCCTCGCCGCGCTCGATCGCGTCGACCTGCACGCCGATGACCTGCACGCCGTATTCGTCCAGGACGCCGGCCTTGTGCAGCTCGCTGGAGAGGTTCAGCCCGCTCTGGCCCCCCAGGTTCGGCAGCAGGGCCTGCGGGCGCTCCTTCCGGATGATCTCGGTCAGGGCCTCCACCGTGAGCGGCTCGACGTACGTCACGTCGGCCATCCCGGGGTCGGTCATGATCGTCGCCGGATTCGAGTTCACCAGCACGATCTCGTAGCCCAACTGGCGCAGGGCCTTGCACGCCTGCGTGCCGGAGTAGTCGAACTCGCAGGCCTGGCCGATGACGATCGGCCCGGAACCGATGATCATGACCTTGTCGATGTCGGGGTGTTTGGGCATGGGCGTTCCTTCTCCGCGTCCGTGTTCCTTTCTCTCGGCGCCCGGCGAGGCCCGGGAGCGAGCGTGCACCGAAGGCCGTCCTCCTGCCGTCGGGGGGCCAAGGCGCCGCGACCTTGGGCGGACAGTGTAGCGGCCGGGCGGCGCCGGGACAACCGCCAATGCGCGACGTGTTCGCGCAGGAGGCGGCGCCCTACGCCCCGCGAAGCGACTCGTCCAGGCTGCCGTCGGGCAGCATCCAGTCGGGGTGGGGCTGGCCGCGAGACTCCATCCGGTAGCGGACGCAATCCGGCCAGTCGTCGCCGAGGCAGTACCGCCGGACCCACTTGGGATCCAGCAGCCCGGCGTCGGTGTAGCGCTTCATCGGGCAGACCGGGTACCACGTACAGCTCACGCGCGGTCCTTTCTCGTTGGTGCGACGGCGGCGATTGTGCCCGTCGCAGCCGCCGGGTCAAGGATCCGCGCCGCCCCGCGCGAACCGGGGCCTCGACACGGCCGTATTACTTCGTAACACCACGTCGTGGCGGGCGGCCCGGCCGCCGCAGGCGGATGCAGCACTATGGCGCGAAAGAAAGAGCAGACCATCACGTTGAAGGTCGACACCCCCCTCGCCGACGCCCTGCGCGGCGTGCCCAACCGCAGCCGCTTCATCCGCGACGCCATCCTGGCCGCCCTGGAGAACACCTGCCCGCTCTGCATGGGCCTCGGCGTCCTGAGCCCCAAGCAGCGCGAGCACTGGGACGCCTTCGCCCGCAGCCACACCGTCCGCGAGTGCCCCGACTGCCACGAGCTCCACCTGACCTGCTCGCGCAGCCGCCCGCGCGCCGACGCCGCGCCGGAGGCTCCCGGCCCGGCGCCCAAGCGGGCGCGCCCGTGCCGCCGCGGGCCAACGAGGACACGCCACCATGCTCCAGAGGATCCTGCATGAGCTTCGCTCCCACGCGCCGTTCACGCTGATCGGCACGGTGGTCGGCGTCGTCGTGACGGTCGCCTTCGTCTACGGCGGCGTGCCGCGCGGCGTCTCCGAGAAGCTCTTTACCGCCTTCCACCCCGTCCACGTGCTGTTCAGCGCGCTGGTGACGGCCGCCATCTACCGGCTCCACAACCCGCGCCGGATCGTCGCGACGCTGCTCATCGGCTACGTCGGCGCCGTCGGCATCGGCACGCTGAGCGACTGCCTCATCCCGTTCCTCGGCGAGGTGCTGATCGGCCTGCACGACCCTCACATGCACGGCCACGTCCACATCGGCTTCGTGCACCTGTGGTGGCTGGTGAATCCCCTGGCGATCCTGGGCGTGGCGATCGCCTACTTCCGGCCGACGACCCGCCTGCCGCACGCGGCGCACGTCCTGCTGAGCACCGCGGCCTCGCTGTTCCACATGCTGATGGCCCTGGAGACCGGCCACGGCCACGCCAGCATCTGGACGCTCGGGATGATCCCGGCCTTCCTGTTCCTGGCCGTGTGGCTGCCCTGCTGCACGAGCGACATCGTCTTCCCGCTGCTGTTCTGCCGCGACCACCGCGACGGCAAGGCCTGCGCCCTCCACGCCCACTGACGCCCGTGCGGCGGGCATCGCGCGTCGGGTCATCGTCGGACATTTCGCGGAGGAGATCCGCTGCTTGGCATCGCGGGCGCGCGGGGCGGCGGCCGGGGGGTCAGTCGTCTTCGGACCGCGGCTGGGGCTGGGCGGCGACGTAGCGGTCCGGGTCGCAGTAGGCCCCGGCGGCATAGAGGTGCCGGGCCATCGTGTAGTAGGAGACCATCTGCTCCCGCAAGAGCGGGATGCGCTCCGCGTCGCCGTGGTCGGCGGGGACCCGCACCATGTCGGTCGGTCCGAGGTGGTGCAGGCGCCCCGGGCGGTTCGGGCCCGGCGGCAGCTCCAGGACCAGCCCGTCGCGCACGAAGGCCAGGTGCACGTCCTCGTGCAGCAGGGCGAAGCCGTCGTCCTCCCCCACGCGCAGCAGGTCGCGCCCGAGGAAGCAGTGCTCGTACTCCCCGCCGAGCAGGCCGAGGATCGTCGGGGCGACGTCGGTCTGGCTGGCGACGGTGGCCACGCGCCCCGGGGCGACGATGCCGGGAGCGTAGATCACACACGGCACGCGGAAGCCCGGCGCGTCGACCATCCGCAGTTGGTTCAGGTTGCGCCCGTGGTCGGCGACGAGCACGAAGATGGTCTTCTCGAAGTAGCGTGCCCCGCGGGCGTAGCGGAAGAACTCGCCCATCGCCCAGTCGGCGTAGCGGTAGGCGTTCAGCTCGCGGTTGCGGTCGTTGTCCTCGTCGGGGAGCATCTCGACGCGCCCGGCGGGCACCTCGAACGGGTCGTGGTTGGAGATGGTGAGGATGGTGGCGAAGAACGGCCCGTCGCCGAGCTCCTCGAACCGCTCGTGGGCCCGGCGGAAGATGGACTCGTCGGGCACGCCCCAGTTGCCCGGCTTGGCGTCCATGTCGGACTGGTCGAGGAACTCCTCGACGCCGGCGGCGGTCAGGAACGGGCCCATGTTGTCGAACTGCGGCAGCCCGCCGTAGACGAACAGCGTCCGGTAGCCGCGCCGGCGGAGGATGTCCGGCAGCGTCAGGAACCGCCCGACCGCGCGGGGGCGCTTCATGATCGTCGTGCCGCCGAGGTCGGGATGTCCGCAGAGCGCGCCGACGACGGCGCGGCTGGTGCGGGCGCCCACCGCGTACATCCGCTCGAAGAACACCCCCTCGGCGCAGAGGGCGTCGAGCTGCGGGGTGTGGCTGGGACGGTAGCCCAGGGCCCCCACCGGCGTCCCGGCCATGCCCTCCATGAGGATGACCACCACGTTGTAGTCGCGGCGCGGGCGCAGGCTGTGGCTGCGTCGCCAGAGGGGATTGGCCGGGTGCCCGAGGGGCTGGTCGCCGGGCAGGAAGAGCATGTGCTGGGTCACGCCCGCGGCGCGGTCCACGGAGGGGAGCTGGTAGGCCTTGCGCTCGTCGCGCCCGTCGGTCAGCTCCGACCGGGCGGCGTAGAACATCGTATAGAAGTCGTTCATCGCCAACTGGTCGACCAGTTGGTTGGCGCAGAAGTAGGCGGAGCTGCGAAGCAGGGGGCGGCGCTCCAGCCCCCCGCGGCAGGCCAGCACGCACAGCGCGCCCAGCACCGTCGCCGCCGCCAGGCGCCGCGAGGGCGTCCAGTGCCCCACCGCCCCCCGCAGGAGCCCGCGACGCAGCCAGCGGTACACCAGCCACGTCCCCGTGCCCCACAGCGGCACCAGCAGCCACGCCGGGTAGTGGTTCCACATGAACAGCAGCGTCTCCCGGTGGGCCAGGTACGCGATGGCCATGTAGTTCAGCCGCCGCCCGAATCGCAGGAAGAAGCACGCCCCGACGACCTCGGTGGCCACGAAGACCGTGATGGCGGCCGTCGCGTAAATGGTGACGGCCTTCCGGAAGGCCGGGCGCCCCAGCGCCGCCGGCGACGCCAGCGTCAGCGCCGCGACGAGGGGCACCATCGCGTAGCCGACGGCCACGGCGTCAAACCGAGCCCCCAGCAGGAAGCAGCGCCCGATCTCGTCCCACCCGACCGTGCCGACCAGCAGGTCGTACTTCGCCAGCAGCAGCGCCACGCGCAGCAGCGTCAGCAGGGCGAAGAGGACCCCCACGCAGATCCAGATGGGCCGCAGCCGCTGCCCGAAGAGCAGCCTGCCGGCCTCCCGGAGCCGGTGCGTCTCGTCCGCCGGTACGACGGAACGGCTGGTGGTGGTCTCGCTCAGATGCGTCATCACAAGGCTCAGCCAGCGTGTGCCCGCACCCAGACCCCAAGCCCGAGTCCGCCACACGCAGGCCTGTCTCCGGAAGCGCGCCGCTCCGCAACGAGTCCGTACCGCCTCAGGATAGGGCAAAGCGCGCGCCGTGCCTAGACCTATTCCCTGTGATTCCGTAGTCGCGGCCGGGGGACATGGATTGCAGGGATGTGGCGGTCAGCGGGGGGGTGGTTCGGTTCTGTGCCGGCGGGGCGGGCCTCGCCGAGGCCGACTAGATCATCTCTTCGAGCGCCTCGTGCAGCTCGGCCAGGGCCTTCTTCTCGAGCTGGCGGACACGTTCCCGCGTCAGGCCGATGATCTCGCCGATCTCCTTGAAGGTCCGCTGGGGGCCCTCGTGGCCGTCCATGCCGAAGCGAAGCTCGAGGATTCTCCGTTCGCGCGGCTCCAGGTGCTTCAGCAGCTTGGCGACCATCGGCCCGACGGAGGCGTCCAGCAGGGCCCGGTCGGGCGCGAGCTCCTCGTCGCTGGCGAGTATCTCCGAGAGGGCCTGCGTTTCCTCGGCCCCCATCTGGCTGGGGGCGCTGACGGCGGCGAGGCCCTGCTGGATGATGCCGGCCTTCTTTTGCGAGATCTTGAGCGTCGCGGCCATCTCCTGGACGGTGGGCGGTCGGCCCAGCTCGGCCTCCAGCTCCCGCGCCGCGCGACGCCACTTCGTGATCAGCTTGACGAGGTACGCCGGGATGTGAATGGGCTGCCCGGCGTTGATCATCGCCCGCTTGACGGCCTGCTTGATCCACCAGGCGGCGTAGGTGCTGAAGCGGACCCCCGCGTCGGGGTCGAACTCCTCGACGGCCCGCATCAGCCCGAGGTTGCCCTCGGCCACCAGGTCGGCCAGCGTCATGCCCGGGTTGCTGTACTCCTTGGCGATCTTCACGACCAGGCGAAGGTTGGAGTGGATCATCCGCTCCCGGGCGATCGGGTCGGAGTGCTCGCGGACTCGCCGGGCAAGCTGCTTCTCCTGGTCGGCCGTCAGCAGCGGCGTGGCCTTGATCCGATCCAGATACCAGCCCAACCCCGCCTTCGAGCTTGCCGTCGCCATGCTGCCTCCCTCACGTCTGCGCCCGCGCACGAGCGGACGGTTCTCCGTTGTCCCACAGGGGATTTCGGCCGATCCCGAGGTGCACTTAAGCAGCGTTCGCCGATGGATCCCCCTTCGCCGGCGAGGCCGATCCAGCCGGCCCCGACCCCCGTCGTGCGCGCTACCGACCGCGCCGCGTCGGCGGCCGACGCCGCAGCACGACGAGCGTCCCGAACGCCAGCAACGGCAGCGCCGCCGGAGCGGGAACCGCCGCTGCCGCCGGGCCCGCGAAGTTCGCCCGCAGCGCCAGGAAGTCGCCCCGATCGACGCACCCGCTGGCGTCGAAGTCGCCATCGCCCCAGCCGACGCCGTCGCTGCGCCCGGTGGAGCGCTTCAGCGTGACGTAGTCGAAGGCGTCCACGTCGCCGTCCCGGTCCGTGTCGCCCGGCGTGGCCGTGTCGATCCGGACCAGGCCGTCGGCGTCGAGGATCGTGGCCCCTGGGTCGATCTTGAGGCCCTCGGTGACCTCGTGCAGCCCGGCCAGGTGGGTGAAGGTCGCTTCGCCGCTGACGCCGACGTCGGTGCGGCGGGTCTCCAGGATCGCCTGGGGCACGATGGAGCCGAGCGAGTGATATGCATGAAGATACACCCAAACGCATCGGTTTGCCGCACCGTTCTCGCCCAGCCCTCCCCCCGGGCTGAAGCAGCGGGCGCATGGAAAAGGGCGGGCAACAGGGCTGCTCCGCCCTTGGCTGGTGCCGTGATACGTCCTGCCGGCCGATGACGCCGCGCGGGCGCCGGTCAGGCTACTCCTCGGCGGGCGCCTCGTCCGCGGCCTGGTCCGGGGCCTCGTCCTCGGCCGGCGGGTCGGCCTCGTCGCTGGCCGGTTCCGTCTCGGCCGCCTGCGGCTGGCGGATCGTGTGGATGATGCCTGTATCGATGAGTGGGCCGGAGTCCCCCTCCAGCCCGCCGCGGCGGGGTCCGACCTCGGCGGCCGAGGGCTCGGCGCCTTCCTCCGCCGCCCACTGGGCACGCTTCAGGCTCAGGCCAATCTTGCGCTCCTCCGTGTCGACCCGGAGGATCTTGACCTCGATCTCCTCGGCGACCTTGACGATCTCGCGGGGGTTCTCGACCTTGTGGTCGGCCAGCTCCGAGACGTGCAGCAGGCCTTCCAACTCCTGCTCGAGCTCCACGAAGACGCCGAAGTTGGTGATCTTGGTGACCTTGCCCTTGACGATCTGCCCGGGGATGTAGTGCTCGGGGATCATCCGCAGCCAGGGGTCCTCGCTGAGCTGCTTCAGCCCGAGCGCGACGCGCATCTTCTCCTCGTCGACGGCGAGGACGACGCACGGGAGCTGCTGGCCCTTCTTGAGAACCTCGCTGGGATGCCCGATCTTGCGGGTCCAGGAGAGGTCCGAGACGTGCAGCAGCCCGTCGATGCCCTCCTCGATCTCGACGAACGCCCCGAAGTTCGTCATGTTGCGCACGAGCCCGGTGATGACCGTCCCCGGGGGGTACTTCTCCTTGACGACGGTCCAGGGGTTGGTCTCGGCCTGCTTCATGCCGAGGGAGATCTCCTGCTTGTTCTTGTCGATCTCGAGGACGACGACCTCGACGTCGTCGCCGGGGCTGACGATCTCGGAGGGGTGGCTGACGCGTCGGGTCCAGCTCATCTCGGAGATGTGCACGAGGCCTTCGAGGCCCTCTTCGAGCTTCACGAACGCCCCGTACGACATGATGTTGACCACCGAGCCGGTGACCTTGGTGCCGACGGGGTATTTCTCCTCGACCTGCTCCCACGGGCTGGGCGTCTTCTGCTTCAGGCCCAGCGCGATCTTCTCCTTCTCCTGATCGACGTTGAGGACCACGCACTCGATCTCCTCCTCCACCTTGACCACCTCGGATGGATGCCCGATGCGTCCCCAGCTCATGTCGGTGATGTGCAGGAGCCCGTCGATGCCCCCGAGGTCCACGAACGCGCCGAAATCGGCGATGTTCTTCACGACGCCCTTGCGGAGCTGGCCGACCTCGATCTCGGCCATCAGCTTCTCCTTGGCGGCGTTGCGCTGCTCCTCGATGAGCCGGCGGCGGGAGATGACGATGTTGCGGCGGTCGTCGTCGATCTTGAGGATCTTCGCGTCGATCTGCTTGCCGATGTACTCGCCGATGTCGCTCGGGCGGCGGATGTCGACCTGGCTGGCCGGCAGGAAGGCCGGCACGCCGATGTCCACCAGCAGCCCGCCCTTGATCTTCCGCGTCACGGTGCCGCTGACGGCGTCGCCCTCGCTCTTCTCGTTGACGATGCGCTCCCAGCCGCGGATGCGGTCCGCCTTGCGCTTCGAGAGCTCCACCAGCCCCGTCTCGGACTCCATGTCCTCCAGGAAGACCTCGACCTCCATGCCCGGCTCGACCGCGTCGCGGTCGGGGAACTCGCCGATGTCCACCGTCCCCTCGCTCTTGAGCCCCACCTCGACGATCACGTCGTTGCCGACGACGCTGACGACGTGTCCCGCGAGGACCGAGCCCGCCTGCGGGGTGGGTTTCTCCTGGATCATCTCCCCCAAGGCCTCTTCGCTGAACTCCGCGCCGAGCGCCTGCGAAAGCTCCTGCTCCAAATCGTCGTCGCTGATGCCCAGCGACTGAATCAGGCTGTGATCTACCATGGGTTTCCTTGTTGTCTCTACCGTGGCCTTCCGCGGCGAGTCTCCCGGCTCCCAACGAGCTCGCCCGCCGCCGGCCCGATGCGGACCGGTCCCGGCGGGCCGGGCGCCACGGCTGCCGCGAACCGCCCGCGGCAGACGGGTGGCCGGACCATCCGGCCGACACGCCGAAAGAGCCCCCGCACCGCGCAGGGACTCGCCGGCAATGCGATCAGTCTAGCCTCGTCGCCCTCGCGCATCAAGCGCAATTGCCGATACCTCGAAGCGCATCGGCGCCGAAGCGGCGCCCGTGCCCCGTGCCTTGTCCCCTATCGTCACAGTCGCCGGCTTCGCATGATGGAGATCAGCAGCCAAATGCCCATGACGGCGGCCGCCACGTAGCCCAGCATGCCGAGCGTCTGGAGGCGCACCAGCCCGACCACCTCGCCGCTCTGCGAGACCAGCATGCTCGAGGCCATCAGCAGCCCCGCGATGATCAGCGCGAAGCTGATGCGGTTCGAGCTGCGGTCGAGCATGTGCACGAGGTTCTCCAGGTGCTCGTGGTGGACCCGCATCTGGAACTGCCCCCGGCGCAGGCGCCCGACGATCGCGTCGAGGTCCTCTGGCAGGTCGGCCAGCATCTGGCGCAGGCCGCGAAGGCCCCGGTGCAGCTCGCCCACCATCCGTCGCGGGTCGAGGAGCTGTCTCTTGAAGCGGGCAGCGTAGGGCTTGACGTAGGCGATGACGTCGAAGTCGGGGTCCAGCGAGAGGGCGAACGACTCGATGGTCATCATGCTCTTGAGCATGAGGGTGAACTCGGCGGGCACGCGGATGCGGTGGCGGCGGATCAGGTCGAACGTCTCGGTGATGACCTGCCGGATGTTGATCTCCCGGAGCGGGACGCTGTAGTACGTCTCGAGCATCTCCTCGGCGTCGCGCATCAAGGCGTTGCGGTCCGTCTCGTCGCCGAGCATGCCCTTGCGCTGGAGGGTCCGGACCATCGCCGCCACGTCGCGATCCACGACGGACAGCAGGTAGTCGCGCAGCAGCAGGCGGTCGCGGCTGGTCAGGCACGCCGCCTGCCCGAAATCGAGCAGCGAGACCACGTTGTCCGGCAGGAAGAAGAAGTTCCCCGGGTGCGGGTCGGCGTGGAAGAAGCCCAGCTCGAAGATCTGGCGGAAGCTGAACTCCGCGCCGCGCTTGGCGAGGACCTTCGGGTCCAGCCCGGCGCGGCGCATCGCCTGGTGGTCGCCCGGGCGGATGCCGTCGATGTACTCCATCGTCAGCACGCCCTCGGCGCAGTAGGCCTCGTACACCTTCGGGATGTGCACCGTCGCGTCGTCCGCGAACGCGCGGTAGAACCGCTGCTGGTTCCGCCGCTCGTTCGCCAGGTCCACCTCCTTCATCACCGCCGTCGCGAACTCGTGCACCATCCGCTGCGGGTCCAGGATCTCCAGGTCCGAGAACGCCGACACCGCCAACCCGGCCAGGTTCTCCAGGATCTCGCACTCCGTGCGGATGACCTCGACGATCCCCGGGCGCCGGGCCTTCACCACCACCTGCTCGCCCTCGCGCGTGGTGGCGCGGTGGACCTGGGCGATGCTCCCCGCCGCGAGCGGCTTCACGTCGAACTGCGCGAAGACCTCCTCCAGCTTCCCGCCGAGCTGACGCTCGATCTCGGCGCGGACCTTGGCGAACCGCTCCGGCGCGACGCGGTCCTGGAGGTGCTCGAGCTCCGCGACGTACTCGGCCGGAATGAGGTCCGGGCGCGTGCTGAGGAGCTGCCCGAGCTTGATGAAGGTCGGCCCGAGCTCCTGGAGGGCCAGGCGCACGCGCTCCGGGCGGCTTCGCCCGTCCTTGCCCTCTTGCGGCGCTGCGCCTCGGCGGAAGCGGAGCGACAGGCGCCGGCCCAGCGTACCGGCGACCTCCTCGAAGCCGTACTTCATCAGCACGGCCGCGATGTGCCGGTACCGCCGGACGTGCTCGACGGTCCGGTACAGGCCGAGTCTCCGGTAGGGCAAGGGCTACTGCTCCTTCTTGAGCAGTTGGTCGAGCTTCTTCTCCAGGCGGCGGAGGTCGTCCTGCGAGGCGAGGCTGAGCTTCTTGACCGCGGTCTGCACCTGGCCGGAGACGAGCTTCTCGAAGTCCCGGCGCGACTTCTCGGCGTGGTCGAGCAGCTCCTTGACGAAGCCGGAGCGGCTGCCGCGCTCGGCCTCGCCCCGCGAGACGTACTCGTCGAAGATCTTCTCCGCCCTCTCGCGGGTCATCGACAGCGCGCCGAGCCCCGCCAGCAGCACCTTGTCCAGTGTCTCAAACATGGGCGTCTCCCTGGTCCCAATCACCTGCGGAAATCCGCCGGGGGGCCAGGCCATGCCTGGGCGATCCCGGCGCCATCCTCAGATCATACCACATCCGGCGTCGCTGCGCCCGAACTCCTCGCGGGTCCCGCCCACGCCCACGCGCCGGGCGCTCCCGATGCGATCACAGCGGAAGAAATCCGCGCCGTTTCAGCTTGGCTTCAGGTTCGAAAGGCGACACTACGGTGGCCCGGTCCGGGCGCCGTTGCGGCCACGCCGCTCGGCTAACGGTCCTTGCAGGTGCTGAGTTCCGGAGCCTCCTGCAAGACACGCAGGGCAACGAGCTGGTCGACGAGTTGCGGAAGCGCCAAGGAATGACCTACGCGTTGTTGTACCACAGGGCAGACGAACGGAAGAGCTGACCCGTGGCGAAGTCCCGTCCCATCCCGATCTCCCGGAGCCAGCACTGGCGCCGGGTCCGCCGTAGGACCTTCCCGCTGCTGGTCTTCGGCTCCATGTTGGCCCTGACGCTCTGGCTGTGGAGTCATCATCCCTCGCAGTCATCGAGCGTCGTCGGTGTGGCCCGCGGGCGCGTCTCCCAGGTCTCGGCGGCCTATGCCGGCCGGATAGAGAGTATCCCCGTTCGGCTCTTCGACCGGGTCTCAAAGGGCCAAGTTGTGGCCGTGATGGATGACGAGCTCCTGGTCGCCGAGATCCTGACGATCTCCGCGGAGATAGAACGTCTGCAAGCCGAATACAAGCAGGCGAGATCGGTACTCAGCGCCGACGTGGAGAACCGTCGGTCCAGATGGGAGGCGGAGCGCCGCGCCTTCGCCAACGACGTTGCCCAACTGACGGTCGACATCCTGCAGCTGAAGACCACGCTCGCAGCGGACCGGGCCCTTCTGAGGGGCCTGGCACTGGAAGTGAAAAACGCCTCGAAGCTGGTGGACGACAACGCTCTCCCGGCGATCGAGCTGGACAGGGCCAAGGTTGCGTACGAGTCGCTCGCGGCGAAGATCCGCGAGGACGAAAACCTGCTCAAGCGATTGGAGGCAGAGGAGAAGACGTCCCAGGAACGCGAGGAGGACTTCGCCCGTCACATCCCCGTGTCACCTTCCAAGGCGATCGACCTCGACCACTTGCGCAAGGCGATCAAGGTCCAGGAAGGACTGATCGCGGAGTTGGAAGCCCAGCGTGCGGAGACGGTCCTCAGGGCTCCCTTCGACGGCGTTGTCACCGAGATACAACCCACCGGGGGAAACGCCGATCTGCGCCGCCCCGGCGAAGGCGTCCTGCGCCGCGCAGGCGAGGTCGTCGCGCCGGGCGAGCCGATCCTGGCCGTAGCGGAGATCCAGGCCAGCGAGATCGTCGCGTACGCCAGTGAACATCAGATGGCCGAGCTCCGCGAAGGGGCCCTCATGGAGATCAAAACGCGCACGCGACCCTTCCGAATCGGGCGGTCTCGGGCGGTGGCCGTCGCCCCGACTGTGGAGCGCATTCCGCAGCAGCTATGGCCGAACCCCCGGGTCCCCATGTGGGGCCGGCCTTTCCTGGTCGGCATCCCTCCCGGGATGAAACTGAGCCCCGGCGAGCTGGTCTGGGTGCGGCGACGCTAGCCAACGGCCGCGCCCGGGTGGGCAGTGTCGAGGAGAAACCAGGTCTCGCTCGTGAACATCGAGTCATGGAGAGGCCGAGACCGTCGCGACCCGGGTCGCGCGGATTCCGTCGGTGCCGAACTGAGATCGGAAGCCGCATTCTACCCGCGGCTGGACCCGTGTCAGCGAACAGGCGCTGGAGTGTGCCATGCACCCGAAACGTGCGCCGCTTTCTGAACGCTCGGCGGCTGTCGCCCTCCTCGCAGTGCTGGGCATGATCGGATGCTCCGAGGGGCATGTCGAGCCGTTGTGGCCGCCGCCTCGCCCGCTTGGCCGAGACGTACGTGCATTCCGCCCCGGCCGCGACTCGGCGCAGCCGGAGGCCCCATCCCTCGGCGTGGAAGAACCCACCGGTACGCTTACCCTGCGCCGTGCGCTGGCCCTTGCCCTCGCAAGGAATTCGGGGTTGGCAGCCGTCTCGTGGGAGGTGCGCGCCGCGGAGGCCAAGGCCTTGCAGGCGGGCCTCACGCCGAACCCGGAGGTCCGGGTCCAAATGGAGGATTTCGGCGGCACGGGCAAGTTCGAGGGCACGAAAGACTCCGAGCAGAGCCTGCGTCTGAGCCAAGTCATCGAGTTGGGCAGGAAGGCCTCCAAACGCCGTCGGGCTGCCCGGTCCGAGGCCGCCCTGTGCGGGTGGGATTGGGAGACGAAGCGTCTCGACGTGTTCGCCGAGACCGCTAAGGCGTTCGTGGCCGTTCTGGTGGCCGAGAAGCGCCTTGCGGCGGCGCAGGAAATGCGCGATCTGGCCGAACACGTTATGTCATTGGTCGCCAGACGTGTCCAAGGCGGCGCGGGGTCGGGGCTGGAGGCAAACGAGGCCCGGATCGCGCTGGGGACCAGCCGGATCGACCTGGAACGGGCTAGGCGAGCCATGGAGGCTGCTCGAGGCGTTCTGGCCGGCTGCTGGGACGCCGAGAAGCCCAAGTTCCAGCAAGTGGCCGGCGAACTGGAGGACTTGACCCTGACGGAAGTTCCCACGATGGAACAGCTTCTGGAACGGATTGCGGACAATCCTGATGTGGCCCGCTGGGAAACGGAGGCCCGCATGCGGCAGTTCGCCCTCGAATCGGAGAAGGCCAGCAGTATTCCCGACCTGCGGGTGCTCGTCGGCGCGAGAAGGCTCGAAGACACGGGAGATCATGGGTACTCGGTCGCGCTGGAGGTATCGCTGCCCATCTTCGATCGCAATCAAGGCGGCATCCGCGAGGCTCGGTTCAAGCGCATCAAGACAGCCTACCAACGACGGGCCGCCATCATGGCGGCCGCTGCCGCCCTTCGCGAGATGCATCAGACGTTGTCGGCTTCGCACCAAGAGGCGGTCCTGCTGCAGAGGGAGGTCCTGCCCGCCGCCCAGCAAGCCGTCGATACTGCTCGCCGGGGCCTCGAAGGGGGCGCCGTCACGGATCTCCAGCTCCTGAAGGCCCAGCGAACGCTGTTCAGAGCGAAGATGCGGCAGATTGACGCTCTGGAGGCCTATCATACGGCCGCGGCCGACGTGGAACGCCTGATCGCACAGCCGATCAGCGCCGTCAGAACGGCGAAGCGCACCCGGCCCCGCGGCGACGGAAGGGCCACCAAGGCCAACCAGGGAAGCACGGAATGACGCGGGACCGGGCATGGGGCGCGACCTGTTCGCTCCTTGTCGTGACGTTGGCAGGCCCAGGTCTGATCGCCCACTCAGGTTGCGGTGGCGAGCAACCCGAACGGCAAACGGCATGCCTGAACAAGCACCTCCGCGACGAGTCCAGGAGGACCTTCCGCGCACGGTGGATTCCACCGTAGGCCGAGCTACCGATGCGCGGAAGCGATCGACGGGCGGTGGGAACCGACGCCGAGCCGGCGCGGCCCACGGCTGGTAATCCTGGCCCGGCAGCCGGCCGGGCGAGTACCATAGGGTGTTGCGATCACCTTCTGAGGGCGCTCGGATGCGCGTGCTGATCATCGAGGACGAGGCGCGATTGGCGCGCAATGTCGCCCGGATCCTGAGAACACAGGCTGCGTATGCAGTCGATGTGTGCGCCAATGGGACCGACGGGCTCCACATGGCCCTGTCCAATCCCTACGACCTGATCGTTCTGGATCTCATGCTCCCGGATATCGACGGGCTGGACATCCTCCGCCGCCTCCGGGCCGAAGGCCTGGACACGCCCGTGCTCGCCCTGACCGCCAGGATGTCCACCGAGGAGATCGTGGACGGCCTGAACTCGGGCTGCGACGACTACCTCACCAAGCCCTTCAAGATCGCCGAACTGGTCGCGCGCTGCCGCGCGCTCATTCGCCGATCCTACAACCACGCTGCCCCGGTCCTGACTGCCGGCGAGTTCCAGATCAACACGGCGACGCGCCGCATCGCCTGCCGCGGCAAGGAGCACCAACTACGCGGCATGGAGTACCGGCTGTTGGAGTACCTCGTCCTGCGAGCCGGGGAGGTCGTCTCCAAGGAGCAGATCATCGAGCACCTCTACGACTTCAACGCCGAACGGTTCTCCAACGTCGTCGAGGTCTACGTGTCGGCCCTGAGGAGGCGCTTCGGCACCTCCTGCATCCGGACGGTGCGAGGGCAGGGCTACGTCCTGACCGGAGAGGCGCAATGAGCCGGCTTTCCCTGACGTGGCGAATCTCGCTCCAGCTCAGCCTCGTCGTCTGCCTGACCGTCGGCGCCGCCTGTGCGATCGCATACGTGCAGCTCCGCGCCGTCTACCTCGGGCATCTCGATCGGATGCTGCGGATCATGGCCAGGGGCGTGCTCACCCAGCTCGATGAGCCCCGAAGCCCCCAGGAGCTCCAAGCCGAGCTGCGCCTCATTACGGAAAGCCCCTGGCGCGGCACGGGGACGCATTACCGGGTCTGGTTCGAGGGCCGGGACGACGACCTCGTAGCCAGCGTGCCTCCCGGCGGCAAGAAGGCCCGCTTCCTTTGGGAGCCGCCCACGGCCACGGCGCCCCAGACCGGCGAGACCGTCGAGTTCGATGCCCGGGAGAAGAAGAAGCACTTTCGCCTCCTATGGCTGCGCCACGCGACGGGACAGCGGACCGTCAACGTCATCGTGGCCCACCCCAGCAGCTACGAGCACCGAAGGCTCACGGAGGTCTTCTGGGCCCTCCTGGGGGTCGGGATCGGCTCGATTCTGATCGGCACGGCTGCCGGGGCATGGCTTGTATCCCGTGCCCTGCGTCCCATCCGCCAGGTCGCTTGGTCGCTGTCACGCCTGAGCCACGACAACCTGCGCCCCGACAACCTGCAGCAAGTGCGCGTCCCCCGGGAGCTGCGGCCGTTTGTGGCCGAGACCCGCCGCCTTCTTGAGCGACTGGACGTGGCGATTCGACGGCTCAAGCAGTTCACGTCCGACGCCTCCCACGAGTTGCGGACACCGCTGGCCGTCGTGCGGAGCACGCTCGAGCTGGCGCGGTCGGCCCGCCGAAGCCCCGCCGAGTACGAACAGGCCATCGACGAGACGCTGGAGGACCTGGAAAGACTGGAGTCCCTCCTCGAGCAACTGCTGCTGCTGGCGCGGCTGGAAGAAGATGGGCTGTCCGATATGGAGGACCTCGCGTTGGACGAGTTGCTGCGTGGCCTGGCCGGGAAGCTCAATGCGGTCCAGGGCACGCGCAACGCCTACCGGATCGTCTGCGAGCACCTCTCGCCCTGCCGTGTCCGAGGCAGCGAGCAGCTCCTGGCGGGGCTGTTCCGGAACCTGCTGGACAACGCCGTGAAGTACGGCCCGTCGGAAGGCAGGATTCACGTCCGCCTGGACCTCGGTCCGGACGCTGCCTGCACCGTCGCCATCCAGGACGACGGCGGGGGGATCGCACCCGATGAGCTGCCCCACCTGTTCGACCGATTCTACCGCGCCCGGGACCGGCGCGGCGGACAGCGCCGCGGCGCAGGACTCGGGCTGCCCATTGCCCGCAGCATCGCCTGCCGGCACGGCGGAGACGTCTGGGCGACGTGCAGCCCCGAGAAGCGCACCACCTTCTTCGTCCGCCTGCCTCGGGTGTGAGCCCGGCCCCCGGCCGGACCCCGCGCGTCAGTCCTCCTCGATGTGCCGGCGGCTCATGAGGAACGTGATGCGGTCGAGAACGTCCTTCGGCAGCGTCTTGCGGAGGATCTTCCGCGCCGCGGCCATGTTCGTCCGCCGCGTCACGTGGATGATCACGATCCGCTCGCACGCCATCCCTTCCAGCACGCCGGGCAGGTCGCCGACGTGCAGGTGCTTCCCGGCGCGGGCACGCCGGACGTGCTCTTTGTCGAAGAACGTGCACTCGATCAGCAGCGCCCGCGCCCGGGCGACGTAGGGCAGATCGGCGTAGCTGGCCGGGCCCGTGTCGCCCAGGAAGGCCACCAGCGGGTACTCGACGCGGTCGGTGATCTGGACGCCCTTGTTCTTCAGCTCGACGATCTGCGGTCCCGTCAGGGCCAGGTACTCCTGCCGAAGCTTCTGCCGCACGTCGATGACGGCGAAGCCCAGCGAGCCGGGCAGGTGGCGCGTGGGGAAGGCTCGCGCCACGAGTCCGCGGCGGATCTCGTAGTCGTCGCCCGGCTCCATGCCGACGAACCGGTGCGGGGGCACGTGCCCCTCCACGGCGCCCCAGGCGACCATCAGGCGTTCCAGCGGCCGCACCAGCGCCGCCGGCACCAGCGCCGTGCCGGTGGCGATGCCCTGGAAGTCGCGCTGCGCGAAGTAATACGGCAGCCCCGCGGCGTGGTCCATGTGCCCGTGGCTCAACAGCACGTGGTTGACCGTCAGCGCCTCGCGCGGACACTTGCCGATGTCGAACGCGCAGTCCAACTCCGGGGCGAGGATGACGGATTCCTCGCCGGCCACGCTGTAGCCCGCCAGCGTGAAGTCGCCCATCTCCAGCTTCGACAGCTTATACGAGCGGATCTGCATGCACCCGCCTCCGGAACGTGCACGTCGAACCGCGGAATGGTAGTCCGCCCGCCGTCCCGCGGTCAAGCCCGGCCGGCGGCAGCGGCCCCTACCGCGCCGTCGACAGCAGCGCCTCGTACGCCGCAAGGGCCTTGCGGTACTCGGCCAAGGCCTCCGGCGCGAGGACCTCGCGGTTACGCGTCAACTCTCGCCGGACGGAGCCGGCCAGGTACTGCACCTCGCAGCGCCGCGGCCGCAGGGGGCGCCCGGGCCGCTCCACGTGCACGGGGCTGCTGTGGGCGAAACGGATGCGCCCGTCCGGGCGGTCTTCGAACGCGCGGACGGCGATCCAGCCCGAGCCGTCCAGCTCGACGCCCGCGTCGATCGCGCTGTCGTATCCGCCTTGCTTGGTCTTGCGGTTGGCCGGGGCGATCCGCCGGACGACCTCGCCGTTGGCGACGATCTCGATGGTCCGAAGCGGCCGCGCGCTCGCCGCCCGCCCCGTCACGCGAAGCGGCGCCTCCTTCCCGGCCGCCAGCCGGATCGCCGAGCCCGGCATGCGCCCGTCGACCTGCACCATCAGCATCGGTCCGGTCGTGACGAAGCTGCGTCCGGCGCCGAGGGCCTTGAGCCACGTGCGGAAGGTGAACTCGCCGGGCACGTGGGCGTACACCCGCCCGAAGCCCAGCGGCACGGGGTGCACGCCGGACGCCGTCCCCGCCGACGGCCGCATGCGGTAACCGCAGTTCAGCAGCGCGTAGTAGCTCTGGAAGCCGAAGTCGATCCAGCCCCACTCCGTCAGGCCGCCCTCGTCACGCTCCAGCTTCATGTAGGCCGGGGCGTATTCGATGCCCCACTTGCGGAAGCCGAACCGCGTCCGCCAGACGTGGTTGTTGGCCAACTCGAACAGGTCGACCTTCATGACGCCCACCAGCATCATCGACCACGGCCAGGAGTGCTTGTCGAGATCCAGCAGCGCCCCCTGGCGGCGCGCCGCCTCGGCGACGGGCCCCACCGGCGGGACGCCGATCTCGAAGGGCTTCGTGTGGCCCAGGATCATCACCGCGCCCAGCGTGTGCCGCCTGCCCGCCGTGCGGAAGATCTCGTACTCCGTGTTCAGCGGGTAGATCACGTGCGTCGCGTCGACCCGAATCGGCTCGGGGCGAACGCCCTTGGCGCCGCCCTTGGCCGGCGAGCGGCCCGACTCGGTCACCCAGTACGACAGCGGCAGGCCGACGTTCAGGTCCTCGGCCGGGAGCACGTTCCGGAGCTCCGCGACGGAGCGATGCACGTGCGTGTCGCCGCTGTACCACCCCGCTGCCGCCATGTCGATCCACCGCCGAAGGGCGAGCGTCACCTGTACGGGCTTGTCGCCCACGGCGACCGTCTTCTCGGCCGGCAGGTACTCCTTGCCGCGCACGGCCGTCAGGGTGTAGCGGCCGGGCGGCAGGTCGGCGGCGAACGGATGGGCGGACAGCGTGGTGTGCACCTCGACGCTGGTCCGGAAGCGCTCCTTGGAGTACGGCACGGCCGAGCCCTTGGGCGATGCCGGCTTGGCGTGGAACCATCGGCCGGCTGCCGAACGGATGTAGAGCCTCGCCGGCAGCGCCTTGCCCGTCTCGGCGTCCACCACCTCGCCTCGAAGCGTCGCCGTGCGTCCGGTGGCTCCGTCGGCCCCGGCAGCGTCCGCGGCAACCATCGTCAGAATACCCAGGCACGCAGTCCACATGGTTTGCCTACTCCTTCGCCCTCGATGCTCACGACGGTCTTGCGTCCCACGGATGTCTCCTATACACGCAATCGCCCGGACCGCAGCGGATTCGTGTCCGCAGATTTCACCGATGCCACGGATCGCCCTCAACGGCCCGTGCGATCTGCGAAATCCGCGCAATCCGTGGACTTCATCCGCCGGGCAGAAGCCCGCTTTGGGCCAGGAACACCACCAGCGTCACCGTCACGGGCGCCAGGAGCGTGGAGTAGAACACGGCCCGGGCGGCGAAGTCGGGATGGTTGTCGAACTCCAGGCACAGCAGCATGCAGTTGACGGCCGTCGGGCTGGCGGTGCTGATCAGCAGCATCTGGGCCAGCGACCCGCGCAGGCCGAAGGCATACACGAGCGCCAGCCCCACCGCCGGGCCGATCAGCAGGCGCAGGAAGACGCTGAGCGTCACGGGGTACTTGGGGCCGTCGCCGGTGCGGCCGCGGCGCTGCACCGTGCCGAGCTGCGCTCCCAGCGTGCACAGTGCCACGGCGATGAAGGCGTTCTTGACGTACGTCAGCGTCTTCCAGAACGGCTCGACGGCCTCGGCGACGCTCCCGGCGTGGTCGCCCAGCAGGTGGCGCGCCTGGATGGTCACCACCGCCGCGAGCAGCGCGTAGACGGGCGGCAGCTTGGCCACGTGCAGCAGCACCTGCTTCAGCGACTGCCGCCTGCGCCCCCCCGCCGCCAGCGCCACGCCGATCGTGAAGCTCGTGAAGTTCTGCGTGACCATCACGAAGACCTGAAGCGACCGCGCCCAGGCGCCGAGCCCCACCCCGCGGAAGGCCAGTTCCTGAAGCGGCAGGCCGAAGTTGCCCGAGTTGTAGTAGATCGTCGTCATGACCAGGGCGTTGCGCCGGTCCCGCGGCACGCGTCGCAGCACGGCCGCCAGGTACGTCAGCCCGCCCACGCCCGCCTGCATGGCCAGCGCGAAGCCCACCACCGTCGCCACGTCGCCGCCCGTCAGCCGCGACTCGACCAGGCTGCAATAGATCACCCCCGGGATGACGAAGTAGAAGTTCAGCCGCTTCAGCGTCGGCATGTCCAGGCCGAGGGCACGCTGGATGCCGTAGCCGATCGCCGCCAGCAGCAGGACCGGCAGCACGATGAAGTAGAAGATGTTCCCCAGCCGCTGCGGCAGCTCCACCCACCACGGCGAGGCCAGCATGGTCAGCCAGACGCCCATGGCGGGATACTCTACCGGCCGCCGCGCCGGAAGGAAACCGCCCGGCCGAGGCCCGCCGCCCCCTGTCCGCGACCGGGCTGTGCGCGGCGCCAACGATGTACTACTACCGGTACGATCATGCCCCATTCCTTGTGCAATGCCCCGCGTCTGACGTCCAGTTCAGTGTTCGCCATCGCACAAACGTACCGGCTCCGCGACGATCGGGGGCCACTGCGTACCCCTCTCTCGCGCTCTACGCTCGCCCAATCAGGAGGGCCCCGCTCGCACGCGCGGCCGAGGTTCAGAGCGGCGAGGGAGGCGTTCCGCGTGTGGGCGCAGGCCGCACGTTCTTGGCGGGCTGCTCCAGCTTGGAGGCGAGCCGCCGCAGCCAGGCCTCGATGTCGCCCGCGGGCAGGTCCAGCTTCCGCCGCGTCATCTTGACCTTGGGGTAGCCGCCGACGTCCTCCTGGCTGTCGATGATCTGCCCTTTGCGATCGCGGACACCGCGGACGATGCGGGCGTCCACGTCGTCGCGATCGCGTGGCCTGGCGCCCGCGCGGGTGAGGACGTGCTCGAGGACGGCGGCGGCGGGCAGAGCACGGAGCCCTTGGGGCCACGCCGGTTTCTCGCGGAGAACGGTGATCTTGCCCCGAGTCAGCGCCGCCGGCTTGCCTTCACGATCGAGGGCCCGGTTGTCCTTCATGTACGCATCGCCCAGCGGCTCGACCAGCGCGAGGCCCTTCATGGTGTTGCGGCCGTGGAGCAGCACGTTGCCGACCACGCTCGCCCTGGCGTTGCTGGGGCGGATCTTGGCCTCCCGCCATTCGCGCGGGGCGTACGACAGCTTGATGGCCGCTCGGCCGGGATTGTAGATCACGTTGTTGACGATGGCCCCCGTGCAGTACGCCTTGAAGTAGGGGTTCCGGTTGTCGTTGTGAGCATACAGGTTGCCGATGACGGCGATGTCCTGGCAGAAGTCATGGATCAACGACCCCTTCGAATGCGGCCCCTTCCTGTGGGAGGAGTCGTGCAGGCCTTCGGCGATAATGCAGTTGCTGAACGTCACACGGCGCGCCGTGGCTTTCGGCCCGGCAGTTCGGGCACCGGAGGCGCTGAGGTTCTCGTCCACGGCCCAACTGACCGAGCAGTGGTCGATCACCACGTTGTACGCATCGGCTCCGTAGACGGAGATGCCGTCGGGCTCCCAGCCGCTTCGCTTCGGGCGCCCCGCATCGCCGGGTCGCACGCGGATGTGCTGTACCAGCACGTCGTGCGTCGTGATGGTCAGGGCGCCACGGATGATCGTGATCCCCGGCGAGGGGGCGGTCTGCCCGGCGAGGGTCAGGAACGGCTTCAGGACCGACAGCGACTTCCTGTCGAGGTCGATCACGCCGCCCACCTCGAAGACGACGATGCGAGGCCCGTCGGCCTCCAGCGCCGCGCGGAGCGACCCCGGCCCCGCCGCGTCGAGATTCGTGACGCGGATCACCTTGCCGCCTTGCCCCGCGCGCGTGTCCAGGCCGAATCCCGTCACGCCCGGAAGCACGGACCCTCCCCGCGCGGGGATCGCATCCGAGCACAGAGCACAGGCCAGCAGGCCCAACAGCCAATGTGCGGTCTTCATCTGCGTCCTTCCAGTTCGTGGGCCGCCGCTGCACCAGCGGCTGTTGTCCTTCTCCGCGCGTGGCGTCCTGCGGGTTCGGTCCCGCCTTGCCTTTCGGAGCATGCGGAGAGTGCGTTTGCCCGACTCTCATTCAGGTTGCTGCAGCACTCGGGGCAGGCCACTTGAGAAGGCTCCGCCAGTCTTGTCTTTTCGCAAGCCACTCGAGATGGAAGCGCGCCACGCCGAGTTCTCGCTTAAACATCCAACGGCGGCAGACGGACCCCGGCGCGCCGTTTAGCGGGCCCGCTTGCCGGCCGTGTCTCCGCCCTTTCGCGGGGGGGACGCGCGGGCCAAGGCCCGCCGCTAAACGTCCAACGGCGGCAGA